>JBMNTU010000071.1:0-12277 GCA_050945895.1 Christensenellaceae bacterium | reverse complement strand
CTGCGCCTGCGCGGCAGACGGCGCGCCGTTGAATATATAGCCGACGTCCTTGCCCCGCGCTTCAGCTATTTGCATCATTTGTGTGATGGTCACAAAGGTATATCCCTGGTTTTTCAGCTCTTTGATAATACTGTCGTATGCCTCGACGGTTGTTTTGTGGATATCGTGCGAAAGAACAACAGAGCCGTCGCGCACGCCAATGCCTGTATTTGCACCGTGGATAACATTGTTGAACAGGCTTTCGGAATTTTTGTATTCATCCTTCCAGTCCTCCGGGTCGACATCCCACATAACCTGCTCACGGCCGATCTGTTCTGCAAGCTCGGTATTCATGCCGCCATAAGGGGGGCGGTCTATTGTGGCGCGCAGGCCGATGGCAGCTTCAATGGCGTCGTTGGTTTTGCCGTATTGATCGCTCAATATCTGGTCCAGCGAAAGCTTGCGCAGGTCGGGGTGGTCGTAGCTGTGCGTACCGATCTCGTGACCTTCGTCGTAGATGCGTTTAATAATATCTGGGTAGCGCTCCGCGTTTTCGCCCACAAGGAAAAATGTCGCTACAACACCGTTGGCTTTTAAAATATCCAGCAGTTGGCCGGTGTATTCAGGGTGGGGGCCGTCGTCAAACGTCAGTGCGACCACTTTATCGTTCAGCGGGTCGATGCCGTCTATGCTTTTGGGTGGAATAAAATTATCGCCAAGGTGAAGCTGCGAAAAAGAGGTCTGCGCGTCTGTGGCGTTTGGTGTGGTCTCTTGGGGAGCATCGTCGCTTACTTCGGGCTCCTGCGACGGAACGACAATCACAGGTTCGGATATTGCTTCGGTGGCGTCTTCCGACGGCTGTGCTGTCGAACTAAGGACGGTAGGCTGCTCGCTTGCCTCTGCTTCCGGCTGTTTGGAGCCGGAGCAACCAGCTAAACTAAACAAAAGCATTGCTGCAACGAATACTGTAATGATTTTCTTGAACGATTTCATAATTGCTCCTTCTTGCTTGTGCTATATAAAATACAACCTATACATTATAACATACTGGGAACAGCCTGTTCTTATTATTTTGTAAAAATTTAAATTGAAGAGGTGCAGATTGGTTTTGTGTTGTTGGGGGAATGATATATGGTATAATAAGCATTATGGAACGGATCGACGATTTGCAATTGAAAGGGCTGCGGCTAATCCAAAATCCAGCATTGTTTTGTTTTGGTACGGACGCGGTATTGCTTGCAGATTTTGCGGAAGTAAAAAAAGGGGAACGGGTTGCAGACTTTGGCACTGCAACCGGCGTATTGCCGTTGCTTTTATATGGACGGCAGGAGGACGCTTCGTATTATGGCCTGGAAATACAGCAAGCGCTTTACGAAATTGCAGTGCGTAATGTGGCCCTCAACGGGCTGGAAAACCGCGTCAGCATTTTTAAAGGAGATATAAAAGCCGCCGCTTCGGTTTTGGGGCGGGGGTACGATGTCGTTGTTGTAAACCCGCCGTACGAAAAGGAGAAAGATGGGCTGGCCAGAGGCTCTGCATGCCACAGGATTGCCCGGAAGGAAGTATTGATTACGCTGGATGGAATACTGGCGGCTGCGGGTGAGGTATTAAAATCGGGAGGGCGGCTTTATATGATCCACAAGGCGTCTCGCTTGCCCGAGATTTTTTATAAAATGAAAGAACAGAGGATTGAGCCGAAAATACTGCGGCTTGTGCAGGCGAGGGAAGGCGCGGAGCCAAAATATGCACTTATTTGTGGAATGAAGGATGCGGCAGAGCATTTAATCGTTCGGCCGCCGCTGGTGCTGGAGGACGGGGACGGAAACGAAACGCAAGAGGTTATGCGTATCTATAACAGGGAACGGCAGGAATAGTATGGAAAAGGGAATACTTTATATTGTAGCCACACCCATTGGAAATTTGGAGGATATTACGCTGCGCGCGCTGCGGGTTTTGCGCGAGGCAGATATCATTGCGGCGGAGGATACCCGGCGAACAGCAAAGCTATTGAACCATTTTGAAATTAAAAAGCAAATGGTGAGCTTTCATGAGCACAGCCAAGAGGGAAGGTATGACGCGCTGCTGCAAATGCTTGAGCAGGGAAAACAGGTCGCGTTGTTGTCTGACGCAGGGACGCCGCTGATTTCCGACCCAGGGGAAGAACTGGTTCGAAGGTGCATCCAAAGGGAAATTCTGGTGGAGAGCGTGCCCGGCGCATGCGCCGCGATTGCAGGGCTTACAGTATCAGGAATTTCGGCGCGGCGGTTTTTGTTTCTTGGTTTTTTGGACAGCAGGCAGGGCGCACGGCAAAAACAGCTTTTGGCGGCAGCGGAGGCAGAGTGTACCTGCGTGGCGTACGAAAGCCCCAACCGCATTATAAAGGCGATGGAAGATATCGAATCGGTTTTTGGCGCAGAGGCGCAGGTGAGCGTGCTTCGCGAGCTTACAAAGCTGCATGAAGAAAAACTGTACGGGAGTGCGGCAGAGGTGAAGCAGCAGCTGCTGGAAAAAGAGTCGGTAAAGGGGGAATTTGTGGTTGTTATTGGGCGCGCCGAAAAAAAGCCGCTTACAGACGAGCAGCTTCTTGCCTACGCAAAAGAGTACATTGCCGCGGGGGCCAGCAGGAAGGATGCGGCGAAAAAGATAGCGGAGGAGTTTGGTGCATCTAAAAACAGGGTATATGGATTAATAAATAAGTAAGATTTTTGTAAAACAGTACTGGACGGACAATATACAGTTTTGACTTGTATTTGTCAGGAGATTGTAGTAAAGTAGTTAAGTGATTTGAGCAGGAAAGGAAATGCATCAAGGCAGGTAATTATATGAAAGTATCATGTATTTTTGTTTATAAGGATATCTCTAAGCAGGAATTGCTTGGGAAGACCGCTATCATGGTTGATGCGCTGCGTGCGTCGGCAACGATCATAACGGCGATTTCAAACGGGTGTGACCGCATTGTTCCAACGAGCGAAGCCAACGAAGCGGCGGCTATCAAGCGTATTTCTGAAGGAAATGTTTTGCTTTGCGGCGAAATTGAAGCGCAAAAGGTCGGCGGGTTCGATCTTGGAAATTCGCCGCTGGAATATACCCAGGAAGTGGTGGAAGACAAGATTATCATCTTCTCTACAACAAATGGATCGGTCGCGGTAAAGTCGCTGGCAGAAGCAGATGATGTTTTAATTGCCTCGTTTATCAATGCGCAGGCGGCCGCAAAATATGCGTACGACCTGGGCCGGGAGATTATTCTGGTTGGTGCGGGAACAAACAGCAAGGCATCCATAGACGATACCACGGCAATGGGGTGCATCGTAGACCGTCTGCTAAAGCTGGATGCCGACATAGAGCTGGATGATGCGGGAAGAATTGCATTGAAGCTTTACAGGGATGCGGGTACAGATATATTGGCAGCGCTGGAGGGAAGCACCCATTTCGAATACCTGAAGCAGTTAAAGCTGTACGACGACCTGGAATACTGCACAAGGGAAGACCTGTTTGATGTTGTGCCGGTATATAAAGAAGGCGTTATTGTTGAAGGATAAGCATAAAAAAGCACGGCAGCTTTTGCTGCCGTGCTTTTTTTATTGACTCAACCTTTCCACAAGCCGTGAAGGTTGCAGTATTCGTAAACCTCGAAATCGTTTCCGTCAAACATAAAATCTGCCTCCGGTGCATCACCCGGCTTGAGAATGGCGCGCATAATCATATCGGGTGTGCGTACCATGATCCATTCGATAAAGTGTTCTTCAAGCATGGGATGCGGCACGCTGCCAACCTTTACATGCAGTTTGCCGTCTTTTTTTTCGTAAACGGGAACATGTTTTTCCTTTGCGGCATCTACTGTGTTGGCAACAAGCTCTTCCATGGGCTGTCCGCAACATATAAGTTCCCCGCCGCCGTCCTTTATCAGGCTGACAATATTTCCGCAAAGGTTACATCTGTAAATAGCAATTTTCTCTCTCATTACACTTTCCTGCTTTCTTAAATTATTCGATGGATATATGCCCTTATAAGAAATCTAAACATTTTTGACAGGCCATAAACGCCTATCTGTCGGAAAAATAGGATTTATACTCTATTTTTATTGTGCCTGGGAAAAGGTACTCGTACAGATCTATGAAATAATCGTCCGTCATGCTGGCAATATAATCTACTACAATCTGGTTGGGTTCCTCTTCAAGATATTTGCAGCGAAGCTGTTCGGCGTTTCGGTAGCCGGAATATATTTTATTGATATGATGACGGAATATAGGCGAGCTTGTATTGGAAGTAAGCGTATCTGAAAGAAGTTTTTCGTATATTTTTTCGAACATCGTTTTGATGTTTGCATATGGCTCCACCGTATCCGGGCGCGAATAGATTTTCCGGTGATTTGTTATTTTTTCTTCGATTAGCGCGTCCGCATACTTGTCGTCCAACATAATATAGTCTTTCTGATAGCTGTTCTTTACAACATTTGCAATGATATTGCTGATGATTTCGGAATTGGTGGAACCAAGGAATTGGTTTTTCTCAAACGATTCTTCGATTTCGATACCAAGGATGGAGGCGTCCTGCCGGTCTTTACCAAGATAGGCAACAATATCGGAAAGTCGCACGACGCACCCTTCCAACGTGGACGGGCGCAGTGTTTTGAGGTATTCCTTTGGTTTGGTATAGCAGCTATCGATTTTTTCGTCAAACTTTTGGAAAAGCGTATCCTTGTTGGTTGAATCGTAGTCGAAAGGGTAATACTTTTCGCGGATTTGTTCGCCGTTATGGCAGAGTATTCCGTCTAGCACCTGAAACGTAAGGTTGAGGCCGAGTATTTTATCCAGAATACGGACACTGTGTACATTATGGTTGAAGTAGCGGCCGGTATGGTCAAAATAAAGCGCGGATAAAAAACGCTCTCCGGCATGCCCGAACGGTGTATGGCCGAGGTCGTGCCCCAAAGAGATCGCTTCGATTAGATCTTGGTTGAGGTTGAGCATTCGGCCGATGCTCCGGGCGATGCGCGAAACGATTTGAACATGCAGCACGCGTCGGGTGATATCATCGTTTTTATACAGCGAAAACACCTGCGTTTTGTCTGCATATCGGTTGTAATAACGGCAATACAGGATGCGCTCGGTATCCTTCACAAAATTGGGGCGCGCCACATGAAAGGGCTCGTCTTTACGCCGCACCGCCGCCTTGTCTGGCGACGCATACTCCGAAAGCGCTTCCTGTTGCTTTTTCAACTGGGTATACAATTCGCCGAAAAGTGCCTCGTCATACCTTGGAAAATGCTGTTTATTATCCATATATATGCTTCCTCTTGCAGTACTTTATTGGATTATACCATCCCTGGCACTGTAATGTACAGTTTTGGCGCGTATAAAGGGTGTATAAATAACAAAAGGAAATTGTGTATGGAGGAGGAAATATGAGCGCTAAAAGTGATGGATTTGTATTACCCAATGGTGTGGAAATACCAAGTATTGGATTTGGAACATGGCAATCGGAAGGAGAAAAGGGTTACGAAGCGGTAAAAATGGCCATCCGTGCCGGATATACCCATATCGATACCGCAGCAATTTACGAAACGGAGGGCAATGTTGGCCGCGGGGTGCGTGATTCAGGCGTGGATCGAAAAACACTGTTTGTGACAACAAAGCTGTGGAACGATGTGCGCGGATACGAGGAGACAAAAAAGGCGTTTAACCATTCGCTTACGGAGCTGGGGTTCGATTATGTGGATATGTACCTGATCCACTGGCCGCGCCCCAATAAATACCGTGACGTTTGGGAGGAAATGAACTGGGAGACCTGGCGCGCGATGGAGGAACAATACGACGAAGGGAAGGTTCGTGCAATAGGCGTAAGCAATTTTTATGTGAAGCATATGCAGTCGCTGATGGAAAAAGCGCGCATTATGCCAATGGTCAACCAGATTGAGTATCACCCGGGCTATGTGGAAGAGGATACCGCCGCGTTTTGTAAAAAACACCATATTGCAATGGAAGGGTACAGTCCGCTTGGCACAGGGCGGCTTATCGACCACCCGCTGCTGGTGGAAATTGCAAAAAAATATGGAAAATCTACTGCGCAAGTATGTATCCGATGGGTATGGCAGCATGGCGTTTTGCCAATTGTGAAATCGGTCCAAGAAGAGAGAATTTTACAAAACAAGGATATTTTTGATTTTGAATTGGCGCAAGAAGATATGCTGAAAGTTGACAGTATGGAGCATATTGACACGGACGGCCATAACCGGGACGACACATATTTCTGAGAAAGCAGGTATATATAATACAAATTATCGTATAAAATGCAGTGGGCATATGCTATAATACTGTAGCAAATAATAAATGGTGGATCAATATGAATAAAGGCAGGACATTTCTAAAAAATCATTTACACACATGGGATGAGGTCTGTTCAGATGACAGAAAGCGCTTGCGGATGAATACGATTATCTTTACGCTGGCAACGTTCTTCTTTTTTATTATGATGCTGATTATGAATTATGCCGAGCGGATGGTAATGACGATCCCATCGTTGATTTTTGCGGGAACGTGCATCACGCTTTTTATATTGCAATTTATGAACTTGGAGTATTTGCCGGCGGTTGCGTGGGCATTTGGAGTAATGGCACTTTGTATGACGGTGTTTTTGCTATATACCGGCGGGGTGGACGGTTTAAGCTATATTTGGGTCTTTATCATTCCGAATATTGCGGTTATGGTGGTGGATTCGAGGGGGAGCAGGATATACAGCGGTGTACTGATCGCGTTGATTTTTCTGTTGCTCCATTCGCCGCTGTATTATTATTTGAGGACAGAGTATTCGCTGTCTTTTCGAATCATGTTCCCGATTGCCGTGCTTTTTGTTACTTTGTGCGTCAATCTTTCGGAAATGGTACGTTCGAAAACGCAGAAACAATTGATGGAAAGTAGTAAAAAGCTTGCGGAGTTTGCCTTTACCGATCCGCTGACAGGCGCATACAACCGGCATGCGCTGCTCTCACATTTTGGGGAACTGGACAGCAGTGCACACGGATTGTCGTTTGCGATGGCCGACCTCGATTTTTTTAAGAAGGTGAATGACGAGTATGGGCATATGGTGGGAGACAAGATGCTTTGCCATGTAGTAGAGAGAATGCAGGAAGGTATGCCGCCAGGGGCGCTTTTATACCGCTGGGGCGGGGAAGAGTTTTTGCTTGTACTCAAAACATCGGATGCGGAAGAGGTGGCGGCATTGCTGGAATCGCTTTGCAGCGATGTAGGAAAAACGCCGCTGGTAACGGAGGACAACAATATTCCTGTTACCATCAGCATTGGCGGCGTTTGCGCCGGGAAAAGGTCTACAATTAAGGACTGTATTGAAAAAGCGGACGAATGCCTGTACGATGCAAAAGGAAGCGGAAGAAACAAGGTTGTGTTCTGTATGGCATAATGCCTATTCTACAAACAGCTGAAGCTCTGTCAGGTGCTCGCGCCTGTCGGAGGCGGTATGGATATCTACCCACAGCAGCTCGATGAGTTCGCCGATCGGAGTAAGCCCGTTTGCGCTGGCATATTCAAACAGCAGGGGAATGTACCTGCTGTTTTCGTTTATATCGCCCTTGTGCGTTACAGTCAGATAGGTGCCTGCCGGAAAAACTTCGTTGCCGTTTTTGCTGATCATAAACACGCCGGTGTAGGGTATGCTGCTTTTTTGGTCGGGCGAAACAAAAGAACCGATCCGGTTGTTGCCAATGACAGAGTATTCCTTTGTGCGGTTCAAAAGCCGGCGGATAAGCATATCCATCTGTTCGTCCTCGGTGTAGCCTTCGCGGATGGAAAAGTAACGCCGCTCACTAAAAAAAGCTTGCTCTATTACGCCGCACGGCTGCGAAAGCGCGCGGTCGATCGTTTGCAAACGGGTTTTTACGTCGTTTTTCAGGCGGGTTAGGTTTTCAATCTGGGTGTCGAGCAGGCTGAGCTCGCGCGTGAGGAGCTCGTGCGTTGTACTGGTACTCCTGTTTATTAGGTAGGCGCGGATGCTTTCCATAGGGATATCGAGCGCGCGCAAGTCGCGGATGACATTCAGCCGCCACATGTCCTTTAGCCCATATAGCCGGTAGCCGTTTTCGCTGCGCGCAGGAGAAAGCAGGCCCAGCTTTTCGTAATAACGGAGCGTATCCGGGCTGATGCCGTATAGCTTGGAAATTTCGTTTATTCGAAAGTAATTTTTCATATTTCCCTCAAAAAAGCTTGACCTTGGAACGGTTCCATAGTCTACACTGCCTGGTGGGGGAATATTCGGCTATGGATCAAAAACCGCTTTTCAAACAATTTTTACACTACTGCATACCCACCGTGCTTTCGCTTTGGGTATTCTCGCTATATATGATGGTGGACGGCCTGTTTGTGGCACGCGGCGTGGGGGAGATGGCTCTTTCTGCCGTCAACCTGTGCATGCCGTTTATGCAGCTTTTGTTTGCTGTTGCCATCCTATTTGCGGTGGGAACGTCCACCGTTTGCGCCATTTTGTCCGGCCAGCAAAAACAGCAGCAAGCGAACCGCCTCTTTTCGCAAAACACTGTCTTGCTGCTGGTCGCGGGCATAGCCGTTATGGCCTTGGTGCTTTGCTGTATGGACCAAATTATCTTGTTTTTGGGGGCGACGCCCGAAACGGCAGCCTATATGCGCGAATACATGACAGGTATCGTGCCGTTTTGCATCAGCATCATGGTTTCTTACTCGCTGGAGATACTGGTAAAAACTGACGGATTTCCGAGGCTTGCCATGATAGCAGTAACGGTAGGGGCACTGCTGAATTGTGCGCTCGACTACCTCTTTGTATTCGTTTTCCACTTGGGCGTGTTTGGCGCGGCAGTGGCGACAGGCATCTCCCAAACCGTTGTTATGCTGGTATATATCATACACTTTTTAAAGAAGCGCGGCAAGTTCCGGTTTTGCCGGTTCCGATTCAACTTCCGTGTATACCGGAGGATTATTCCTATTGGAGTGTCCGACAGCCTAACAGAGCTTTCGGTAGGCGTGGCAGTGTTTTTGTTCAACCGGGCGATATTGCAATTCATTGGCGTGGAGGGAATTGTTACTTATACAATTATATCGTACATCGGCAACATCGTCATTATGACGATGGCAGGGATATCACAGGGGATGCAGCCGCTGGTGAGCTATGCGCATGGATGCGGGGACGAAAAAAAGCACAGGCAGCTTTTGAAGTATGCAGTACGGTCTGTACTGTTTGTATCGGTGTGTGCATTTTTGATTTGCCTGGCCTTTGCAAAGCCGGTGACGGCGGCGTTTATTCCAAACGGAGACCGCGTGCTTGTAGAATACTCCATATGGGCGCTGCGTATTTACAGTATTTCTTTTCTGCTGGCAGGCTTCAATATTGTGGCGGGCGGTTACCTGACGGCGTTGGAGCGGCCAAAAAGCGCCATTGTTATTTCGCTGTCAAGAAGCATCGTGCTGCTTGCGCTCAGCCTGTTTGTTTTGACGCTGCTGTTTGGCGGACAGGGGATATGGTGGACCATGACGGTTACAGAAACACTGACGCTGGTGCTTTCGATATGGCTTTTGCGCCGTGAAACAAAAAAAGAACCGCACAAAACGAAGCGGCTTGGGTATGCGCATTTAAGCGAATAGGCAGCACCAGCTGTTAACGGGAATAGGCATCGTCGATTAGCGTGAAAATTTCATCGATCCACATACCGGCGTCGCGCGCTTCGATTGTTGCGGCCTCAAACATTTCCTTAATTTGGGCCTTCTTTAAGTCCTTGATTTTTGCAACGTTGTCGGCGACAAAATCGCCCTTGCCTGCGACGGAATAAAGCAACCCTTCTTTTTCCAGGAGGGCATACGCCTTTTGCACGGTATTTGGGTTGATGCCAAGCTCTTTTGCCAGCTTGCGCACAGAGGTCACCTGTTCGTGCGCATGTAGCTTAGACGTCATTACAAGTGTTTTGACGCCATCAACAATTTGCTCATAAATTGGTTTTTTGGACGCAGGGTCCAGTTTGATTAACATACTTCCTCTTGCGCTCGCTATAAAGCGCTACCTCTTAAAAAATTTCCACCTCGTAATTTTTTTGGCCGGCTCACTTGTGACCCAGATCAGGCAGTGGCGCAGCCGCTTTCCGCCGTCTCCCTGCTTGCGGTCGTACGCAAACTGGATCAGAAGGCTGCACGGAAAATCCGGGCATTGCCCGCAATGGTCGTGCGCATTTGCCTCACAACAATTTTTGACAGGGCATTTTTCGCCCCAAAACGGCTTTTTGATTGCCAGACAACCCGGGCAGCCCTGGGTTTTATATTCACATTGTTTGCATAACAGCCCGCATCTGGATTCTGCCATAACCGGCGCATTTACCCTTCATAAAAGTTGTGTATTAGCTGTACTAATACATCTTCATTTTAAATTGAGTAAGGGAACTTGTCAATGATAAATGCGTAAACAAACGGTGAATTAATTTTTTCAAAAGAAAAGGCCCGCATGTTGCAGCAGGCCTCTCAGAAAAAAATATGTGATTGCAATTACATGTTCGGCTTAATCAGAATCTTGCCGGGCGCGCCGTTTTTGGCTTCTTCGATTGCCTTTATAGCGTCGTCCAGACCATATGTTTTGTAAATGATATTGCGAACGTCCAGCCGTCCATAGGCGATCATACGGATGACGTTTTCCCATATGCCATGGCCCGAGCTGCCCAAGGAGAAAGAATAGCGTGCCGCTTTCATCTGGAAATCGTATGTAGTAAGCGAGGTCTTGGGAATGGCAATGCCGATTTGTGCAACGGTTGCCCCAATCGCAAGCGTTTTTTCGATTTCAGGGATGGTATTGTTGGGGTTTTCCGTCGCCTCCACCTGGAAGTCGCAGCCATGGCCGCCCGTTTCTTCCATAATTGCTATAGAGGAAGATTTTCCGGCCTTTCGAAGCTCGCCGGGGTTGTAGACTACGTCTGCGCCCATTTTTTTGGCAATCTCCAGCCGCTCGTTGAACATATCGAACGCAATGACTTTGGCAGCGCCTGCCGCATGCGCAATACCTACGGCAGAGAGGCCCACCGGACCACAGCCGTGCACTGCAACGAACGAGCCGGGTTCGAAGCCGCCGCCGCGCGTAATAAGGCCAAAATACGCAACTGCCGCAGGCTCGATCAGTGCCGCAGCCTCAAGGGCTTTTTCCTTGCTGCCGTATACGTCCACAAGCTTGTCTACCTTAAAGCACAGCTTTTCTTTGGCAACGAGGTACTGGCCGAAGCCGCCGTCCTGCGTAAACCCAATTTCCTCAAGGTCTTCGCATTGGTTGAACATGCCCTTGCGGCAGGCGGGGCATTCCCCGCACCAGCTCATGGTTTGGGCAACGATCAGGTCGCCTGGTTTGATCGACCGTACATTTTTGCCAACTGCTTCCACCTCGCCGCTGAATTCGTGCCCCACAATGCAGGGGAACGCACAATGACCGCCGTATTTGACGTAGTTATCTTCGTCGCTGCCAAGGAAGTTTGTATCCGACCCGCAAACGCCCGCCGAATCTACCTTCAAAAGAACCTCGTCATCTTTGGGCTCGGGCTTTGGCACTTCCACAATTGCCATTTGGGGGTTATACCAAATTTTGTTGCCGTCTATCGCCATTTTCTTTTCGAGCTCTTTGGGGCTGGGTGTAAATCCGTCGCGCGGCTTGAATTCCGCGGTAATCTGTAATCCTCGCATAAATGGTGTCTCCTTTTAATGTATTATTTACTCTTGGATTTGACATCGAACAGAACGGCAGCAACAAGGATTCCGCCCTTGACGATATACTGCCAGAATGTTTCCATATTGAGCATAGCCATACCGTTATCGATGGTGGCCATCATCAGCGCACCAATGATTGCACCGTATACCCGGCCTATACCGCCGGACATGCTTGCGCCGCCGATAACAGCCGATGCGATTCCGTCGAGCTCCATGTTCTGGCCGCTGGACGGAAGGCCGGCCGCCTGCCGCGCAGTCAGCACGATACCCGCGATTGCCGCGGTAATACCGCTGACAACGTATACAACCATCGTATTCTTTTCAACATTGATACCCGCATAGCGCACGGCTTCTACATTGCCGCCAATTGCGTATATACTGCGCCCAAAAACAGTTTTTTCTGCGATGAACGTAAGCACCAGTACAAGTACGAAAAGCAGAGCGACAGGCACAGGTATTCCCTGGTAATCGTTCATAAA
Source organism: Christensenellaceae bacterium (assembly GCA_050945895.1). GTDB lineage: Bacteria > Bacillota > Clostridia > Christensenellales > Christensenellaceae > JBMNTU01. The sequence continues at coordinate 108 of JBMNTU010000071.1, read as the reverse complement.
ATACACGAATATGATAACAAGAGCGGAAAAACCGATCGCCTTTAAAAGGTCGGTTCCCAGAGGTTTGTTATCGAAGCCGTATCTATTCCGGTTTTGCCGGTTGCGAAT
>JBMNTU010000070.1:0-12377 GCA_050945895.1 Christensenellaceae bacterium | reverse complement strand
CTTGTCGCAAAAACCCTTTTCAACAATGACGCTTCAGTGATATGATGTTGTCATAGATACGAAAAACAAATGTCATTATATCTTTTGTAAAAGGCTCTTGCTTGCCAACGTTTACTTGACACTAACCATATGTAAACAGTTTTTATGCTTTATGCTCTTTTTATGTTATACTGGTAAAAAGGTCTGGCTTTCCGGATATTGCTCCGGCAGCCCAGGAACGGAGGATAAACCGTGTTACACGAGCCTTCGGGAGAATACCCGAAAATCATGTCGCTGTACCAGGCGATCGATGAAAAAATCTATGATTATTCTTTGATGATTTCCGAGCCTTTGGATGTTGTGTTGCGGCACCAGCATACCCTTACGCAAACGATGGGTCCGCTCCGTTTTTCTCTTACCGGGCATGTACTTTCCAAGGCTACGGCCGCCGCGTTTTTTAACCTGGCTGGCGCAGTGCTTTCCAACATGGAAAAAAGTGCGCTGCCCGCCGATTTTACAGACGCATACGATGCCGTGCTGGAAACCGTGGAAAAAAAACCGCCCGCTGACCTGATGCTTATGTTGGCCATTACCGAGATCATTGTTACGATGTTTTCGTTTTATTGGGACGTCAATTATTCCGACGAAAAACAGGCGGAGTACTCTTCGCTGCTGTACCTTGTGCAGCAGCTGCTGTCTTTGGAACAGGGGGAGCTGGACGTTTATAAGCGTTCTTTGGAAAGCGATGCAGACGGCGAATAAGGCCGTCCGGGTTTGCCCGAACAGCAATATAAAACAACCTGCACATGCTTTTGCACAGGTTGTTTTTTTATAGTTTCGTTACCTTCTTCTGCGGGAAAGAAGCAGCAAGCGCAAAAAGGACAGGAACGACGCCAGCATGGCCGCGACATAGGTCATGGCGGCTGCGGACAGCATATTCTTCGCTTCCGCTTGCTCTGTTTCTGTCATAACGCCCATTGCGGAAATATTTTGCATGGCGCGCTTGCTTGCGTTGAATTCTACGGGCAGCGTAACGACCTGGAAAATGACCGAGGCAAAATATAGCCACGCACCAATGGTAATCAAAAAATCGAACGAAGCAAACAAGATGCCAATTAAAATCATCGGAAGGGCAAGGTTGCTTGCCAGATTTGCCACCGGAACGAGCGCGCTTCGCACCTTCATGGGGCCATAATTTTGCTCCCGCTGCAGCACATGCCCCACCTCGTGCGCGGCAATGGAAACAGCCGCAACCGAGCTTTTGCCGTATACGCCTTCGGACAGCGAAACGGTCCCGCTGCGCGGATCGAAATGGTCGGTCATCTGGCCGGAGACCGGCTTGACATACACACCCGCAACATTATTTTTGCGCAGCATCTCCTCCGCAAGCTGGCGACCGGAAACCCCGCTTCTTACAGGCACTCCCGCATATTTTTTATAGGCGTTGGACACCCTTACCTGCGCCCATATCGAAACAATGAACGCCGGAATCAATATCAGCCATGTCCAATCGAACCACAAAAATGGCATATTGAATCATCCCTTTCCTGTCTTATAGATCTTCTATTCTTGTAAACGTCGGCTCCATACCCTTAAACACCGCCACATATTTTCCTCCGCAGTCCGACAAGATTTCCAAGCATTCTCGTATGCCATTCCCCAACGTTTGGGGCCTGTGCGAGTCGCTGCCCGTTGTTATAATTTCGCCCCCCAGCTCGATATAGCGCCGGAGAATTGTTGGATGGGGCAGCGGAAACCCGAACGACGCATAGCTGCTTGTGTTGATCTCAATTCCTCTTCCGGATGTTATGATTGTTCTGAGCAACTCGTCATAAACTTCGGGGAAATCGGCATACTGGGCGGCCTGCTCCCTGCCGCCGCAATGCTCCATATCGATATATTTGTCCATATAGCCTATGTGGCCAACCACGTTGTAGTAATGGTAGTTTTTCAGACAGTGTGTCATTTCTTCCAAATATACGCGCTGGATCTCTTTTATGGTCAACCCATCGAAAAAACCGGGGTAATACGGATCCAGCCCGCGGGACACATGGAGGGATGCGATGATAAAATCCAACCCTTTATCTGCAAGCGCCAGCTCCAGCATCGCAAGGTTTTCGGGCAGTATACCGATTTCCACACCTTTTCCGATAGAAACCTCCGGGGCGGCTTCCCGTGCATGCGACAGGTTTTTTTCGTACAAGCCCCAGTCGACCGAAATATCCACATCGTAGGGGTACCCAGGCTCAAAATGCTCCGTCAAGCAGAATTCCGTAATGCCCCTTTGCCGCGCAACTGCCGCATATTCGTCCAAAACCCCTTCCGAATCGAACGATAACTCCGTATGAACATGGTAATCGACCATTTTTATCCGCTCCTCTTTTCCTTGCATAAATCTTTGGTTCCTGTTTATATATTATACTATTAAAATCATGTATTCAATATGAACGGCCGATTGTATTTTCGGGCACCTGTTGATATAATAAGTGAACTGATTTGAGCTGCAAACACACCCCGCATTTGAAAGCAGAAAGGTAGCATTATGCCATCGAACGAAAAAACAGTGACCTATTCGAAAACAGAGCAGATTAACACTGTGCTCCCCAAAGACACAAACAGCGCCAACCGGCTTTTTGGCGGCGCGCTTATGCAATGGATGGATATCGTTGCCGGAATTGTGGCACACCGGCATTCTGGGTGCCAGGTAACAACCGCGTCGGTAGACAGCCTGAATTTTTTGGCACCCGCCAACCAGGGCGATTTGATTGTGCTAATCGGTAAAATGACCTATGTGGGCAATACCTCTATGGAGGTGCGTATAGACGCCTTTACCGAGACCTACGACGGCCAGCGCCAACGCATCAACCGCGCATACTTTGTAATGGTAGCCATCGACCAGAACAACGTACCTGTGCCTGTGCCCCAACTGGTTTTGGAAACGGAAGAAGAAAAAAAAGAATGGGAATCTGCACAAAAACGGCAACAGCTTCGAAAAAAGCGCCGACAGGAAAAATATTAAAAGAATTGATTGCAAACAACAAAAACTCTCCGCATTTGCGGAGAGTTTTTATGTTTGGTTATAGTAAATTTTACAGATAGTTGTTTTTACGCGCGGCATAGGTCAAAAACCATTGTACGATGCCAACGACTGCAAAAATGAGCAGGCATACGCCAAGCAACGTGCCCACCGTGTTGCCGCCCGTCACCATTCCGATGATAATAATAACGCCCAGCACAATCGCCGCAAGCGCCGCATAAGCCATCGGGCGCCAATTGCCGCTTGCATGGCGCACCTTCATGGCATCCATCAAGCTGACGATTCCCGTTACAATCGCCCAAATACCCACCACAAGCGGGAGGATGATATTTGCCGTTGCGCCGCGGAATATGATAAACAGTATTCCCACAACAAGCACTACCACCGGCAGTACTACGCTGCTGCCGTCCTGCCCGTTGTTGATACGGTTCACGTTCATTGCAATCATCACTGCGCCATATACGATCATGATTATCCCCAAGATCAGTATGATTGCAGCCATACCCTCCGCCGGGTTCATAATCAGCGCGATGCCGACAATAAACAGAATAATGTTCAAAATCAGTGTAAACGCGGTTCCGGATTTTGCAGTCATGTGCAATTCCCCCTTTTCATTGATAAAGCTATTTCAGCGCCTCTATATAAACGGCTTCCACAGCCTGCATTGTTGGCACGCCTTCCAGCATTTTTACGTCATCCACAAAATATGTAGGAACATACCAAAAGTCGTACCCTTTTGTTTTTTCCGCTTGCTCCCGTTCTTCTATAATGTCTATATCTACAGAAGCATAGTCGGGGTGCTTTTCTTTCAGGCTGTTCATCATTTCAAATGCTCGGTCGCAGTATGGACAGCCGCGCAAAACAAACATCTTTACTTTTTTAGACATTATATCACCTTCACAAAAACTTTTCTTATTTATTTTTAACACAAACAGCGGCCGTTCAAACAACGCGTTGGGTTAAACGCCCAATTGTAATATTTATTTTACATGTCGGCCGAAATGGTTATAATATGAACAGGATAGATTATTGATATGGAGGACTTTTATGAAAAAACGTATTTCGACTGTTCTGGCGCTGCTGGTTTTGGCTGTTTTTCTGTTTGCAGCCTGCGGCGGCAGCAAAAGCTATACCATTGAACTTCCCGGAAACCCGACAACGGGTTATGCATGGGAATATACTGCGGCTCCCGAAGGCATTGTCCGCGAGACTGCAAACGATTATGCACAGGCCAAAGGTACGGAGGATACCGCAGGCGCGGGCGGAACCTTTTCCTTTACGTTTGAAGGCGCAAATGCCGGCGATACAACGCTGACGTTTTCTTACCTGCGCTCCTGGGAAGAGGAAGGCCCCGTTGCAACCGTCGATATTTCGCTGTCTGTGGATGCGAACGGAAATATAAAAGAAACGGCCCGCACAGAATCCGGAGATATGCCCGGCTAGAAACAGCATGCAAAAAAGGACATTGCGGCGCTTCCGCAATGTCCTTTTATCGTTTTGACCGTTTTTTGTTCCTTAACCTGCCACCGTTTTAAGCGCATCTTCATATTTTGCAGCGCATTTTGAAAGCTCGTAATGCTCTTCTACATCCCCGCGGGCCTTTTGGCCCATTTCTGCGCGAAGCGTTTCGTCTTTGGCAAGCTTTTCCATAATGTCTGCACAGGCTTTTGTATTTCCTGCCCGAACCATAAAGCCTGTAACACTGTTTAGAATATATTCGCTTGCCCCTACCGTATCCGAAGAGATAAACGGTTTTTCGCACGCCATCGCTTCTATGCCATCTACACCGAAGCTTTCCATTTCATTCATACGGACAACAATATCCATTTTTCCGATCGTATCAGGCATTTTTTCGTTCACAATATAGCCAAGGAATTTCACTTTGTCCGAAATTCCCATATTCTGCACCTTTGTTTGCAGCTTTTGCTCCATTTCGCCTGAGCCTGCAATGAGCAGCTTGGCTTCCGTTCCCGTATTTTCGATAAAGCGCGCAAACGCTTCTATTACGAGGTCTACGCCGCAGCCTTCGTTCAGCAGCTTTAGCGAACCAAACGTCAGCGTATCGTCCTTCTTTTTATCCTTTTTTACAAAATGCTGCGTATCTACCCCGAACGGAACCGTAAAATATTTCTTTTCTTTTTTGAAAACGGCCTCTGCCTGTGTCTGCACGTTGGGCGCACATACAATTGCTGCCTGCGCATGCTTGAGGCTTTTTACCACGAAGCCTTTTTTCCCGTTCTGTGCGCAGGTGTAGACGTCTTTGCCCGTCAACGTGAGCACCACGCGGTCCAGCTTTGTTTTTACAGCCAGAAAGCCGTATGTTTGTGCGTCGATCGCGTTTATTACGTCGTATCCTGCACCCATGTATTCTTTAAGAGCCTTTACATTCTTTTTTAGCCCCCCTTCCGCTTCGGTATGCGGCAGATAGGTAACCACTACCTGGTCTGAGAGCTCCTGGTGCTGGTCTTTATGCTCGGGAAGCGAAAATACGCTGACCTCATGTCCTCGTTTTATCATGGCGTTTGCCCATTTTATGGTGCGCGGGCTGCCGGCTGCTGCTAAAAATGCTATTTTCATAGAATCTACTCCTTATATGGCTATTTTTATTTCAGAATTATAGTTTAATTTGGCCCAGCCTTCTGAGCGCTTCTTCCGTATTTTCCCTGGAGCCAAACGCGGTAAACCGGAAATAGCCTTCGCCTGCGCTGCCAAAGCCTACGCCGGGTGTTCCAACGACATTTGCTTCTGAAAGCAGCTTGTCGAAAAACTCCCAGCCCTTTACTCCGTTTGGTAGCTTCAGCCAGATGTAGGGCGCATCGAGCCCCCCATAGGAGGTAATGCCAAGGTCGCTTAGCCCGCGTTTGATCAGCCGGGCATTTTCCATGTAAAACGCGATCGTGTCATCAATCTGCCGTTTGCCCTCGTCCGTATAAATTGCCGCGGCACCACGCTGGATAATATACGATACGCCGTTAAATTTTGTTGTGTGCCGCCGCAGCCACATGGCGTTGAGGCTGACCTCTCCGCCGTCGGCATTTTTGCCTACAAGCGCCTTGGGCACAACCGTATAGGCACAGCGCGTTCCCGTGAAGCCTGCCGTTTTGGAAAAGCTCCTAAACTCGATGGCGCAGGTCTTTGCCCCGGGTATTTCGTAAATGCTGTGCGGAATGCCCTCTTGCGTAATAAAGCGTTCGTACGCGCCATCGTACAGGATTAGTGCGCCGTTTGCGTTTGCCCAGTCTACCCATTTTTGCAGCTCTGCGCGGTTGAGCGCTGTTCCAGTGGGGTTGTTGGGCGAACAAAGATACACAACGTCGACCTCCCCCTGCGGCAATTCGGGCACAAACCCATTCTGTTCTGTGGACGGCAGGTAAGTAATACCTTCGTATTGCCCCTTTTGCGCATCGAACAGGCCTGTTCTGCCCGCCATGACATTCGTATCTACATATACCGGATAGACGGGGTTTGTGACAGCGATTTTGCAGTCTGTACTCAAAAGCTCCTGGATATTGCCCGTATCGCACTTGGAGCCATCCGAAACGAATATTTCGTCTATATCGATATCTACGCCCCGCGCTTCATATTCATTTTTTTTGATTGCTTCACGCAAAAACGCGTATCCCTGCTCTGGGCCATATCCCATAAACGTCTTAGCGTCTGCCATCTCATCTGTAGCGCTGGTAATTGCCTGCAGCACTGCAGGTACCAACGGGCGTGTGACATCCCCGATCCCCAGGCTTATAATATCCTTTTCCGGATTTTTTTGTTTATAATCCGCTACGCGGTGGGCCATCTCAGAAAAAAGATAGTTTCCCTGCAATTTCTCAAAATTACTATTTACTGTAAACATAGTATATCCTCTCTCTTTGCGGTCTGCTTATTATCGCTTTGCGCACTGATAGACCGAAACATACAAAAGCGACATAATTTGCTTGAACGGGCGTCAAAATAAAAGCTTTTGACAGGATTTCCCGCTTTTGTGACCGTAATCATAATAAATTGTATACCATAACTACCCAAAAACTCAACTGTTATTTGCATTTTGTACATATTTGACAATATTACTCTGTATTTACACACATTCCGCACTCACATGTAAACTTTTTGTTAAAATACCTTGCAAGCCTGCTGTTTATAAGGAAATTCCATCTGATTGCGTTGTTGACTGCATGCACAAAGTATATTACAATGTATTGTAACCATCAAATAAAAACTAGGGGGCATATACTTATGAAGTATGAAGGCACACCGTCAAAATTTTCGTGGGACGATTTGGGCGATATCGAAGAGGGCCGTCAGAAGCTGGGAACAGAAATGCCCGTTTTTGTATACCGTTTGCTGCAATACTGTATAAAAGATATTTTGGAGCGCGAATACGACGAGCAAACAGCGCGTGATATTCTTCGTGCAGCAGGGCATTTGGCCGGATATAACATGGCCAAAAATGCGCTGGATCTTTCAGGCGATTTTGACTTCTTTGTTGCAAACCTTACAAACAGCCTGAAGGATTTAAAAATCGGTATTCTTCGAATAGAAAAATCCGATCTGGATAAACTTTCGTTTACGTTGACCGTATCGGAAGACCTGGATTGCTCTGGCCTGCCCGTTTTGGGCGATACCGTCTGCGACTATGACGAGGGGCTTATTGCAGGTATTTTCGAGGCATATACCGGCCGCAAATTCATTGCGAAGGAAGTCGATTGCTGGGCGACCGGCGACCGCACCTGCCGGTTTGATGTAAACGTGATGGACTGAAAAGAGTAAAGCTACCAGAAATACATCCAAAAAATAACGATAAGGGCAAACAATACAATGGATGATCAGGAACTGCGCAGCCTCATCCAGAAGGCGAATGCCGCTTTGGATAACCTGCTGAACGGCAAGATCAAAAAGGCCTACCTGGATGACGACACATCCGATCCGGATGTGAAATCATTGATTGAAAAGTATAACCGCGCAGTTTCCAATCTGGGCGAAGCCTGCACATTCGCGGCTGAGCTTGCGGAAGGGGAACTGAGCGGAGAGGTTCCTTCGCGCAAAAACATGATTGCATCGCCCTTAAAGCAGCTTCATTCTCAATTGAACATCCTCATGTGGAACATGAGAACCCTGACATCTGGTAAAATTGTCAGTAAACTGGATGGAACGGGCGAGCTTCATGATGCGTTCAATTCTTTGGTTGACAAAGTTGCCGAAGACTCGACAGGAACAAGCCTGGCTCTCAAAGAAAACGACGAAGAAACCATGAACAGTTGGCGTTACCACCAGATTCTGCGCGCCATCAATTCTTTGCACATTATGATTATTGAGTTGGACAGCGACTGCAACATCGTTTATACGAACGTGCCTGCGCGCGAGGTATTGAACGATATCGACTGCCTGCATCCGGACCGGATCACAGAAAAAATGGACCCGCTTATAAAAGACCTCAGCACTTTTTCGGCCGAGGGGCATCCATTTCCTGTATTGCGCGAACTACACGACAGCAAAAAAGATGTTTGGTATAAAATTACAACGGATACATTTACCCTGCCCAACGGCAAACGTTTTTTCCTTCATATGGTGGACGATATCACCGACATCAAGGTTCGGCAGAAAAAGCTGGAAATGACCGCAGCAACCGACCCGTTAACAGGCGTGTACAACCGGCGCTCCGGTATGGAAAACCTTGTAAACCTGCTGAACAACAGCCCTGGTTCCGGACCGCATTGCCTTGCGTTTGTCGACATCGACGGCCTGAAGTACATCAACGATACATTCGGCCACACGGAGGGCGATTTTGCCATCAAAAAGATTTCCGATACCATCCTCTCTTCCATACGCGCATCCTATATTGTTGCACGGTATGGCGGAGATGAATTTTTCATCATTTTTAAGAACTGTGCGATCGATATTCCCAATACGATCTTCAAGCGGATTGCAAAAAAACTGGACGATTTTAACCTTCAGAATTTGAAGCCGTACCCTGTTTCTGTCAGCTACGGCATACTTCCGTTTGTATACGACCCTGCGCGAAACCCCAAGGATCTTTTGGGTGAAGTCGATGAAATTATGTATCGGAACAAGCTGGACAAAAAAACCAGGCAAGTTCCTTATCCTCAAAAGAGCTAGCGGTTTTTATTCGTTTTCGCTTTCCTCTTTTTCCATGCGGGCCATCATATGTACAATACCCGCAATGTCTTCCACCGGAAGCGAAAACGACATTCCTTTTCCTTCCTTCAGCAGCCCCGCTCCTCTGGCAATTGCCTTCATAATATCTTTTCTTTTTTCGTATTCGGTCAGAATCAGCACGACTTCTTTTTCGGGCTGTATGGTAATACCAAAAAAGGTTTCCGCCTCATGTACGCCCGTTCCGCGCGCATAAAGAACCGTGCCGCCGCTTGCCCCTACTTCCTTGGCCGCATCCATGACATCGTCGGCAAAGCCTCTATTCACCACTGTAATAATCAATTCAAAGTTTCTTTTTTCATCCATGATTTTCACCTTCCCCGTCACTGCCCTGCCGAACATGAATCAAATCCCTGAACAGACCTGAAATGTATTCGAATATTTTTGCGCCGCCCACACTGGCAATCGGAATCGTAAACGCAATTCCGTGACCTGCCCTTTCAATATCCATTTCATCCTTTACGCGCGCCAGGATATGCGGCACTTTTTCTGCGCGTATTGGGCTCATAATCACATATTTTTCTGTCTCCCCCAGCCCAAGCAGGTCGAGGAGATCTGATTTTGCTGTTCCCCTGCCCATCAGCATCAGGTTATAAATCAACCCTTCCGATTTATACATGGCAATAAACTTTTCTCCCATTTTTCGGTCAATGATGGTGAAAAGCAGCTTGACCTTTTGTTGCTCGCCGTCACTCATTTTTATGAGCCCTCCTTTGTTGCAGCCTCCTGCGGCCATCTGGCGGAAGCTGCTATACAGCATACATTTTTCCCTGCCTGCGCCAGCCGTTCCGTATGCGCGGGCCTTGGTATGAAAACCATATTTCCAATCAAAGATCGATGATGTCCTCTTCGTCCGTCTCGCATACTTGCGACCCTGGCGCACATATTGCGGCCTTTGCTTCCTTCTTAAGCTTAATATTATATACAAGGCCCAGTATTTGTATTGTTACAAGCGGCGTCATTGCAACCATCGCCACAATACCAAACGCGTCTGTTAAAATATTTCCGCCCACTGCTTCGCATGCCCCCATTGCAAACGGCAGCAAAAAGGTCGCCGTCATTGGCCCGGAGGCAACGCCGCCCGAATCGAACGCAATGGCGGTAAATATCTTGGGAACGAAGAACGTCAGTATAAGCGCGATTGCATAGCCTGGAATAATAAAATACCAGATGCTTGCGCCCGTAAGGACGCGGATCATGGCAAGCCCCACCGAAACTGCGACCCCCATCGAAAGGCCCATCAGCATCGTTCTTTTAGAAATCGCGCCGACGGTTATCTCTTCCACCTGTTTGTTGAGTACATGCACCGCCGGCTCGGCCATAACTACAAAGAAGCCCATTAACATTCCTAGCGGTATAATGACCCAATTGTAATCGAGCGATGCGATTTGCGCACCCAGGTAGTTGCCCACGGGCAAAAATCCCACATTTACGCCTGTTAAAAAGAGCACCAGGCCAATATATGTATAACCAACGCCGACGCCCATTTTAGCAATTTGCGTTTTGGGGAGCCGTAAAAATGCAAACTGGAATATGATGAAAAATACAAGAATAGGCGCAAGCGCTATCGCAACCTCTCCAAAATAATCCGGAAATGCTTCGCCAAACGCATGAAAAAGCTCTTTGAAGCTGTGAATATCCGGAATGGTTACGTCTGCCGCATAGCCGCCGGACGAATTAAACGCCATTCCCAAAATCAACACGGCAAGGATGGGCCCGATGGAACATACTGCCACCAGCCCAAAGCTGTCGTCCTGCGCGTTCCTGCCGCCACGCACCGCAGCAACACCAATGCCAAGCGCCAATATGAACGGTACGGTAATCGGCCCTGTTGTTACGCCGCCCGAATCGAACGCCACCGGCAGGAAATCCGGCGGTGCAAAAGAAGCCAAGATAAATATTCCGACGTAAAAGGCGATCAGCAGGTAGGCCAGCTTTATCTGCTTAATGATGCGCACCAGCGCAATAACAAGAAAGATACCCACGCCTACTGCAACAGACAATATGAGCGTCATATTGGGTACAGACGGCACCTGCTCTGCCAAGACCTGCAAATCGGGCTCGGCGATTGTAATGGTTACGCCCATAATAAAACAGATGACGATCAACAATATGATTTTTCTGGATTTTGTCAGGTGCGAACCAATATTTTCACCCATTGGCATCATAGCAACGTCCGCACCTAGTGTAAAGAGCCCCATGCCTATAATCAGCAGCACAGCACCCACCAAAAAAAGCGCCAACGTTCCAAGCGGCATAGGCACGATGGTAAAATGAAGAATGAGAACGATTGCCGTAATCGGAAGCACAGACGTCAGCGATTCTTTTATTTTTTCCTTCAGGTTGTCCAAACCATTTGCTCCTTATAGCGAAACCAACACGCGTATCACGGTATTGCAACGTTTATTGGTACGGCGGGCAGCGCTCCTTATTGCATCCGCTGCAAGTTTCCAATCTACTAGATTATACTCACCTTTGCATGACATGTCAAAAATAAAACAGTGCAGCCCCGTGCACGGCGCTACACTGTAACGATCTTTTTCTATCGCTATAACGACAAGTCGATATTATCCCCTGCGTGGTCCATAATATCGAGAGCATTTTCTGCCTCTGCGCCGCCAGACGATGCCATTGTAGTGATTTTTGTAGTACCGCCCGCTACATACAGCTTGTGGCACTCGGGGCAGCTTCCCATTTGCATGGTGACTGTTTTATTTGTAACAACGCGGCCTTCCTTTTGTGCTTTATCCGTTTCTCGCGAAACATGCTCGCCTTCGTGGGAGGCGACTGAAATTGCAGCAGTAGACGCCGGAATATGCTTTGCCGTTTGAAACGATACGCCCGAATCGTTTGAACCATCTTGGTATTGGCGTTCCTGGCAGGTTTTACAACCGGTATATGGTTCCGGCTTTTGCGCTTCCGCCGCTTTTTCTGCCGCTTCCGGCATGCTTGCGCTTTGCGCCGGCGCTGCCTTTTCGCTTTGCTTTGGCCTTGCCGCACTAACCACGCCGGCAGACGGGGCAGTCACTGGAATATGCCTGCTGGATGCACCCTGCGGTTTATAAAAATCCATCTTCGAAAGCGTTGCTTCATCCGGAAGCTCTATTGTTTTGTCTGGATCTGCAACCTTTTGATTTTTAAGATTTGAGGAATCATCTACGGGTGCTTGCTTTTGCACGGCCGCATTCTGCAA
>JBMNTU010000069.1:0-12535 GCA_050945895.1 Christensenellaceae bacterium | reverse complement strand
GTTGATGAGGCGGGTGAAGTGCTTATCACTGAATGTGAAGCAGGAATTTGAAAGCAGCCCATCGTCGTAAAGCGATTTTAAATAGCGCAGCCCCTCCCGCCATTCGTCCGTTGCAGGGGCAAAGTATACCTTGCCGTTTTTAACAGCCATAAACGCGCTATTTGGGTCTGTATATACAAACGCATTCATCAGGTAATAGCAGATGTTCTGCGAGTTCTGCGTAAAATTGCCCGCCACAGGTACATCATCGTCCATGCCGTTGCCGTTTGGGTCTCGGTCGCGGAACGCCTGCAACACCGCACGAAACTCCTCGGTCGTCTGCGGCGGGGGATGGGCCAGCCCCCACCGCTGCAGCCAGTCGGAATTCATCCACAGCATTTGGCTGGTACGAAAAACTTCGGAGTAGGTGAAGTTGGGCATGAAATAAAAATGGCCGTCGTTTGCAGTAAGCTGCCGCTGAAGGCCGGAGAACAGATTCAGCGCTTTTGCTATATTTGTGCCGTCCTGGGCGATCATATCGTCCAACGGAAGAATATCGCCCGACTGACCATAAGTTTCGATGGCGTCGAATGAAATATAATCCCCATCCAGGAAAACCGCGTCCACATCGGACATGTTGCCGGGTGTAAAGAGCAGACGCAAGTATTCGGGCATATATTCCGGCGAAACCAGCTCCAGTTCGATTTGGATGCCCGTTTGCTGCTCCAGCCAGTTTTTATAATAGTTGCTTTCCGGGTTGTCGATTCCTTCTACGCCGGGCATAACGATATGCACGCTTTTTTCTGCGGGCATTTCCGTGTTTATATTGCAGGAGCATAGAACGAAAACGGTCAGAAGCAAAAACGGTATAATTTTGATACGTTTCATTTTTCTGCTCCTTTCTGTTGCTTGTACCAGTATACCACTTTTTATATGCCTAGAAAAAGCACCAGAGCCGGAAAGTGTAAAAAATACAACTTTACCTGAAGATTTTTTAGCACGACGCAAGATACAATAAATGCAGAAGAAAAAAGGAGGCAATTCTATGAATACTGCACCGCACAAAGCAACGGTGGGCATGAACGCCAATACATGGGCCATGCTCGTTTATCTCATTTCCATTGGACTGGGGTGGATCAGCGGAGTATACTACTTTGCATGGGTATTTCCGCTGGTAATCTTTATTACGGAAAAAGTAAGCGGGTTTGTACGCTTCCATGCAATGCAAACAGTAGCCATACTGATTTTGAACGCTATTACTGCACTAATCAGTGATATCGTTTATGTTGCAAATGCATCTACCGATATTCTGGGTGCGTTTATGGAGGGCTTCCTTGGCATGGGCGGCGGGCCCAACCCGGGGGAGGTAATGTGGATCATTACAACCATCGTGTGGGATATTTTCCTGGTGATGGGCGCTATTGCTGCCAGTCGGTACGATACGAAACCTCTGCCACTTTTTGGCGCATTTGCAAAGGGATTGGCAGGGGTCGGCAACAAAAATCCGGGCGCATCGCCGTTTGAACCCGATCCGGCTAAGCAGCAGGAGTACTGGCAGGCACAGCAATACAAGCAGCAGCAACAGCAGCAGTACCAGCAGCAACAGCCATACCAGCAACAGATGTATACTGGAGGACAGCCGCCGCAAGGCCAACCACAGGGGCAGCCGGGGCAATACCAAAATCCGCCGCAGGGACAGCCAAATGTGCAGCAGCCACCACACGGATTTTCGCCGCAGGGGCAGGTTCCGCCACAGCAGATGCAAGGACAGCCGCAGTATCAAGCCCCCCCACAAAGCCAACCGAACATGCAACAGCCGCCGCAGCAAGCACCGATGCAATACCGGAATCCGCAGCAGCCGCAGGGGCAGCAACCTATGCAGCAGGCAACCGGTCAGCCAACGCCGCAGCCTGCACAACAGCAATACCAACAGCCCACCCAGCCGGCAGCAGGCGCGCCGCAGGAATGGTACCGAAGTGCACCTGCCCAACAATACCAGCCACAGCAGCCCCAACAGCAATTCAAAGGAAAACAGAGCGGCTATTTTACGGTGGGTGAACGAAAAATAGATGTAGACCGGCCGGATTATACCGGCGAAGAGATTATGGACCGGCTGTTAAAATATGCACAGCTTCCCGGCCAACCATACTTCAAAAAGATGTGGAACCGAAACTTTGTCGTTATTCCGGGAGCTGGAACAAAGGATATGCTGATCAACCACACAGGTATGCCAGGGCAGTTTATACTGTCCGAAATCGACCGCCCGGGTACGCTGGGAAAAAGCGTGCTTATGGCAGGGTTGACGTCGGGTATGGCGGATGTGGTTGAAAGCGCAACAAGCAACCTCAACCAGCTGATGGACCAAGTAGCGAACGAATTGTATCGGTTGTTTGGAAGAAGGCAATAAGCAGAGTATGTACGATAGTAAATCAATGGAGGTACGGTTCTATGCAGCAAAATATGGGGGGATACCCGCCTGTACAACAAAAGGAAAAATTGGGAGCAATACTGGTGCTTTTGGCAATACGCGTTATCGCGGGCGCTGTACTTGGAACGTTGACCGGCCTTTCTATGGTGGTCCAACCTCTTTCAGGCGGCGCGGGCATGCTAACCATGATCGCTGGGTTTTTATGTGTAGTGGTGGCGGTGCTGCTGTTTGCGCGCAAACCTGCGTTTACATGGGCGTTCTTGATTATGATGGCGCTCAATGCAATCGGTGGAATTGTAATAGCGGCCCACCCTGCAATGCAGCTTGTTTCGATGTTCTTGCCCGCACAGAAAATTTTCCTGATACTAATCATTATTATGGATGTGCTGTTTGTGGTCTACCTGATCCGTTCCAAAAAGGTAGCATCCATATTTGGCGCAAACCTGTTCCGGTCAGCGGGCGGGGCGCCCTACCGCCCTGCACAACAGGCTCAGGCTTATTCTGCGCCGCAGCAGGCCCAACCCTATACGCCGCAGCCACAGGAACCAACCATGCCCGGTTATGACCAACCGGCACAAGGCTACGAAGCACCAGCGTGGCTAGAACCAGACCAGCCTGTGCCTGACTACGAATCGACACAGCAGCAGCAAGCATACCGGCCTGCAGCGGAGCAGTTTGAAACGAATGTGCAGGAACCGGCCTATGCGCAGCAGCCGTACCAGCCGGAATACATGCAGCAAGGACAAACATACGGGCAGCAGGCTCCTCCGCAACAGTGGTCGCAACCACAGTATGCGCAGAGTTACGGGCAGCCGCAGGCACCCCGCCGCCAGATGAAGCGAGGCGCGTTTGTGGGGCTATGCATTGGTATATCTGTGGCAGCAGTATTTGTGATCTCGCTCCTTATGAACAACTACTATTCAAATAAATACAGCAGTTCGTCGCTGTTTGGGCTAGATTCATTGTTTGGGTCGGATGACAGCGGTTCTTCCGGACTGGAAGGGTTGTTTGGATTTGAAAGCGGTGCGGAAGACTGGCTGTTTGGCTCTTCGGAGGATTCGGACGAGCCGGCGCAGGAAGAGGACGCAGACCTGCAAGGCTATGTGGACAACGAAGTAGGGCGAGACGTAATAAACAGCCTGTACGATATGTTAAAGCCGGGGCGTTCGGTTGAGGTCAGCGACATTGCGGTTGGCGCAGACAGCTATGGCCTTTATATCGAGTGCTACCTGCCGGAGGATTATTATATAACTGGCTGGGACGAGCTCAACAGTGAAGCAAACGAACAAAACCGTAAAAGCGTGGCGTCCGTATTCAAGGAAGATATCTACGAAAAAACAGGCATGCAGGATGCCGAAATCTCGTTTGTTTATTACGATGAAGATGGTTATTATATGACGGATTTCTATTATTGAGCAATACGCCAGCATACAGAAAAAGGTGGAAAACATGAGGAAATTGATTGTGTTCGTTTTGGCTGCCGCGCTGCTTTTGGGCGGATGCTCGACAGGGCAGAATACAGCAGGCGGCGATGGCCTTTCAGACCGGCTGGCAGGGCTGGAGCATGCAGAATTCGAGCAGCCGGAACCTTCGATGGAAGCGGCAGCAGAACCGACGGTTGAGCCTACGCCCGAGCCGGAGTCTATACCCGACCCGTTCTCTAAGGAAATGATTGACCCATACAATATCCGCACGTTCTGGGATAGCTCAAAAAATATCGATACCTACTGCGAGGTAATGGGGCTGCACTACAACAGCTCTGAAACGGACAGGCTGCTTAAGCAGGCCGAGTTCATGTTTGAAATATACAACGGGCCTTTCGAATATCCTTTGCCCGGCATCGAGCAAGCGGAGTGCTATGCGTGGGCATCGCCGACGACCGGCAATGTCTTCCGGTTCGATTATAAGCATTATATTGATGACAGTATGACGCCGGAGGAAACTGCCGACCTTTACTTCAACGTAGTGGAGGCGTTTGGCGGAATGACCAATAAGTCTTTGGATATACAGAATTATTTTGTAGACGATGTAAAGCAGGAGGGCTTTGACTGGTATACGGTCGTCGAGCAGGTAGCGGCAGGCGGCGAGGTATATTCTTTTCGTTCGCTGTACGGAGCGACGGTAAACGACCTCGATTGCCAGGAGGTTATGCTGCTTAAGCGGGACGGCGTGCTTTCCCTGTTTGTGCGCTTCTACCTGCCGCTGGAAAACCAGGAGTCGCTGCAGGCGCAGCAGGCAACAAAACCCTCTACAGGCAGCAGCGGCAGTTCCGGCAGCAACAACGCCTCAACAACAGGAAAGGTTGTCTTTAGCGGACTGACCACGTACGACGAGCTGCCCCCGGGCGAGGGAATATTAGAAGTTGCAGGGTTCGACGCTTCGCCAAACAGCAGCGGCGGGTACGATTGCTCTATTACCATCGCCAATGTTTCCTACGCGATGGAGTCATCCATCTACTGCATGCTGTATGCGCTGGGAAGCGACGATGCAATGGATATTACGCTTGCAGAGTACGACTGGTTTGATAAGGGTGCTGCCAACACCTATCATTTTACCGTGCCTGCAGACATGGTGGCATCCGGCGATTGCGAAGTTATGGTGGAATATACGTTCTGGTAAGCCAAAAAAGCTCTTTATAAAGAAGCAGCACTTTGCAGTGCTGCTTCTTATATATTACGGATATACCAAGATTCATTTACGAAATGACGGCATTTAGAAATGCTAACAAGTTTGAATTTTTTTTAGATAGGATAAATGAAATGGCTTTAAGATATGCAATCTGGCTATCCTTATGTATATGAATGACTATTCGTCCACCTGCCGGCTCTTTGCCCCTTTATCTGTTTATACTTTTTCACATCTTCCCTCCTTTCGTTGCGGGGCATCCCGGCCTTCTCCATTCATATCGTCACCAAACCTCCATACTTCTTGTTGCAACGCATCATACGAAATCGGCTTACTGAAATAATAACCCTGAACCAAATCGACTCCGTATTTTTTCATGAGCGCAAGCTGCTCTTTCGTTTCCACTCCCTCAGATATAAGCTTCATATCCAGGTGATGCGCCAAGTCTACCAGCATTTGCAGGAGGTATTGCTTGTAGCCGTCTGTCTCTATTCCATCCAGAAACATTTTCTCTATCTTTAGCGATCCTACCGGAACGCCAATCAGGTTTTCGAAAGAGGAATAGCCTGTTCCAAAGTCGTCCAGGCTGAGACTAATGTTTTGTTCATTCAACAGCCGCAGACCGTTTAAGTTATCATCTTCAAAGCTCATTTTTGCGCTTTCTGTTATCTCAATATTCAATTTTTCCGCAGGGTAACCAATCCTTTTAAGTGCCCCCGCCATGTCTTCCGCAAGCCTGTTGCTAACTGTGTGCGTGGGCGAAAAATTGATACTCAGCTTAAACCGCTTTTTATTCAGCCCCAACATAACACAGTCTGCCATTGCCTTTCTGCCAACCCATCTGTCGATCTGCACAACCAGTCCTATCTGCTCTGCAATATGGATAAACTCCCCCGGCGGAACCTTGGTTCCATTGGGCAATGTCCACCGGCACAGCGCTTCCACCCCAACCCATCTCTCTGTTTTTGTGTCCACAATAGGCTGGTAATGCACCTCAAAGCCTCTCATATCGTTATAGATGCAGTTTATTAGCGCATCTCGCAGCATCAGATTTCTCTTTTCCTGCTTATCTGCTTCCTCGTCATAGATCGCATAACCTACATCGTCTTTGATAATCCGTATGGTTCTGGAAAGCAGGTTTCTCATTTCATTTTGGATATATTTCCCATACACAATACCCAGCTTAATCGTACAAAAGACCGAAAGAACATTCCCTCCTGCCGACAGTGCCCACGGCTGCCTGAAACGCTGGAGTATCTCCTCTGCTCGCTCTATCACACCGTCAACCATCACCCAGCGCCCCATAATTGCAAATCCATTGTCGATCCGGTAAAGCTGTGCCCGGTTGCTTTCGCTCGAAATGATCCAGTCACTGATTTGCTTTAGCAGATAGTCTCCACTGTCCCAGCCATACAAATTATTGATTTCCTCGAAGCGCTCTACCGAGAAGCATATGAGTGCAACTGCTTCCACGTCTGCAAGCTCACTGATATCCTCCTCCAGCTTTGCGCCATTAGGCAATTTGAGCACATTATCAAAATAGGCCATGTTTTCAAATTTATGCTCGACCAGCGTCACCTCATTGATATTCGTTATACAAATCAGCAACGCAGGCTCTGTTTCCCATATGACCATACGTGCCGATATTTGTTCCCATATTGCCATCTCTGCCCAGTAAAAGATTGCAGAGTGCCCAAATCCATCTTCACAAGATGCTGCAAGCTGGTCGTATACCGAAATAAACTCCGGCCAAAACACTTTTCTATAATGCTTGTTTTCAAGTTCTGCGTGGGTTTTTCCAACATCCCTGCATACATGATTGTTGATATAGAGTATTTGCCCGTTATTGCGCCCCACCACAATTACTGCAACATCCAATTCGTCGAACAGTTGAGGCAGGCGGTTTCTCGTATAAATCTGTGATGTCTGCCAACTGTTTTCCGGACTCTGCCATCCATTGACATCATTTGCACTGCGCATCATACTGTCCTCCTTTCCACTTCATCTATATAAAATTATTGAAAATTCATTTTCTGTTTTATTTTGCCGGCGCCGGTCTTCCCGGCGCCGGTCTTCCCCATTCATACAATACCCGCAACTGTTTATTCTCCGATTTTCCGGAGCGCCTAGTCGTTCGTTATCCCTTAGAAGAAATACGGATCTTCATCAGCCTGGTCGCCATCTCCTGACATACCGTCTTCCGCACTTCCGCTTGACGGGAACGGCCTTGCGTCCATGCCTGTGCCTATTCCCTGATCCCGTATCTTAAATTCAGATATAAGCTGCTGCAGAATTTGCGCCTGATTGCTCATTTCTTCACTGGCTGCTGCACTCTGCTCGCTGGTTGCACTGTTTTGCTGTACAACCTGCGCCACTTGGTCTACCGCAAGGTTCACCTGCGAGGTCGCCGATTTTGCACCTTCACTTTGCTGTGCAACCACCTGCAACGATTCGCTGTTTTTCTGGATTCCTTCCACAATTTGTGTCAGGCTCGTTGCGGTTTCTTCGGTGTAGCTAAGCCCCTGTTCCGTTTTTTCAATGTTTTTCGAAATTAGGTCAGAAGTTTCCTTTGCCGCATCCGCGCTCTTGCCGGCCAGGTTTCGCACCTCGTCTGCGACCACTGCAAAGCCCTTGCCATGGTCTCCTGCACGCGCTGCTTCAACCGCTGCGTTAAGTGCAAGTATGTTGGTCTGGAAGGCGATATCATCAATTACCTTTATTACCTGGCGAATCGCCTGGCTGGCATCGTTGATCTCATGCATAGAGCTCATCATCTGCGTCATCTTCCGGTTGCCTTCCTGCGCCGCGTCGCTGATTTCCATGCTGCCTTGTGCCGCTTCGTTTGCTGTCTCGCTGCTGGTGCTCATCTGCTCGTTAATTGCATTGACAGAAGCGCTGATCTCCTGTACGGTTGCCGCCTGCTCTGTACTGCCCTGGGCAAGCCCTTGCGCGCCCATGGCCACATCGCCTGCTGCTGCCGCTACCTGCGCTGCGATATTGTTGATCTCGGTGAACATATGGTTCAAATTTCCAATCATCTTTTTGAGGGATATCCCCATAGTGTCTTCATCGCTCAGCAGGTTCACATCCACTGTCAAGTCCTTGTTGGCAACAGACTCCAGTGTTCCGGCCATATTGGTAATATGGTCTATGAAAGTTGTAAATGCCATCAGCGATTGACCAATCTCATCCTTTGCTTCCGACTCTTTCTTCACATCTTTTCGTACTTCCTCGCTGAAATTCAGATTGCCTGTTTCGCCCGCCTGCAGCATAACATCCTTCATCTTGTTCAGCGGTCGGGTGATGATTTTTCCTATTGCCATTGCAATTACCACCGCAAAGACTACGGCTGCCGCACCGATACCAATCATGATGTACATTACAAATTGCGACGTACTAACCGCTTGTGCATTCACTGTGCTTACATCATCTGCTATGGCTATTACACCTGCTGTAATCATGTCGCTCAGTTCTAGGAAAACCGCTCTTGCCGACGCAATTTCCGCATCAGAATTTGTTACATGCGTACTCACATCGTTTACAGCACTCCTGAATCCTGCCAGTGCACCTACCAACTCGTCAATTGCTGCGCGCCCTTCCTCCGTCGTCAAAACAGTACGAACAGAGTTTGCCTGTTGCTCCGCACTGTCTAATTCTGCCATAATATCGGGAATTATCGATAGATCTTGTTGAAACATCAACACACGGCTGTTTACGCGAATATTGTTGACAATATCGCTTAATTCTTTCACCGGCATCATAACGCTGGTTACCCGTTCAATTCCTGCTGCACTGTCAGTAGCCGCGATCTCCATGGTAATATTTGTAACCAGATCGTAAAGGTCGTCGCTGCCGTCGGTCATTACCTGTCCACTGCTTTTCATATCTGCAATCGCCAGGTTAACCTTTTCGTCGTTGTCACCTACGTTAATCACGCCTGCCCGTACCGCTTCAAACAAACGGCGTATTTCCGCGTTTTCTTCGGTCATATAGCCGCCCAGCTCTGCAGACATCTCGTCCATATGATCTAAGATTCCAATACAGGTATCCAGGTATTCGAGCGCTAGGTTATACTCTTCCTCTGCGTCCACCGACGTAAACACGGTGCGGATCTCTACTCGCGCAAGATTGAAGTTGTAAAGCAAAGTATTTGCCTCTTGCTGGAGTTCGTTCATTCGTCCTGCCCGTTCGAGGTCGTTGTTACGTGTAATAGACGTAATGATCGTCATTGCAAGTATGACGCCAATAATCAGTATGACGATCAAAAAACCAAATAGAATTTTTTTACTCACAGATAAGTTTTTCACTTTCTCACCTCCTCCTTATGCTTTCTGTGTTTTTTAACGTCCGCAGCAGTGCACTATAGCTGCCGTCCGGACACATTTGCCCTTTTCCTGTTTTTTAGGATATATTGTGCCGTACTCCTGCTGCCTCTGATTTTATTGTAGCAAGTTCCCACTTAGTGAAAAGTAACCAAAGGTGGAGTATCCTTTTTTGTTTTTTCTGGAAATTTCGGGGTATCTATAATGCGGAACACCATTTTCATTTCGGCGCATAAGCGAGGAAATTTCATGCTACGTACTTATCCTCATGCACACAGCTGGGTCATTTCCCGGCCCCGCGTCAATAAAATACTGGAAGCCGGTTTGGAATATCCACTCATCACTGTTATTGCCGGCCCCGGCTATGGAAAAACAGCAGCCGTTGCAGATTTTTGCCGCGGGGCTACGCGCAGGCTTGTTTGGGTGCATCTTCTTCCCATAGACAATGACCCCGACCGGTTTTGGGACCGGTTTTTAAGCGCGCTCGAAAGAGAACTTCCCCTCCTTGCCGATTCCTTGTCCAAAACAAGTTTTTCCAATCTTCCACGTGCTTACGATATGCTTTTACAAATGCTAAGCAATGAGCTTGCTACAAATGGATCGGCGCTTTTTGTTTTCGACAATGCAGAAAACATCAAAAATCCAACTATCCGGGAATTTATCGATATCCTTATCCAGGCCGAACTAGAGACGCTCTGCGTAATCTATATTAGCAAGCAGCGCGCAGACATCCGTCTCCATATTGGCGAAGGACGGCACTTTCGGGTTGGAGCAAGCGATCTGCTTTTTAACGAGGAAGAGACCGCACAATTGTTTGACCGGTACGAACACCATTTGAGCACTGCAGACCAAAAACGCCTGCAGCAGCATACCGGCGGCTGGCCTATGGCGCTTCACCTGATTGCCTCGCAGCCCGACAGAGTCGCCCGCCACGACTTTGGCGAAACGCCCTACATGCAGGTTATATCGGAGCTGTTTGAAAGAGACTATTTTGCAGGATACAACAGCAGCATGCAACAACTTCTTGTAGGACTTTCATGCTTCGACAGCATTCCCTTGGGGCTGCTTCACGCAATTAGCATGCAAGATATGGATAAAGCAGTTTCCGTACTTTCGCAGAATATTTTTATTACTTACGATTTTTCTCACGACATATTTCATTTTCAAAGAATGTATCGTGCTTTTTTGGAAAATAAGCAAGTACTTCTTCCCAAAGAAACCATTGAAGCGCTTTATTCTTGCGCAGGAAATTGGTTTCTGCAGAATAAATTTTTCCACGAGGCGCTCGATTGCTTCTGGAAGCTCCAGGACTACGACCGCTTTGTTGGCGCTGTGCTGCTTCTGCCAAAAAAAAGAATGAGCAATCAGGTTACCAATCACATTCTAGAACGGCTGGAACAATTGCCCGAACCATACACTGCTGCTCATCCAGCAGTTGATTTCTGCCGCGGGTTCATGTACTTTAACGATGCAAAAACCAGAAAGGCCCGTACGCTCTTCCTTTCTATCATAGAACGTCTGAAAAACCAGGAGCTTGATGAAGCCCAAGCCCTTTTACTTGGGGATACCTATGCTGTAATGGCGGATATTTCTCTCATGCAAAGCGATTTGGCCGCTATAGAGTACATGAAAAAAGCCATTCCCCTCCTGCCAAACGGAACGCGCATCCGCTCAGAAGAACTTTCGGTAGCGGGAAACAACGAAGTCTTTTTCCTTCCCGACCAAGAACCCAACCGCACTGCCAAAATGCTGGGTTATATGGCCGAGTTTGTTGGCAATGCACGGCTGCTCTACGGCAACAGCGGCAGGGGATATTCTCAGCTTTTTGCCGCAGAAGCCTGCTATTATTCTGGCCGTCTTCGCGATTCTATCGAATACGCTGTCCGGGCGCTGTATGCCGCCAAGGATGCCAGACAGCACGACATTGCGTCCAATGCATTATACCTACAAATTCGCACTTCCCTTCTTCAGGGTGACTGTGTAAAAGCAGAATCACTTTTAAGCGAACTCGTCGATTATATCGAGGAAAACGGTCCTATCGAACTTGCAAACATTCGGGACTGCGCCCGGGGACTTTTTTACCTGCGGGTGAACGACCCTGCCAAAGTCCCGTCATGGCTATCCAGCGACACTGCCCTTCCCTCCGACAATTTGCTCGATATTGGGCGAGATAGAACCATTCGCGCAGCATGCCGCTATGTGTCCGGCGATTTCGAAGGAGCATACGCCACCCTACTTGAGCTAGACGAATTTTACAATGAAAAAAACATGTGGGGCATACAAGTTTCTTCTTCCATCCTGAAGGCCGCCTGCCTGCAAAAGCTGGAGGACGAACCACGGGCCGTCCAGGCATTGCGTCCTGCATACGATATGACATGGCAAAACCGTATCATCAATTGTTTTGTGGAGTTTGGGCGCCTCACCCTTGGCCTGTTAGACGCAGTTCAGAGGCAGTCTATATTCTCCTTCGACCCCAACTGGGTAGCTATCATACGCAACGAAACTATGGAATATTCAAAACGCGAGGCAACCATGCTTCGCCAGTATACGCATTCTCACAAAGAAATGCCTGCCGCAAAAGCGCCGTCTGTACTGACCCCCCGCGAAACCGAAGTGTTGTCCTACCTGTCGCAGGGATATTCCCGCGAGGATATCAGCCGGATTCTTGGTATTTCTATCCACGGAGTTAAAAAACATATTACCAATATCTACTACAAACTGGGTGCATTAAACCGTGTAGATGCTATTTATATTGCCGTCGCAAACGGGCTTATCGAGCAAGCCTGAAAACAAAAAAACGTGGTTTTTACCACGCTGTACTGTTTTTCGTATAGATCCGGCTATTTTTATACTATTTGCTTTCCACTACCGGATGTCGCGGATGCTTTGATACCATATCGATCGCCTGCACGATCGCCGTAAGTATATCCGCCTGGAACTGTGTTGTGGCCGTGTTTACACGCGTAAATACATCTCCGCTTGTAGATGCAATATACTTGGGCGGAAGATGATTGAGCGCATATGCAAAAACATCCGCCCGACACTGTTCGCAGTCGCATACACCAGCAGAGCTCATCATCATATCGAGCTTTTCTTCGACCAGCTCCTCCATAATATTCTTAACGATGATTTTTTCAGATGGTACATCACCCATGCATATCTCCTTTGACGGTTCTGCAGT
>JBMNTU010000068.1:0-12558 GCA_050945895.1 Christensenellaceae bacterium | reverse complement strand
ATGCTCAATATTCTATTCTCTTTTTTGAGAATACACAAAATTTGAAACGTTGCCACAAAAAAACAGCACCTTTCTAAAAAGTGCTGTTTGAGTGAATAGATTTATGTCCATAGCGCTATCATACTGTTTTTTATACGATTCCGTGCGCCATCATAGCTTCCGCAACCTTCTGGAAGCCCGCAATGTTTGCGCCTGCAACAAAATTATTGGTAAAGCCATATGTTTTTTGCGCGTTATGGCACTGCTTGTAAATATTGATCATAATCTGCTGTAGCTTGGCGTCTACCTCTTCAAACGTCCAAGGCATACGCTGGCTGTTCTGCGTCATTTCAAGCGCGGAGGTTGCAACACCGCCCGCGTTGGCCGCTTTGCCCGGCGCAAACAATACGCCATTTTCCAGAAAATGATTGGTCGCTTCGATTGTCGATGGCATGTTTGCGCCTTCGCCGACCGCATATACGCCATTTTTAACGAGTGCCTTTGCGCTTTGTTCATTCAGCTCATTTTGCGTTGCGCAGGGCAACGCAATGTCGCACGGAACTGTCCACACACCCGTATTTTCATCGTGGTATTCCGCGCTTTTTACAGCATCTGCATATTCCTTAATACGTCCGCGCCGCACTTCTTTGATATCCTTTACAACATCGAGCCGAATACCCTCCGGATCGAATATGTATCCGTTACTGTCGGACATGGTAACCACCTTTGCCCCGTAATGCTGCGCTTTTTCGCAAGCATAAATTGCCACGTTTCCCGAACCGGAAATGGCCACCGTAGCGCCTTTAAGCGATTTCCCTGCGCCTTCCACCATTTCTTTGACAAAATATACTAGGCCATAGCCTGTTGCCTCTGTGCGCGCAAGGCTTCCTCCATAGCTGAGGCCTTTGCCCGTTAAAACGCCTTCGCTTCGGTTGGCAATTTTTTTATACATGCCATACATATAGCCGATTTCCCTCGCGCCAACGCCAATATCCCCAGCCGGTACGTCGGTATCTGCACCGATATGGCGGAACAGTTCGCTCATAAACGCCTGGCAAAACCGCATTACCTCCATATCAGATTTTCCTTTGGGGTCAAAATCACAACCACCCTTGCCGCCGCCGATCGGGAGGCCTGTCAGGGAATTCTTGAAAATCTGTTCAAAGCCCAAAAATTTGATGATTCCAAGGTTTACCGAAGGATGAAACCTGATTCCGCCTTTATAAGGACCAATTGCACTGTTGAACTGTACGCGCATACCGCGGTTGACATGGGTTGCACCGCTGTCATCCACCCACGGCACACGGAATACTACTGTGCGCTCCGGTTCTACCAGGCGCTCCAAAAGCCCTGCTCTCTGGTATTCCGGGTGTTTGGAAATAACCGGCTCGAGCGTGGGCAGCACCTCGCTGGCCGCCTGGATAAATTCGGGTTGGCTTGCATCCTTTTCCTTTACCATCGCTAGTACATCAGATACATATGACATTTTTTCCCTCCAGATAATATGATTTTCTTTTTACAAATGACATTATATCACTTCAATCTTTCAATAACAAGAGCATAATTATAAAATTTCATATATTTTTGCAATTTTTAATTTCAAATATTTCATATTCCAATGCAAAGCCACTGTTGGTTAAAAATAGCTGCGGCTTTTGCCGCAGCTACGATCTTTTCAGGCTTTCGCTTCGTTGAGCAACTGCTTTTTGAGGTTGTATAGCTTATCCGAAAGGTCTACCTTATAAAGATGCGGACGGTTGATCCGCTTCAATTCATCCCAAAATGTTTCCATATCCTGCTTGGCAAATTTTTGTATATCCATCAGCGACGGCGACTCGTACACCAGCTTACCGTTTTCGAAAATGGGTACCAAGAGCGTTTTGATATAAAAATCTTCTATCGTGGTCCTTTTCCATGTATTTACGGGATCGAAAATGGTCAGCGGGCGGGTTGTGTCAATCTCCTCTCCTTCCAGCACGATTAAGTCGGCAATGGCCATATCGTCCTTTTTTCCATACAGGCGAACAATATTTTTTATGCCTGGGTTATTGACCTTCCAGACATTTTCGCTGACCTTTAGCTTTGGAGTCATTTTTCCGTTGGACGTATAGGCACACATTTTATATACGCCGCCCAGCGCAGGAAAATCGTGCCCGGTGATGAGGCGCGTACCTACGCCCCACACGTCTATTTTTGCCCCCTGCTGCTTGAGGTCTGCAATTGTATATTCGTCCAGGTCGCCGGAGGCAAATATTTTTGCTTCCGGAAATCCGGCGTCATCCAGCATCTTCCGCGCCTGCTTGGAAAGATAGGCGAGGTCTCCGGAATCCAGCCGGATACCGACAGGCTCATATCCTTTTTTGCGTTGTTCTTCAAAAACCTTTATTGCATTGGGCACGCCGCTTTTGAGTGTATCGTAGGTGTCTACAAGCAGCAGGCAAACCGTTGGAAACGTTTCCGCATAGGCGCGAAATGCGCTGATTTCATCGGGGAAGCTCATAACCCAGCTGTGCGCATGCGTTCCTGCCGCTTTGGCGCCAAACTTTTTGGCGGTATATACATTGGAAGTGGAGCTGCATCCGCCGATGATAGCCGCGCGCGCTCCGTAAATGCCCGCATCCGGCCCTTGTGCGCGCCGCAACCCAAACTCCAAAACGGAATCGCCCCGCGCGGCCTGCACTACCCTGCTTGCTTTTGTTGCAATGAGCGTTTGGTGGTTGACAATGTTTAAGAGCGCCGTTTCTATCAACTGTGCTTCGCAAATAGGCGCGTCTACCCGCACAAGCGGCTCCATCGGGAAAACGACCGTTCCTTCCGGGATGGCATAGATATTGCCGGTGAATTTAAATGTTTTAAGATAATCCAGAAAATCTTCGCCAAACAGGTTAAGCGAACGAAGGTATTCGATATCGTCCGGCTCGAAGCTTAGGTTTTTGATTAGCTCTATGGCTTGCTCCAGCCCTGCAAAAACTGCATAGTTGGTTTCTGAGCCCTGTTTGCGGAAAAACAGGTCGAACACGGCACGGTCGCGGCCCTTTCCTGTTTTGTAGTAGCCATACATCATTGTAAGCTGATAGAGGTCTGTCAGCATTGTCAAATTTCTCACGGTTGTATCCCTCTTTAGTATATAATATATGCACGTTACGCAGTTTTTTCTGCCGGCGCTTTATAATCTCGGTCATACCTTCCCTCATACAGCTTGTTGGGAAGATTTTTTTTGCGCATTACCAAAATATAGACCACGCCGATTGCAATCATTATCGCAGACAGGAACTGTGAAACGGGAATTCCTCCTGCCATAGTAAGCGTCTGTATTCGTATTCCCTCGATCCAAAAACGGCCAATTCCATAGCCAATCAGGTACATTGCAAAAACATTTCCGTCGTGCTTTGCCCGGCGCGCATACCAGAGCAGCAGGACAAGCACACCGATGTTCCACATGCTTTCATAGAAAAATGTTGCTTGATACCACTGGTTGTACAGCCATTCTCCCTCGTAGTAATGCTGTTCCACAAACACAGCGTATGGGAAAAACTGGAGCGATGGGTCGGTAACGAGGTTTCCAAACGCTTCCTGGTTTACAAAGTTTCCCCAGCGGCCGATGATTTGGCCGACAACAAGCCCGGGGGCAGTAATATCGAGCAACCTGCCCAGCGGGAATTTGCGCCACTTGGAAAGAATGGCAGCCGCCGCAACCCCGCCAATTACAGCGCCATAGATTGCAATACCGCCATTCCAGACGGCAATGATTTCTTCCGGGTGCTGTGAATAGTATTCCCACTCAAACGCCACATAGTAGAGCCTTGCACCAACAATTGCCAATGGAAGAGCAATAATCATAAAATCCAAAAGCAACTCTGCAGTATAACCCCTGCGGCGCGCCTCCAAAACAGCTACTGTTACCCCAAGAATAATGCCGGCAGCAATAATAATGCCGTACCATGCGATATTCAGGCCTTCTATACCAAATAGGTTTTCTATTGCTATTTTATTCATCCGTTACAGTTTCCCCCGAATCTTGCAAAAATCAGGCGGTTTCTATTTCTGCCGCATCTTTTAGGTCTAATTCTTCGATTGCCCATTCGCGCAGCTTGTATTTTTGAATCTTGCCGCTGGCGGTCATGGGAAACGAATCTACAAACTTTACATAGCGGGGCGCTTTAAAACGGGACAGACCTTCCTTTACAAAATCAATCATTGCTTCTTCGGTTATTTTCTCGTTTTCCTTAAGGATGATACATGCCATTACTTCTTCGCCATAGCGCTTATCGGGCACGCCAATGACTTGCACATCTTTGACCGCCGGGTGCGTGTAAATAAATTCCTCTATTTCACGCGGGTAAATATTTTCCCCGCCGCGGATGATCATATCCTTCAGCCGGCCGGTTACTTTAAAGTAGCCGTTTTCGTTCATCATGCCAAGGTCGCCCGTATGCAGCCAGCCGTCTTCGTCAATTGCCTGGGCGGTGGCCTCCGGCATTTTATAATAGCCCTTCATAATGTTATAACCGCGCGCCACAATTTCGCCCTGCGTATCGAACGGGGCCTCTTCCCCCGTCTCCGTGTCGATAATCTTTGCCTCTACCCCAGGAATTACTTTTCCGATGGTTGAGACTCGTGCTTCGATCGGGTCGTCGGTACGCGTCATTGTAATGCATGGTGAAGATTCTGTTTGGCCGTATGTAATCGTAATTTCTGACATATTCATATCGGACATTGCGCGCTTCATAAACTCGATTGGGCAAGGTGAACCTGCCATGATTCCTGTACGCAGTGTAGAAAAATCGTACCGGTCGAAATCCGGATGCTCCAGCATGGAAATAAACATAGTGGGAACTCCATGCAGCGATGTGCATTTTTCTTTTTGAACGGTCTCCATTACTTTGACCGGATGAAACGATTCGATGAGCAACATGGTCGCGCCGTGCGTATACGACGCCATTATGCCCAGCACGCAGCCAAAGCAGTGGAACAGCGGCACCGGTATAAGCTGCCTGTCTTCATGTGTGAAATTCATGCAATCGCCAACGGCAATCCCATTGTTTACAAGATTGTAGTGCGTTAACATGACGCCTTTCGGGAATCCGGTTGTGCCCGAAGTATACATCATGTTGATAACATCATGCGGTACCAGCTCTTTTCTTCGTGCTTCCAGCTCTTCGGGCGATACTTTTTCTGCAAATTCGTACAGGTCGTTCCACATAAACATGCCCGGCTGGGGCTGTTCGTCCAGAAAAATTACGTTCTTTAAATATGGAAGCCTTTTAGCGGAAAGCTTTCCGGGTTCGCTTTCCAAAAGCTCTGGGCACAGCCCATTGATATGCTCGATATAGTTGGAATCCTTGAAGCCCCCCATCATAACAAGCGTCATTGTGTCCGACTGCTTGAGCAGGTATTCCAGCTCAAACTGCTTGTAATTTGTGTTGACCGTTACAAGGATTGCACCCATCTTCGCTGTGGCAAATTGTGTGATGACCCACTCCGGATAATTGGTTGCCCAAATCGAAACCTTGTCGCCTTTTTTAATTCCCATTCCCATAAAGCCGCGCGCTACCCGGTCGGTCAGCTCGTCAAACTCCTTATAGCTTACGCGAAAACCGGAATATGGCGCAACGAGCGCCTCCTGATCCGGGTATAATTCGGCCTGTTTTTTTAGCATATCGCCGATTGTAATTTCCAAAAGCCTGGACATATAATTGCAGCCTCCTATTTAGTTCCCCAAAAAAACCTATGCAATATATTGTAGCAAAACCCGCCTGCAGAATCAATAAAAATGCCAAAATAATCAATTTTGCAGCACATACTATTGATTTCGCCGAACCTACGTGCTATAGTTTTATTAAACAAATATTCAATGCACAGGAGCGTTTTTATGAATTCCAGGCAGATCCAACGGGAAAAACGCCGCTACCAGATTTTGGGCGTTGGCGCAGACCTTTTTATTAAAAAGGGGTACAGCGCAACAAAAATAACCGATATTGCCCAGGCGGCAGATATGAGCGTGGGCCTGTTGTTTCATTATTATGAATCGAAGGAAAAGCTTTACGAAGCCTTGATTCGTTTGGGTGTTTCGGGGCCTAAAAACGTGTTGTATTCCATTCACTACGAAAAACCAATTGAATACTTCGAAAAAGCAGCCGGACAGGTATTTGAGTATTTTGAAAAACAGCCTCTGATGGCCAAGATGTTTGTATTGATGATGCAGACAAAGCTGACTGAGTCTGCGCCGCCGGATATACGTGCGCTTGTCGACGACTTAGATTTCTTTCAATCGGGTATTCCCATAATAGAGGCAGGGCAAAAGGATGGTAGTATAAAAAAAGGCGACCCATATGCACTTTCCGCGGTCTATTGGGCTTCCCTTTACGGTGTACTGCAAGCATTGGTCAATTTGGATGGCGCTCCTGGCGTCGATCCTTCGTGGATTGTTGATATGATTCGTGCCTAAAGGTTTTTTATGTCGATGCAAAAAGCTGTGCGCTCCATGCGTACAGCTTTTTATCTTTACATTACTCTGCCGGTGCAGGCACTTCTTCTTCGGGAGCGGGCGCCTCTGCCCCATCCGGTGTTTTTGACACCGCATCGCCTATTTTCGCTGGCGGCTGTGCGCCGTCTTGTGTATTTGCTGATGGTTCCGCTTCCTGGCCGTCCGTATCTGCAGATTCGCTGGGCTGCACTGTTTCCACCTGGGCAGGTTGCTGAGTTGCCTGTTCGTCCTTTTTGGAGCACCCTATAAATGCGGTGAACGCAAATGCCAAAACCAAAGCAAGTAAAACAAGTCTTTTTTTCATACAAATTTCCTCCTTTTGTGTTCCAGGGGTAATTTTATATAAAAACTGTGCAGCATACAATAGACAAACAGTAAATGAGTCGTAAAGAAGATATGAACACACACAACGCCTTTACCATCACCTTTTCAGATAGCCGCCCAATACCTCTCCAATGTTTTTGGCAATGGCCAGGCCTGCCCTATCGTCGAACGGAGTGGCGTCCCTGTTGATGATGACAAGATGCTGACCCGTAAAATAGTTCACCAGCCCGCTGGCCGGATAGACATTTAAAGATGTTCCCCCTATAATAAGAAGGTCGGCTTTACCAATGGCTTTTACAGCCTTTTCCAGCGTATCCTTGTCCAGCATTTCTTCGTAAAGCACGACATCCGGCCGGATAACACCGCCGCATTGGCAGCGCGGCACGCCATTGCTATTTAATACAGCGTTTATATCATACCGTTTTCCGCAGCTCATACAATAATTCCGGGCAACGCTTCCGTGCAGCTCCAAAACATTTTGGGAGCCGGCAGCCTGATGCAGTCCGTCGATATTCTGCGTGATAACGGCAAGCAGTTTTCCATACTGCTCCAGCTTGGCCAGCGCTTTGTGCGCATCGTTTGGCTGCGCATCCAAATACAGCATTTTTTCTCGGTAGAAACGGTAAAAATACTCCGGATTGCGAACAAAGAAGCTATGACTTAATATTTCTTCCGGAGGATACTCAAACTTCTGCTTATAGAGCCCGTCTACGCTACGGAAATCGGGAATGCCGCTTTCCGTAGACACCCCCGCGCCGCCAAAAAACACGATACGCTCGCTTCCGTCTATCCACTCATAGAGCTTTTCGCTCATTTGCTTCACCTGTATTTTTTAATGATCCGAAGCGCCAACGCCATTACATTTTGCGCCGCCATGCTGCGGATGTTTGTCCGCTGGCCTGCATTATCGCGCCAGCGAAGGTTTAAAAGCTTCGTGTCTTTCACAACGTCGCTGTCTATGGCAATGTAGACCGTTCCCACCGGCTTTTCTTCCGTTCCACCGTCCGGGCCTGCAACACCCGTTACGGAAATGCCAATGTCTGCCCCGGCGATCTTGCGTACACCTTCTGCCATTTCGGCTGCTGTTTCGGCGCTTACTGCGCCATTCGCCGCCAGCGTTTCGGCATCTACACCGAGTATCTTCTGCTTGATTTCGTTGCTATAAGCACACACGCCACACCCAAACACCTCGCTGGAGCCAGGGATTTGTGTGACCAACTGTGAAACCAGCCCACCCGTGCAGCTTTCGGCTATCGCAATTGTCAGCCCTTTATCCTTCAGGGCAATCACCAACGCTTCCTGCAAGCTTTCAATGTCTACACCATAAATATATTCGCCCATAATAGAATAGATCTGCTCGATGACCGGTTCAATCATTTTCCGGCACTCTTCCTTAGATTTCGCGGAGGCTGTTACGCGGAGCGTTACTTCTCCCGGTTTTGCATATGGCGCAATGGTCGGGTTTTTGCTCTTTGTCATCAGGTCGTACAGCAAGTCTTCCACATTGGACTCGCCAATGCCGTATAGCTTGATATTGCTTGAAACAAGCACATGGTCTGAAAACCGCATAAGATATGGCAAGGCCGAATTGTCGAACATGGGAACCATCTCTTTGGGTGGCCCCGGCAGCAAAATCGCAGTCTTTTTATCATTAGAGATTGCAAGCCCGGGCGCCGTGCCAAAATCGTTTTGGAAAGCCGTCGCCCCCTCTGGCATCAGCGCTTGCTTTTTGTTGTTTTCGGTCATTTTCCTGCCATATTTATCGAAAAAGCTGGTAATGCGGTATAGCGCTTCTTCGTCCATGACCATCTTCTTACCAAAGTATTCTGCCACAGTTTCTTTTGTGAGATCGTCGTAGGTTGGGCCCAGCCCACCGGTCATAATTACGATATCGGCACGGGAAAACGCAAGGTGAAGTGCTTCTTTGAGGCGTTCGTTGTTGTCTCCCACAACCGACTGATAGTATACATTGATTCCAATGTCCGCGAGGCCGCGCGCAATATATGCCGCGTTCGTATTAACAATATCCCCCAATAAAATTTCCGTTCCTACACACAGTATTTCTGCTTTCATTTGCTTTCCTTCCCCAACTGTCATCCGTAAATAATTTGTCCGATTTTGCGGTACAGCCCGTTCTTATAGAATTTATATTTGCTCAGGCGGAAAAAACGCCCGAATATGTTACAATTTCCCATTGATGCAAACGCTTCGTAAAGCACTTTGTTTTCAATCTTTTCCCCAAAACAATCTAAAAATGCTTCCCCTTGCTGGTAGGTGTCCACAATGGATTGATGGATCGAACGCGTGTTCCCCATTTTGCTTCGGTAGTAGGAAACACTCCGCACATCCTTTGCGCCTACTTCGTTGCCAGTATGCTGTCGGTATTTTACCAGCGGCTGGTCGATATATATAATTTTTCCAAACTCTGCCGCAATTAACGCCAACCACCAATCATGCATAATGATACGCGGATCGTCCTTCGTCCACAGGTCGGCCAGCGCACGGTTAATCATTACGGTGCAGCCTGTAACATTATTTTGCGCAAGCAGCCTATTTGGCGTATTGTAGCGCGGGTTCAGCTTTTGCATATGCATCATTGAAGCACTGACCGGCACAAGTCTTTCGTCTACCACCGCAAGGTCGGCATGTACCAGCACCGGGATATGCGGCCCTTGCCGTTCTTCCGCTTGCTTCATGGCGTGGTAGGACTGCCCAGCCTTTGATGGTTCCCAGACGTCGTCCTGGTCGCAAAACATGATATAGCCCGCCGTTGCGTGTTTGGTCAGTGCGAAAAAGTTTTGTTTTGCCCCGTTTGACTTTACGCTGTCTTGAACGACCGTTAACCTGTCTGGATGCCGTTTTGCATACGCTTCTAAAATAGCGGGCGTTTTGTCGCCCGAACCGTCGTCCCTCGCCAAAATGCGGATGTTTTCATGCGTCTGTAACAGAAGCGAATCCAGCTGCTCCCTTATATGCAGCTCTCCGTTATAGGTTGCCAGTAATATATCGATCCGTTCGTCTTTCATACTGTAAGATTGTATCATATTTATTTTTGCACCGCAATTATCCGTCCATCGAAAAAACCCCTGCCGCATATCGTGCAGCAGAGGTTCTCTCTTAAAATATTATTGCGAAGCTGTGCCTACCCAAGTTGTAAATTCATGCTTCGTAATAAACAGTGTTTAGTAGCCTACGACAAACGCATAGTTTGTTGTGGCCGATCCGCCAAAGTTAAGCATAATGCCATTGCCATGCTTGGCCGCCGGAATCTGATAGTCGCCAGCCGTGCCTGTAACCTGCTTGTAGAGGTCGAGCAGCATACGAACGCCCGAAGCGCCAACCGGATGACCGCAGCCAATGAGGCCGCCGGACGGGTTGATGGGCGTTTTGCCGTCAAAAGCAATCCTGCCGTCTTCTACCGCTTCATACTCTTTTCCGGGCTTGGTGATACCAAACGCGGAAATAGCCGCATACTCGCTGGATGTAAAGCAATCGTGCGTCTCGAATACGTTGATTTTGTCTACATCGAGGCCCGCGCGCTTGTACGCATCCGTAACCGTCTGACGCGTCCACGGAATAACATACTCGCTGTCTTTGCTGTCTTCCACCTTCAGGTCGTACTCCATCGGAGCAACGCGGTGTCCCCAGCCTTTGATATACGGGAAGTCGTTCTTTCCATATTTTTCTTTTACATATTTGTCGTTTGCAAGCACTACTACTGCTGCGCCATCCGTAACCTGTGAGCAGTCGGAGATAGCGATTTTTCCGCCAACCTGCATGTTGGTGTCTGTCCCGCGGTCGCAAGCCTGTGTTTCGTCCATAAACCATTTACGCGTCTGTGCGTCCGGATTGCGTTTTGCGTTTGCATAGTTGATTGCAGAAATTTTTCCAAGGCTCTTCATGTAGCGGTCTTCGTCTATACCATATTTTTCAAGATAGGTATCGGCAAGGCGGCCAAACAGTTTGGGGAACGGGAAATCTACGCCTTTGCCTTCCGCTTCGTAATACGCGGCGCGGCCAAGATAGTCTCCGCCAACCTTGGAATTAACGGTTTTCATCAGTTCCCAACCAAGTACGATTGCAACATCGTAATCGCCGGAACGAACCTTTGTTGCCGCAGCGTCTATTGCAACGGAACCGGAAGCGCATGCCGCCTCGAAGCGGGCAGACGGAACACCATAGAAAGCCGGGTTTACTTCCGTCATCAGCGCACCAAGATGTCCCTGGTCGCAGTACAGCTCTGCAATGAAGTTTCCTACAAAAAGACCGATCCTGTTTTCTTTATTCAGCTTTACGATTTCGTCGTACGTCATGCCGACTGCCGCAAGGCCGTCGTCCATCGCTTCGCGCAAAATCGCGAACATTCCTTTGCCTTCTTTTGTCCAGTTGCGCTCGAAATCCGTTTGCGCACCGCCAAGAATATATGCTTTTTCCATGTATATCTACTCCTTTATCTTTTAGCCTTAAAGAATTTCCTGAAATCGTAATCCGACTTCATATCCTTATCAAAAATCGCATCGAGGTTGATTTTAGCAAGCCAATCTTTGTCGATTTTTTCTTTGATCAGTCCTTTTACTTCCTGTGCACCACCCAGCGCTTCCATTACGCCGATCGGGGGGGCCCAGTTGAAGCCCGTAACCATGCATACGTCCGCATCATTCACCGTCTGCGCAACTTCCGTTGCCGTAACCAGCGAATACAGGATGTACTTTAGCAGGAACGTCAGGCAAAGCTGCGCATCTTCCGACTTGTCTGCCTTGAGGCCGGCAAACGCTTCTGCATATTTACCAACCTGCAGGTTTTTCACCATATTGTCTGCAAAAGGCAGATCATATTTTTTTACATCACGGAACTGCTTTGTAGCAATGTCATACACCTGGCGTGTTTTGCTGCCATCGGCGTTTTTGACCGTTTTGTAAAGGCCTTCGCCAGATTTTACACCCAGCTTGCCCTGGTCGATCAGCTCTTGCACATAGCCGGGCAGAACAAACGTTTCATGTGCATAGTCATTTGTTTTGTTGTACAAATTGTCTACAATTGCCTTATGAACATCCAGCCCAACGAAGTCGGCCGTTACGATCGGGGGCATGCTCCTGCCGGAAAACTGGCCGAGAATTGCATCGATATAATCCATGCCGCCTTTTGCTTTGTACTGCTCTGCATACTGCAATGCTTCGTTCATCAGCTGGAAACCGATTCTGTTGCCAAGGAAGCCTGCCTCGTCTTTGATTTGAACGACGCTTCTGCGCAAAACCTTTGCCAGATATTCTTTATATTCCGCCAGCCATGCCATATCTGTTTCGGAAGTTGGGATTACTTCGCAAAGCGTCAGATTATAAGGCGGGTTAAAGAAATGCGTTCCTGTATAATGCTTACGGATGTTGCCCTGGTAGGTTTTAGAAAGCTCTTCGATGGAAAGCCCGGATGTACCTGTTGCAACAATCAGGTCGTCTTTCGCATACTTTTCAATTTTTTCGTTGATTTCTTTTTTCAGCTCGATGTTTTCCGCTACGCTTTCGAATACCAGATCGGATTCTGGAATGATTTCTGCCAGATCTTCATACGTCTTGGCAATGAGCCTTTTTGAAACGGAATCTGCCTTTACCGTTCCGGCAGCCTTAAGTACCGCTTCGTCCGCCGCTTCTTTTCTTCTTGCAACCATGTATACCTTGCAGTTTCCAAAAGAAGCAAACACGCCGGAAACAGAATACCCCATGGTTCCATTTGCGCCCACAACGGTCACAGTTTTGATCTCTTTCACTTAATTA
>JBMNTU010000067.1:0-12565 GCA_050945895.1 Christensenellaceae bacterium | reverse complement strand
AGACCACATAGTAGCCTTGGCGGCAGGCCGCCAGCGCCTCAGAGCATGGTATATGCTGTATAAGAAACTTTTACGATGCCTCCTCCACTAACTCTGTACTTGGTACAAAGATTGGGGGCAGCCCACTTTATGCCACGCTGTTTGCGGTGGTAATTGTGCTTGCCGTTTTGGGCGTACGGTCTTTTTCTGCGTCTGCGGCAGAGGAATCGGAAGAGATACTGATGAACGCAATAGAACGCGCGATTGTTACCTATTATTCGGTGGAGGGGCAGTATCCGGCAAGCATCGAGCAGCTTGAGGACGGATACGGCGTATATATCGACGATGAGAAATATGTGGTTGATTACGAAATATTTGCCGTGAACGTAATGCCCAAGGTTACACTGATTAAAAAAGGCGGGTGAGGCAGGAAGTGAACAGGGATGGAAAAACAAACAATATGCTGCCGGGCTTTCTGCTGCCGTTCATTTGTGTGTGTATATTTGCGGTGTGCGCGCTGCTGATGACAGCGGGCGGCCTGCGCGTGTATTCGGGTGTGGTAAAAAGCAGCGGGCAGGTTTTTTCCATGCGCACGGGTATTTCGTATATTACAATGAAGCTGCGGCAGGCGGCCGGCGAAGAGCAGATTGCGGTTGGCGAAAACCGGCTTGTCATCGAACAGGAAATAGATGGAAAGCCGTACGAAACGCATATTTACCTGGAGGACGGGCAGCTGAAGGAAAGCTTTGTTCCGGCGGGTATGAAAGCGGGCAGCGGCACGCCCATCGTGGACGCTGCGGGATTTACCATAACGGTTGGGGAAGACGGGATGGTGCTTTTTACGATTACGGATAGCGAAGGAAACGGAGAGTCTTCGGGAGTGTATATCGGACAGGCGGGGAACGCGCAATGAATGAACATGTAAAATCCCGCGGGATGCTGCTGGAAATCATTATGTCTGTGCTGTTTTTTGTTGTTGTGTGCACGATTGTGCTGCAGATATTTGCATATACAAAAACAGCGGGAGAGCAGTCTGCGGAAAAAGCGCGGGCACTGAACTTCACGCAGCTTGTTGCAGAGCATTTTCTTGCGGGAAGTGACTATGCGAGCGATTCGTCCGTTGTAGATTTTGCGCCGGGAGTGCGGCAGATTTATCTGGATGAAGCCATGCTGGCCTGCGAGCAGCCTGCGGCGAAATATACGGCAAGCATCGGCGTGGACAGGGCGGCGCAGGGCGTTGGCTATATGGAAACGTTGGATATTGTAATAGAATCGGAAGGCGGCGAGGTCTATTCGCTCTCGGTAGACAGATATCTGAAAGGAGGCGGCGTATGAACAAAAAACGGCTGGGCGTTGGTATGAGCGTTGGGTTTGTATCTTTGCTGGTTATCTTTGTGACGCTGTGCCTTGTGACGTTTGCCATCCTTTCTTTGACGACTGTGCGCTCGGACGTGGTACGGGTTGGGCAAAACGAACAGAACCAGGGCCGCTATTACGCTGCAAACAACGAGAGCCAGGCGAAGTTGGCGCAAATAGATGAAATACTTTACCAGGCAAACCAGGCGGGCAGCGAACAGGAATACCTGGCTTACATTGCAGGGGCGCTTGACGCCGACGTGTTCGATTTTGAAGAGGAGACCGGAGAAATACGCTACAGAAGCGCTGTTTCGGAATCGACTGATATATATACGGTGGTCAAAATAGGCAGGTACGGAAGCGGCGGCTCTTACGAAGTGGCTGCTTGGAATATGGAAGTCGTGCCGGGGAAAATACCCGAGCAGGCAATCGATTTGTGGGATGGAGAGCAGTGACTATGGATATCAGACAATTACTGGAAAATGCTGTAAGGGAAGAGGCGTCCGACGTATTTATTATTTCGAAATTGCCTATTACATTGAAGATAAAGGGCGATTTTCGGCAAATTGGCGAAGAGCTGGTTACGCCTGGCGCCGCCGAGCAGATGATCGGCCAGATTTATGAATTGGCGCATGGCCGCTCCTTGCAGCATTTGAGGGCGCATGGCGACGATGATTTTTCGTTTTCCATCAGCGGGCTGGGGCGCTTTCGGGCCAATGCCTTTTCGCAGCGGGGCTCTATGGCGGTGGTGCTTCGGATTATATCGTTCGACCTTCCGGATCCGCAAGCGCTGGGCATACCCGAAGTTGTGATGAACACCAGCAACTATTCCCACGGGCTGGTGCTTGTGACCGGGCCGGCCGGCAGCGGAAAATCTACGACGCTGGCGAATATCATCAACCGGATCAACGAAACCCGCAAGGGCCATATCATTACAATGGAAGACCCGCTGGAATATATTCATAAGCATAAACAGTGCATTGTTTCGCAGCGGGAGATCCCGACGGATACGGACAGCTATGTGACGGCGCTTCGCGCGGCGCTGCGCCAGTCTCCCGATGTGCTGCTGCTGGGGGAAATGCGCGACCTTGAAACGATTGAGATTGCGATGACGGCCGCGGAAACGGGATTGCTTGTTTTTTCCACACTGCATACGATGGGCGCGGCAAACACGGTAGACCGGATCATTGACGTCTTTCCGGTGGAGCAGCAGCGGCAAATACGCACACAGCTTTCCATGGTGCTGCGTGCGGTTGTTTCGCAGCAGCTTTTGCCGGGCAAAGACGGGGAACTTTTGCCCGCGTTTGAGGTAATGCTGGTAAACCTTGCCATACAGAACATGATACGCGAAGAGAAAATATTCCAGATTGGTTCTGCAATCTATTCCGGCATGAAGGAAGGGATGATTCCCATGGACGTCAGTATATTGGAGCTTTACAAAAAGGGCCTAGTCGACAAGGAGGCAGCGCTTACGCACAGCCTCAATTACAAAATGATGGAGGACGAAATAGCAAAGATCGGGTAAATATTGTTTGAGGGGACGGGTTTTGTTGTATTTTTAAGCAGAGGTATTTTTTTGGATTTGCAATACTGTAAAAAGGTATGGCGAATAGTTGTTGTTAAACGGAAGGGAAGCATATGAAAGCAGGATTGGCTTTTGTATGCTTAAATTTTCTGAACAAAACACCATGTCGGCTGCAGGCGGCGGGCGGGCAGTGTAAAAAGATTTGGAAAATTTTAAAAAAAGTGAATTTATTTTGAAGCTACGGAATCTTTATTAATAGAGGCCCGCAATATGGAATGCTCCATATTGTGAAAATGCTGGGGGGCAAGGCATGAACAGCGAAACGCTGCGCGAACTGGTGAAACGCGCTGCCGGCGGCGATAAAGCGGCTTTTTTAGAGTTATACGAGGCGAAGGCAAAAAGCATCGTTTACCAGATTAGAAAAATTATGGGGCATGACCGGGATACGGAGGATATTTCTCAGGACGTTGGAATCAAAATGTTTCAAAACATTGCCAGGCTCCGCAGTCCGGAACTTTTTAACCCATGGCTCATGAGTATTGTAAGAAACGAGTGTTTTCAGGTGATACGGAAAAAGCAACGCTCCAAAACACATGTGAATATAGAGGATTACTCGCAGTCTTTGGCGGAACACAACAAAGAATTCCTGCCGCATGAATTTGCGGAAAGCGAGGAGCGCATGGAGATGGTCATGCAGGCGATTGACAGCCTGAAGCCGGAATACCGTGAGGCGCTTTTGCTGTATTTTCACGAGGATATGAGCTATCAGGAAATTGCCCTTGTTATGAACAAGCCTGTGGGAACGGTATCTACCTATTTGAACCGGGGGAAAAAAGCGGTTCGCAGGCAGCTGGAGAAAAAAACCAGGAAGAAAATAAGCGGCGCGGGAAATTTGGCGGCGTTGCCGGTATTGACACAGGTGTTGAATTGGGATGCAGGCAGGCTGGCCTCGGCGGAGAGAATACAGGATGTTACGCAAAACCTCGCGCGGGTCATTGCCGACATGCCGATGCCTGTGGCGGCCGCAGGGGCCGGAGGTGCAGCAGCCGCCAGTGCTGCGGCGGCAAGCCAGGCGGGAACGGCAAGCGGCCTTCCGATTGGCATAAAGGCGGTATTGGCAGTGACGGCGGGAGCTGTAATAACAACATTTACAGTATTGAACATAGCATACAAAGACGTGCCGCAGCTGGAAGCGGCAAACCAAACCGGTCTGGTTTCTTCTTCGCAGGATATGGATAATCTTGTTCCCCAGCAGGATTTGGCAAATGAAGAAGAAATGGAGATACAGGAGTTGTACGGCGATATGCCGGACGACCCGCCGGCCGACGAGGATGGCGTCATTTACGAAAATGACGCCGCCCCAACCGGTGAAGAAATAATAGTGGAGGAGCCGGACGGGCAGGGAAATACCAGAAGCGTCCGGTACACCAGAACGCCGGTTTCGGGAGCGCTGCTGCTAAAAAA
Organism: Christensenellaceae bacterium; assembly: GCA_050945895.1. Taxonomy (GTDB): domain Bacteria; phylum Bacillota; class Clostridia; order Christensenellales; family Christensenellaceae; genus JBMNTU01. The sequence continues at coordinate 8,241 of JBMNTU010000067.1, read as the reverse complement.
TGCTGATGGGAACGTTGTGGCCGCGGGAAACCTTTTAAGCGGTATAACGATGGAAGCCTACAACGGGGACGTAGTGGTTGCAACGACGACAACAGGGCAGGACGGAAGCTATGGGTTTGACGGGCTGATGCTGGCGGGCGCAGGAAGCTATACGATCCGGATGAACCTGCCCAGGGAAGGGTTGCTTTCGGCAGATGCGGGAAATGCGCATGGCAGGAAAGTTGTTACGCTTACGCCGGGAGAGGCAATGAGCGGAGTCGATTTTTATACGACGCTTTCCAAGGCGCCGGACGGAACGGTATCCTTGCTGGAGGGTGATTGCGGATGCGGGCATGTGAACCCGGCGCGTGCGGTGATCAACGACAGCAGCATTATAAGCACCTCGCAAAGCTGGACCATTACGCGGGACCGGGATGGGGCGGCCGTATATACCGGCACAGGCGCAGTGATAACAGAGCCGATGGCGGAGCTTTACAGTGCAGGGGCGGATGGAACATACACGGTCTCCTACATCCATACGGATGAGACAGGCAACAGTGCGCAGATAAAAAAAGTATTTTGTATCGATACGGGCGTTATTGCGCCCAATCAATATGAATAGAGCGGAAGGCTGGCCTGAACCGGCCGTCCAAAAAATAATAAAGGCAAGGCGAAATACAAAGGCAAAAGGAGCTAAAAAATGAGAAGTAAGAGAACGGTAAAACATTTTGGAAAGGTGAGAAAGCGCAGGATCTCCCGCAGGTTTACGGCCTTTGTTTCGGTCGTGGCGTGCATTGCTTTGGTAGTTAGCCTGGTTACAAGTGCATTTGCGCAGGATGAAGCATTCGAATTGGCCGATGTTCAACAGACATTGGAGCAAGCGCAAACGGATACGATAATAGAGGGCGGAACTGAAACCGGGAGCGCGGAAAGCGACTCTTCCGTTTCGGGCGTGGTCGATGGAGAACCCGATGAAAAAGATATGGTCGACGATACGCAGGCCAATATAGCGGAGCCTCAAATTGTTGATGCGGCTGGCAACGCACCTCAGGCAGAAGAGCTGCAGAACGTAGCCGGAGAAGCTGCGCTGGTGGAACCTCTTGCAATGGGTATGGAAATCCTGTCTGTGGATGACCCCCAGATCAAACGCCCGGATGCCGACGCAGGAACGGAAATGACGGAAGGAAAGCCTTTTGCGCTGGAACTTTCCGGGTATACGAGCGAGATATACCTGGTTTTACCGGCGGGGCTGGAGTACGATCCGCAGCAGAATTTGGTTGAGAATGTTGAAAACCCAAACTTCGGCTATGATACACAAATGCGTAAGCTGACGGTGCAGCCGCGTACAGATGGGCTGAATGAAACGCTTGTATTAACGCCTTCCGTTGCAGGAAGCTATTCCCTCCAGTTTGCGGATGCGGCGCTTAGCCCGCTGGGAAACAAGCTGGATTTGACAGTTTCGGAAGCGGCCGACGATCCGGAAGACGCCTATACGGCGACAATGAAGCTGGCGGACGCCGAAGTCTTTGAAGGCGGAACGTTTACGGTTGAAATAAAAGGGCTTGAAGGGGACGCGGCGCTGGTATTGCCGGATGGCATTGCGTTTGACGCGGCACTGAACGCAGGCAGCAGCTGTGACTATGATGATGCTTTAAGAAAATTGACGATTGCGCCGGACGCAAATGGAGATGCGACGCTTGTTTTGGCAGCGGAAGCCGCCGGCGAATATAGCCTGATACTTAAAAATGAAAATGACAAGCAAATTGCACAAACGCTGTCTTTTACGGTGGAGGATGGATTTGAAACGCAGGACGCAGGCGATTTTTCGGCGACGTTTGACGGCATCGACCTGGAGGTTTCGCCAAGCAGTTTTAGCGCAGGTTACAACAGCACCTACCAGCTACCCCGCAACTTGAATGTGGTAGAAAGCTTTAACACGACAGAATCGGTAAAAACAATAGAGATTACGCTGGCGAACGGTCTGGGGTTGGATAGCGCCCCCGGTATGGTGGCGACGAACAGCGCAAAAAACAACTGGACATTCGACGCATCCAAGCTGCTTACCCAGCATGCAAACGTAATCGACAGCGGTGTGTGGGTGCAGGATGCTACCATTGACGGACGGCAACCAAGGAGCGGCAAGCTTATTTATACACTGAAGCCCAGCACCACCAATGCGAATATTACGGTGGGCGTTGTGGCAGACCAGCTGTTTATGGGTTACGGAACAGACCAAACGCTCGTAGACGCTGTGAGCGTGAAAACAACCCAAGCGGGCGCTGATGTGAGCAGCGCCAAGCTGGATGAATATACAATTACGCGGGAAGGCCAGTTTTGGATGGCAGGCGCCGACCGCAATCGCCATGTTCTGGGGGCAGGCGCCAGCTACTCGCTGAGCACAAACATCAACTACCGGATCAACGGCGGCGCGGGACCGGACTGGCTGCACCAGGGCGCGGTATACAAATTCAGCGCGCCCAAAGAGATGGGACTTACGGGCGCGAACATAACGGGCGGCACGACTTCGCTTACGGCTGCGGATGTTTCCTTTAGCGCGGTGGACACGACAAGCAGCGCCACGCACGACTATATTACCGTTACCATCAACAGGGGCGCAAAGCTTACAAGCAGCGCACACTTCTGGTTTACGGGCACGGTGGACGCTGGTGCAACGCCCGACAAAAACCTGATTATTGCGCTGGTAGAGGCGAGCATAACCCATTGGGACGGAACGGTGTATACGCCGCCTACAGAGGATGTTTATAAGGAAAGCCCCAACTTTATAGCGTCCGATAACGGCCTGCGTGTATACAACCTGCGCTATGTTTATGTGGCAAAAGCGGACGACATGCTTACGCTGACAAACACAACAAACACCATATATGCGCTGGAAAAGGATACACCTGCGGCTATGCGCCCGCTGGGCACGTTTAACGTGCGAAATGATAATGCGGGATCTGTGGACGGCCGCCGCGCAAAAATTGAATTTGATACAGCAAACACCGGCAATATCGGCGTTACGGCTGTGCAGTTGATGGTTGGAAAGACGGGTGCCGCAACAGTAGCGACGGACATCGTTGTTCTAACGACGACAGGCCGGTCGATCCCGATTAACTCCGTGGCTTCACAATCGACAGGAGCCGAATCGCCCACAGCCTCCTGGTATGCGTTTGTCAATCTTATAGACCAAGACCAGCTTAACTCCGGAGAATATATTAAATCAATCGAATATACGATGGGAGACATACCGTCCGGCGCGCACCGAAGAGGCGATTGGCTATGCGACTTCTACTTCCGGCAGCCGCGGCATGATGGCTTATTATGGTGAGCTTTTGAACGCGGCAAACTACACCTCTTCGCTGACTATTTTAAAAGACGACGGCAATGGAACGGGAACGTATGTGCCCGATGGAACGTCGTGCACACAGACGGGCAAGGTAACGAACGCGGCCCACAATGGGCTCCACCTTTCCACAACAACGGCCACAGCGCCCTCGCTGACGGCAGGGGAGCCTGCCAAAGCTGCTTCTGCTACGTTTTCGCCGGGCAGCTATCTATACGGCACGGCGTATTCTAACCTGGGCTGGGTATTTTATGTGCGAGAAGCACCCGGGCTGAGCATCGATCCTTCGACGATCAAGGTGGTATGGAACGGCACTACCTATACCTATGCGACCCACGGGTCCCAAATAACGGATAATACCAATTGTAAGGTTTACAAAATAACCGTGACAGACCAGATATTCGGGTATATGAGCAAAACGATGGGCAGCTATGGCTCGCCGGTTTTGTCTGCGGATATTAAAGCGGTCAGCACGGCGGCTACGGGCAGCATGTATCTGCACGAGGTGTTCCGCGGGCATGCATATGGCAGCGAGACGTTCCGTTACCATACCTACGCAAGCAATGCCTATATTACGACGGATAACTTCGAGTTCACAGGAAGCACTGGCACGGCAATCGTTGGCCCGGTGACAAGTAGGGTAATCAACATCCAGGCAAACAGCGACTTTGCCGTTTCTACATCGGCGGACAAAGGCGATGACAACTGGCTGGTTTACCAGGGAACGCCCGCCACGTATATCGACCTCAACCTGCAGCTTGACGCACGGTACAAGCTGGACGTACGCAACAACACGGGTAAGCAAATTGTCGGCGGCTTTGCGGCCATCATTCCCATTCCCAAAAAGGGAGAAAACACCGGGCATGCCGATTTCCAGACGGCGGATTTTGCGTGGACGCTGAACCTGATGCAGAAAATCGACTTATCCGGCCGCGCAATCCAGTATAATGTGGAATACGCAAACAGCTACCTCCAAACTGCCGATGCAACAGGCTGGAAGAGCTGGGAAAGCATTGCGGACAAAAAGACCATCCGCGCGGTTAAAATTACAACGACAAGCAACGTGGATCCGGATTTTACAGATAGTTTCTACTTCCCGCTAGAGGTTGGGCACACCCCTGCGGAGGCGGCGGCGCTGCAAGGCGAGGTAAATATATACAGCGCGCGCGTACATGCCAACCTCGACAGCAACGCGGCGTATATTTCCAGCGAGCCGGTTGCGCTGCGCCTGAACAGCGGCATTATCAGCGGCACGGTCAAGATGGACAACGACCGCAGCGGTACGGACAACACGGGCGATACCGGCGTAAACAATGTGGTGGTTAAGGCGTATACGGCAGGGCATGCGGGCGACGCGGCCTACCTTGAAGACAGCACGACGACTATTGCGGACGGCAGCTACCAACTGGCAGCGCTGGGCAGCACGGCGGTGGATCTTGTATTCGAAAACCCGGCGACAACTGCACAGCCTATGCGGTTTGTGCTTCCGGCGGTGGGTTTAGACGGAGCCAACCATACGCAAGCAAGCGTGACGCCCAGCGCGGATATTGTAAACAACCCTGTGGTTGTAAACGCACTGCTGCAAGAGCCTTATACGGTGACGTTTAATGCAGATGGCGGCTCGCCTGCCCCTGCGGCTCAGAAGGTATATGTAAACGGCACAGCAACGCGGCCGGGCACAGACCCGCAAAAGGATCATTATACATTTGTCGATTGGTATGACAATACGGGTGCAACGGCATGGAATTTCGGTGCCAACACCATTACGGCCGATACGACGATTAAAGCGATATACGACGCCATCCCCTATACCGTTACGTTTGACGTCAATACAACCGGCGGCCATTGGACAGGCGGCAGCACAACAAATGAGGCGCGCACCGTCACCCGCCCGGTAACAAACGTAAACGGCGCGCCGGGCGGCATGCCGCAGAATCCTGAAAAGGATTATGCGGACTTTGTGGAGTGGAATACGCAGGTAGACGGCAAAGGAACGACATTTACCGGAGCAACAGTCGTAACCGGTAATACGACAGTGTATGCGATATTTGAATGGCATACCTATGCGGTAAGCTATCACTACAATTATTATGCAAGCGGTTCGTCCGACCCGGCCGATCTCGAGCGTGAGTATGTGGATTACCGGCAGACGGGCATTGTCCATGGCGACCTTACGACCGACCCGGGCACAGGGGACCTGCGCGGTTATGTGTTCGCAGGGTGGTACAAATCGCAGGTAGGAACAAACCCGGGCAATACGGACAAGTGGGACTTTGCAGTAGATCCGGTAACTGCGCATACAAAACTGTATGCAGGCTGGAACACCTACAGCTACGCGGTCAGCTTTGATGTAAACGGCGGAGATTCGGCAAATCCGACAAATGTGACGGTTGCATCGCCCGATGCGACGGTGGACGAAGCGGGCGGTATGCCGGCGAACCCGACGAGAGCGGGGCATAAATTCCTGGGCTGGTTTACACAGCGTACGGGCGGAGCATTGTTTACGGGAACTACGCCTGTTACGGGGAATATCACCGTTTATGCACAATGGGTAGACGAATCGGCGTTTATTGTAACCTTCGACGGCAACGGCGCAGATGTGCAGGCAAACCCGCAGGTTATGACGGTCATACGCCCGGCTACAACGTTGGCGGCGCTGCCGTCTGCACCCAGCAGGACAGGCTATGTGTTTAATGGCTGGAATACGGCGCAGGATGGCACGGGCAGTGCCTTTACAGTAAGCAATGTGGTGAGCTCGGATATCACCGTTTACGCGCAGTGGGTCCCCAACTATTACCAGTTGGCATTCCACCTGAATGGCGGCGAAGGTACTGCGCCGCAAACGCAATCCCTGAAATATCAAGACAAAGCGGCAAGGGTAGCGGACGCTTCGAGAACAGGCTATACCTTTGCCGGATGGAACTCTGTGCAGGATGGAAGCGGGTATACATGGGACTTCGATGCCCATACGATGCCTGCGAATGATATGACACTGTATGCACAGTGGACGGTATCCAGCATTCCCGGCAACCCGGGAACAGTACCGCCAACGCCTGGACCGGGTACGACAATCATTATCACAACGGATGATGGCGGAGGTGGCGGCGGAACGGCAATAACAAATACGCCTACGGATAACCCGCCCAATATCACCCCTGGCGGTGGTACGCAAGACGGCGGAGATGACAGCGGAAATGCTTCTGGAGAGGGCGACGGCGGTATCGGCGGTGATACAGACCCAAGCAGTGTACGTATTGGTGATGAGGAAGCGCCGCTGTATGGCACCGAGGCAGGTGTATGGGCGTTGATTAACCTAATCAGCTGTATTATAGGCGGCGCTTTGGCGGTGTGCATACTGGTGATAGCCCTTGTCCGGCGCAAAAAGAGGCAGGACGGCGACGAAGACGCTAAATACTATAGAAACAATAAGCAGGAGCAGGAAGAGCAGAAGAAAATACTGCGGCCAGTATGGCTGATTGTGGGTATTGTATTGGGTGTAGTAGGAATCATTGTATTCCTGCTGACCGAGGATATGCGCAACCAGATGGTTTTGGCAGATGGCTGGACCGCATTGATGCTTGTGCTCCTTGCAGCCGAAATTGTCGGCTCTGTGTTTGCCTTCAAACGCAACAAGAAAAATGAGGACGATGGCAGAGATGCAAAAGGAGGAAACTATCCTTCTGCGGAGGCAACCGGCTGAGTAAAAAGCTTACGAACACCTATCTATACATGGGGCGCCCTTGCGTAACAAGCAGGGGCGCCTTGTGATGTATACGGCATGCGGCAGGGAAACCTGCTGGCTTTGGAGCCAGATGACGCCAGTTTTTTTATAAGAAAAGATTCAAAAAAAACTAACGATGGCTCATTAAATACTGCACGGCAAAGCTGAAATAAAGATGTTGAAAAAAAGCATGCGATATAATATAATAATTGAGTGCCTTGCTGCGGCGCGTATTGATTGTACGGGTGCTGCGGAAGGATAAATGAATTGCCGGAGTGGTGGAATTGGCAGACGCGCTGGACTCAAAATCCTGTGGTAGCAATACCGTGTGGGTTCAAGTCCCACCTCCGGCACCAGTAAGCACAAAAACAACAATGATACCTTTTTGAGGTATCATTGTTGTTAAATAAGCGAAAACGGTGTTTTATGAAAGAATTATCAGCTAGATTTACTAAGCTGGACAGCGAGGCGGTAAAGGGAATCGCGCTTATTATGCTGCTGATTCATCACTTGTTTTATTCGGTTGAGACGATTGAAGGTTTGACGGTTATTTTTTCTCCGCTCAGCGAAGAGACGGCGATTGGAATTGCGCAAGCGTTTAAAATTTGCGTTCCTATATTCGTTTTTTTAAGTGTTTACGGAATAACCAAACAATCAGATTCACAGCTGGTAAGCTTTAAAAAGTCAGCAAACAGGGCGTTTCAGCTGTGGGCAAATTTTTTGTTTATTTTTATCATTGCTTTTATCGTTAGCCTTTTTACGAATAATCCCTATGGTTTTCCCGAAAATGGTATATTAGGGGTGCTTTGTGCGATTATTGATATGTTTGGTATGGCGGAGCTTTTTCACACGCCGACAATGAACCCGACGTGGTGGTATATGACCCTGGCCTATACGATTGTATTTATAACGCCATTATTTATTAAAACATACGAGAAAATAGGGAAATATTTAATATTGGTCTTTCTTTTTATACCAAGATTGTTAGGGTTAAATGCATTATTTACATGGTATGCGCTGACGATTGTACTTGCTGTTGTATGCGCCAAAAACAACATCTTTGAGCGTTACATACAAAGCAGGGTCAATATGTTTTTGTTAATCTAAAAATACAGCAAATGGTCACCAAAAATACAGCACATGCCCAGAGATAAAACGGGCATCTCAGCACCGAGCTAAAACTGCTATCCTTTAGAGT
>JBMNTU010000066.1:0-12843 GCA_050945895.1 Christensenellaceae bacterium | reverse complement strand
AACCTGAGACTGGAACAGTGCACCGTATGTTTGCCTTGTAGAAACCTGCAGACCGGGGTACTTTTCTTCCAGTGCAGAAACTGCTGCGTTTAGGCTTTCCTCATCATTCGCATCCATGAACACGCTTGCCGCGCGAACATCCGGAAAGCTGCGGCGAAATTCGCCTGCGGGTATTGCATAATCGATTTCCAGTTCGTTCTCCGCCGAATGGAGCCTTCCGCGTACTGTTTCGGCCGGTTCTATCATGGCCATCAGCTCGTAGTCCTTGCCTGCAATGATTATTTTGTCGCCCACCTCGTAGTGCACGCTTCCCTCGCCGTTGTCTGCCAGGCCCAGCGCAACAACATAGTTCCCCGTCTGGAACCGGTCTTTGTCGTATTCACCCACATAGACCTTTCCCATTCCGGCTGTAAACCCATCCATGCCGTATACGCTGACCGTCGTTTCACCCGTGCGTTTGAGTGCTTTATACTGCCTGTTTGCATCCTCGTTCATTTCCACCCACGAAGACTGCCCGCCGTTCTCGTCGTCGTAATAGGCCGTAAGGCGCCCCAGTACATCTTCGTTTATCCGTTCGGTTGTCTCCGTATAATACAGGCTGCCCATTTCGCTTATGCCGGGGATGGCGGCCATGCCCTCCAGCATCTCTGCCGTAATGCCGTTTGCCTCGTCGTACTCCTCGTAGTCGCTGTTTGCCGCCGGGGCAGATACCGCAATGTCGCTCATGATAAAGTTGTTTACATATGTCTCCTCGCTGTAGCTGTGCTGCATGACATAAAAGCTGTTCATCAGCATCAGGCCGAGCGATACAGAGATGACGACCGTTGCAGTCCGCTTTTTGTTACGGCCCAGGTTATCTGCAGCCATGCTGCGCAGGCTGATGTTTTTGCGCGTCGTCTTCGTTTGTGCCTTCGCTTCCGTATCCGCATCCACATATTTCATGGCCGTAACCGGCGATACCCTGCCCGCAACAGACGCAGGCTTGGCACAGGAAAGCAGTACGGTTATAAGAGCAAACAGCGCCGAGCCGATAAAGATCATCGGGTTGATGGAAAGCACCGCCATCGAGCCCAGCGAAACAAGCATATGCGGCATAACGAGCGCGCCCACGCCGTAGCCGATCAGCAGGCCGATCGGGATACCGACCAAGCAAAGCTTCATTGCCTGCGACACCAGTATTCGTCCGATTTGGGACTGTGTTGCGCCCAGCGTTTTGAGCAGGCCGTAAAAACGGATGTCCTGCGCCACCGATATCTGGAAAATATTATAGATAATTAAATACCCGCTTACCAAAATCATGGCGATTCCTGCAATCATGATAATGGTACCCTGCGCATCTGCTCCCGCCATAACGCTTGCCCCCAGGGCGGCCATGCTTTGCAGCATGGAAAACCCGATGGTAAAAACGGTGGTAAACATCACAGCCGTCAGGATGATTGCGATGATAGCGACCAGGTTTCGCGACCGGTTGGAGGCATAGCTGCGCGCCGCTATTTTGGAGACGGCCGATTGGTTATTGTTCGCATCCATCATTGCCACGCCCCGTTCGAAACTGCGCGCGCACGCGTATGCATGGGCCGGCGGATTTGCCCATCCTCGATGCGGATGATCCGGTCGGTCATTTGTGCCAGCCCGTCGTTGTGGGTAATCATTACAATCGTCTGCGCAAAATGCTCGCCGCTCCGTTTCAGCAGGCCCATTACCTCGCTGCTCGTTTTGCTGTCTAGGTTGCCCGTCGGCTCGTCCGCCAGTATGATGGACGGCTTGGTTGCAAGGGCGCGCGCCAGCGCCACACGTTGCTGCTGCCCGCCCGAGAGCGCATTGGGCAGGCTTTTTACTTTGTTTTCGAGGTGCAGCATAGAGATGATACCATCTACATGCCGCCGGTCTACCTTGGCGCCATCGAGCTGTATGGGCAGTACGATGTTCTCGTATACATTCAATATGGGTACGAGGTTGTAGTTTTGGAACACAAACCCGATCTGCCTTCGGCGAAACACCGTCAGCTTGTCGGCAGACAGGCCGGAAAGCTCCACGCCTTCCACCGCCACGCTGCCCGATGTCGGCGTATCCAGGCCCCCCATCATGTTGAGCAGGGTAGATTTTCCGCTGCCTGATGTACCCACGACCGCTACAAATTCGCCTTTTTCAATAGAGATATCCACGCCGTCCAGCGCTTTTACGAGGCTTTCGCCCTCGCCATAATGCTTTGTCAGTTCTTTTGTTTGCAGAATACTCATGTCTCGATTCCTCATTTCTGTTTTTCTGTGCTTTTATCGTACAGCGCAAACCTCACAGAAATCTCACCAAAGAATTTCGGAATCATTAAGGGTTTATGAATTTGGAAGGAATATGGAAAACACCGAGCCTTCGCCCGGCACAGAAGCGACTTTGATATATCCGCCCTGCTTTTCTACGATCTCACGCGCAAGGTACAGCCCGATTCCAATACCGTCCTGCTGCCGCACAGAGGGGGAGCGGTAAAACCGTTTGAACACCTGCGCCTGCTCTTCTTCCGCGATGCCCGTTCCCGTATCGCCGATTTCGATTTTCGTATAAAACTCCCACTGCTCGCAGGTGATTGCCACGCTGCCGCCGGGCGGCGTATATTTTACCGCATTGTCAAGGATATTGAAAAACGCCTCCGCCGTCCACTTCTTATCGTGCATCGCGCAGGTTTTTTCGTCACAGTTTACGGTAATTTCAATGTCTTTGCTGTCTGCCAGCGCGGCCACGCTGCCCACAGCCTGCGCCAGCGTTTCCATAACCGGCAGCGTTTCCTTTGCAGGCATAATTACTCCCGTTTCCAGCCGCGAAGATTTGACCAGTGCCTGCATCAAAAAATCCAACTTGTCGATTTGCGCGCCCAGCTGCGCGTGCAGTTCGTTCCGCTTATCCGGCGGAAGCTTGGCGTCCCGCAATGTTTCGCTCAGCATTTTGATGTTGGCGATGGGCGTTTTTACCTGGTGGGAAATATCGGACACCATTTCCTGTATATGCCCGTGCTCCTTTCGGTTGCGCATCTCCCGCTCTTCCATTATGGCATACAGCCGCTTGAGCCGTGTGTTGATCTTTGCAGAAAACGTATCTTCATACAGGCTTGCGCTGTCTGTAAAGGAACCGGAAACCATCTGTTCCAGCGTATCTTCAACCGAACGGAAGGCACGCACCGTTTTGCGCCGGAGCCAAACGGCAACCAACACAACGGCGGCGGCCGCACAGGCGCAGACAATTGGTACAAACGCTTCACTCATTGCCTGCCCCCATCCACATATAGCCCATCCCGTATATCGTTTTGATGTACTTATTTCCGTCCTGTTCGATCTTTCCACGCAAACGGCTCATTCCCGCAGTCAGCGCATGCTCGTCCACAAAATTTTCTTCGGTATCCCACAGCTTTTCAAGCAGCACCTGCCGCGTCAATACTGCGCCCGGGTTTTTGATCAACGTCTTCAGGATACGGAATTCCAGCGGCGTCAGGGCCACCGCTTCATTGTTCAGCCGGACATCCATTTTTGTAAAGTCGGCAAACAGGCAGCCGTCCGAATATACCTCCTGCGGCTTTATTGCAGCCCGTTTGAGCATGGCGGCAACCTTTTTCAGAAATATTTCGAGCGAAAACGGTTTTGTGATATAATCATCCGCGCCCAGCTCGTATGCTCGCAGCATATCCTGCTCCAAGTCGTTTGCCGTCAGGAACACAACGGGCGTATCGCTTTTGCTGCGAAGCTCCCGGCACAGGTCAAACCCGCTTCCATCCGGCAGGTTGACGTCCATTACAACCAGCGCATATTCCGCCTGCACCAGCTTTTCCCGCGCTTCGTGCGCATCTGCCGCGCATGTGGCGGCATACCCCTCCGCCTCAAGGTTATATTGCAGCGCAGACAGCAGAGTGGAGTCGTCTTCAACAATCAAAATAGTATACTTCATACCGACATTATACCATCGACCCGGCCAAACAAAAAAGCCCCGGTTTCATACTTGCCACCAGGCGCCCCTGCAGCATCTTTACTCCTTTGTATTGGCATAGCTGTTTCAGTATATTGCTTTTGTATTCATTGCAGATTTTTTGCTTGAAGCGAACGCTTTTTGGTTCTTTTGGTGCAGCCTGGAGTTTATGCCACGCTTAAGCCGCAAGCAAAAACCCGGCGCCAGAAGGCGCCGGGTTTTTGGGCTTTTAATCTTTATTTTCCGTTCAGGTATTTATCGATGGAGTTTGCCGCAACTTTGCCCGCGCCCATCGCAAGAATAACCGTCGCAGCGCCCGTTACCGCGTCGCCGCCGGCATATACGCCCGGAATGGACGTTTCGCCCGTCGCTTCGTTTGCAATAATGCCGCCCCAGCTTTGCGTCTTCAAATCGGGCGTAGAGTTTTTGATCAGCGGGTTGGGCGACTGCCCAATGGCTACGATAACCGCATCGCAATCCAGTACATAGTCGCTTCCCTTTATTTCCACCGGACGGCGCCTTCCGGAATCGTCCGGCTCGCCCAGTTCCATTTTTACGCATTTCATGCCCGTAACATTGCCCTTGTCGTCTCCCAAAATTTCCACGGGGTTTGTCAGCAGGTGGAATTCGATGCCTTCCTCCTTCGCATGGTGGACTTCCTCCACGCGGGCGGGCATTTCGGCTTCCGAGCGGCGGTATACGATATATACTTCTTTCGCGCCCAGGCGTTTTGCCACGCGCGCGCCGTCCATCGCTACGTTTCCGCCGCCGATTACACACACGCGGCCGTACTTTTTCATGGGCGTATCGTACTCGGGGTACATATAGGCAAACATCAGGTTTGCGCGCGTCAAAAATTCATTTGCCGAATATACGTCGTTGTAATTCTCCCCGGGAATCTTCATAAACGAAGGAAGCCCCGCACCGCTGCCAATAAAGATTGCCTGATAGCCTTCTTCTTTCAGCTCGTCCAGCGTAAAAATCTTTCCCACAACCATATCCAGCTCAATTTTAACGCCCATCTTTTTCAAAACGTTGATTTCCAGGTCCACAATCTCCTTGGGGAGACGGAACTGCGGGATGCCGTATTTCAGTACGCCGCCCGCCGTGTGAAACGCTTCGAAAACAGTAACGTCGTAGCCGCGCTTCGCAAGGTCGGACGCGCATGTAAGGCCCGCCGGGCCGCTGCCCACAACCGCTACTTTTTTGTCTTTATTTCCCTGGGGAAGGTTGGTAAATTCCGCATTCAGCGCGCCGTGCTCCATTGCATAGTCCGCCGCAAAGCGCTCCAGCCTGCCGATTCCCACCGGCTCGCCTTTTTTGCCGCGCACGCACAGCTGTTCGCACTGCGTTTCCTGTGGGCATACCCTGCCGCAAACGGCGGGAAGGCCGTTTGTCGATGTAATGATTTTATAAGCCTCCAGGAAGTTACCCTCTTTCATTTCGTGGATAAATTCCGGAATATTGACCTCTACCGGGCAGCCTGCGACACACGGGCGGTTTTTGCATTCCAGGCAGCGCGCTGCTTCTTCTTTGGCCATCTGCGCCGTGTACCCAAGCGCCACCTCGTCAAAATTGTGGATACGCTCACCCGCGGCCTGTTCCGGCATTTTTACTTTTTCAAGCGACATATTTCTTTCCATGATCATTTGCCCTCCGCCATTTTGATAAGATTGCAGTCCTCTTCGCGCTCCTTCATGCCGTCATACATGGAGAGCCTGCGCATTGCCGCATCAAAATCCACCTGGTGGCCGTCAAAGTCCGGGCCGTCTATGCAGGCAAACTTCGTCTCGCCGCCCACAACCAGCCGGCACCCACCGCACATGCCCGTTCCGTCGATCATAACGGGGTTCATGCTGACAAGCGTTTTGATGCCGTAGGGCCTCGTCATCTCGGATACAAATTTCATCATGGGAATGGGGCCAATTGCCACAACAAGGTCGTACTTTACGCCCGCATCCAGCTGCTCCTTCAAAACCTGCGTAACAAACCCATGCGTGCCGTACGAACCGTCGTCCGTTGCAACGTAAAGGTTGTCGGACACCGCTTTCATCTCGTCTTCCAGTATAATAATATCCTTTGTTTTGAAACCGGCGATCATATCGACGGAAACGCCCAATTCATGCAGGTGTTTTGCCTGGGGAAGCGCAATCGCGCAGCCCAGCCCGCCGCCGATGACGGCCGCTTTTTTAACGCTCTTGTCGAAATGGGACGCCACGCCAAGCGGCCCCACAACATCGAGGATATCTTCCCCCTGCGCCAGTTTTCCCAATCCTCTTGTGGATTTTCCAACCTCCGCGAAAATAATTGCAATTGTTCCTTTTTCGCGGTCAAAGCCTGCAATCGTCAACGGAAAACGCTCGCCCTTTTCATGTGTCCTCAAAACCACAAATTGCCCGCTTTGCGCTTTTTTCGCAATCAGCGGAGCGTCAATAACCATCTTTACAATACCCTCGGCAAGTACCTGTTTTTCCAAAATCTTAAACATGGACCTCTCTCCTTCGCAGCGTTATTACAGGTGACTCATCCTTTCGCCGCGATCGTTTGTTATATTGGCCAACGACATGCCAAAATCTACTAATTCCAGCTTACCTAAACTTGTTACATCGAATTGCATTTATAGGCTAGCATATAATATTATAGTAAGTTATATGCGATTTTGCAACTGTTTTTTCCAGCGTTGACAGCCATGCGCAAATCACTTACTATTATTACAGTTTCTTAGGCAGTGCGCAGTAAATCGTTCCATCGGTATTGCCTGCTGCAATTTGTTTGTTTGCCCCAACACAGCCATTTTGGCTGACAAAGTATTTTTAAGGACGGATAGCGAAAGCCTTATGCCAAAAATTATTGAAAACGTATCCGGAAAAATTATCGACGCCACTGTCGAAATATATTTGCGCGACGGTTACGACGCTATTTCCATACGAAAGATCTCTGCAAAATCCGGCGTTTCCATCGGCACCGTATACACCCATTTCGAGGACAAGGAAACGCTTATCGCACATATCCTTTCCGGCGGTTTGGAGCAATTGAAAAATGCAATGATGGAGCAGGTCTTTCAAAAGGAGCCACGCCAGGCGCTATATGGCGCGGTGCACGCATTTATTTCGATGGCGGCCGGCGAAAAAAACAACATCATACGCTTTGCCCTCGATTTGCAGGAAAAAAAAGATTATATTGCGCGTGCACTAAAAGGGGCGACAGGCCAAATTAAAGAACTGCTTTACGAGGTTGTTTTGCAGTTGTTTGAAGCCTGCCATGCGCCGCCCGATTGCCGGCTGCTTTCAGAAATGATTTACGCAATGATGACCTCTGCCGCGCAGGCAGACCCTGGCGTGCCCGAGGCGCGCGCCACAATGATCTGCGATATCGTTTTTTCTTACGCAGATGGGTTGGAAAAAGCGGAGGAAAAACGATGTTCCGGCAGCTAAAGTTTGTTTTGACAGATGAGCACAACGCGGATTACCAATTGTTGAGCGACCGGCTGGACGATTATTACTACGAGCGCTTTGGGGAGGTTTCGCTGCAATACAAGCCGTACAACGTGGACGTGGGCGATGTGCTGATTGGGTATGTAAACGCAGCGCCCGTCTGCTGCGGCGCGCTTCGCATGCACGATAAAAAGACCGCCGAACTTAAGCGGGTGTATGTCTCGCCTTCGTGCAGGCGGCAAGGGCTTGCCAGGCGGGTCGTGGCCGCGCTGGAGGAATTGGCAGCGCACAATGGCGCACATACCATCCTGGTCGAGACGGGAGCAGAAATGGCAGACGCGACTGCACTATACAAAAGCCTCGGCTACTCCCTTATAGAAAACTTTGGACCATATGCGGGCGACGAAATGTGCGTCTGCCTGAAAAAAACGTTATAGCGCTGCCAATATGGCAGGTTGTTTACCGAAGCAGGCTGTTTTGGTTTTTGGCTCTTTCAATGGCGCGCAAATCATGTATAATGTATAAATTAGGTAAATTGCAGGGAGCAATCGTCGGGGCGTAAATGGCAAAAGAAAATAAAACGTTAAAGACAACCTTGACCATAACGGTCATCATCATTATCAGTAAATTGGTCGGCTTTGTGCGCGAAATGGTTTTGGCCGCCTATTTCGGGCAAAGTGTACAGAGCGATGCCTACGTTACCTCCTATGGAATTATCAGTATTTTTACCATATTGTTCGGCGCCGCAATCGGTTCTACCTTTATCCCCATCTATACAAAGACGCGCCTGAACGACGGCGAAGACAGCGCCAACCGTTATGCCAGCAATATCCTCAATCTGTACATACTGGCCGCCATTGCAACCAGCATACTCGGCTATATATTTGCGCCGCAAATTTGCGGGCTTATCTGGCAGGGGGAAGAAGGGCTGGACCTCACGGTCCGCCTCAGCCGTTTTATGTTCCCCTCGCTTGTTTTTTGGGCCGTTTCGGGCGTGTTTGTCAATATCCTGAATGCGCGTAAAAAATTCATACCCGAGCAACTCATGGGCTTTGCGCTCAGCTTTTGTGTCATTTTGGCCTGCGTGCTGTTTTCGGACATCGACGCGGTCGCCATTGCCACCACTGCGGCAGCCGCTGTACAAATCCTTATCCTGCTGCCGTTCCTGCGTAAAGAATTCCACTACAAGCGCAGTCTGAACATAAAAGACGACAGCGTAAAGCGTACGTTCATCCTTGCCGTGCCCGCGCTCATCAGCATGGCGTTCGACGAAATCAACCACCAGGCAGACCGGTTTTTCGGCTCGGCCCTGGGCACAGGCGTCGTCTCTGCCTTATCGCGCAGCTATACGCTTGTGCAGGCCGTTGTCAGCGTGCTCATCATCCCCATCACAACCGTTATGTTTTCCGAACTCAGCGGGTATGCCGCAAAAAATGAGATGGGAAAACTCAAGGAAACGGTGCGTAAATCACTCGAGATCATCGCGCTTATGACGCTTCCCATTATTGTATTGTCGCTCATCACCGGCAGCGATATCATTGGCATATTCTACGAGCGCGGCCAGTTTACGCACGAAGACACCCTTTTTACCGCGCCGGTTTTTTCGATGTATATACTTGGCATCTTTGCATTCGGCATGCGGAACTTTTTGACGCGCGTATACTATTCGCTGCAACTGACACGGATTCCCATGATTTTGGGAATCATTTCCGTCTCCATCAATATCGGGCTGGATATTCTGCTTAAGGGGCCGCTGGGCGCAATGGGCCTTACGCTCGCCACATCCATTGCCAGCTCGTGCGGCGCTATTATGATGATTGTCGTGCTGCGTAAAAAGCTCGGACGGATGGGGCTTTCCTCTTCCATCAAGCAGTTCCTGAAAATCCTTTTGTCTGCTGCCGTTTGCGCAGCCGTATCCTGGCTCATCTACCGGTGGCTGGGCGGGCTGGTTACCGGCGGGCGTTTTGCCGACCAACTGGTGCGCTTCCTCATCACCGGCTTTGCGGGCCTCGCCGTCTACATGTGCGTAGCCTTTCTTTTAAAGGTGGACGCCGCGCGCAAGCTGGGCGGCATCGTCAAACGAAAGCTGCGTCGAAACCGTGCCAATTCTTAACAATTCTTAAGAAATAATCTATGCTGCTCTACTTTTCACAGCCGCACCGCTTATGATATAATTCCGGTGTGCGTTGTTCGTTTATGGCGCACCGCAAAGGAGATAAATCGATGCTTGAAATCAAAAACCTGACCAAAGTATACCAAAGCAGCAAAAAAGCGGTGGACGACCTGTCCCTTACCGTTTCAAACGGAGATATCTTCGGGTTCATCGGCCACAATGGCGCGGGAAAAACGACCACCATCAAAGCGGTAGTGGGCATCCTCGATTTTGACAGCGGCGAAATACTGGTCGACGGCATGTCCGTCAAAGAAAAACCTGTAGAGTGCAAACAAATAACAGCCTATATTCCCGACAATCCAGATCTGTACGAAAACCTGACCGGCATCGGTTACCTGAATTTTATCGGCGATATCTACCAGGTCGAAAAGGCAGAGCGGGAACAAAAAGTTAAGTACTATGCCGATTCATTCGAAATCACCCGTAACCTGGGGGACAATATTTCATCCTACTCCCACGGCATGAAACAAAAGCTGGCCGTTATTTCGGCCCTTATCCACTCCCCCCGTTTGCTCGTGCTAGACGAGCCCTTTGTGGGGCTGGACCCCAAAGCGGCGCATACGCTCAAGACCTTTATGCGTGAGCTGTGCGACGCGGGCAGCGCTATTTTCTTTTCCACCCACGTGCTGGAGGTCGCCGAAAAACTGTGCGACAAGGTTGCCATCATCAAGCAGGGGCGGCTCATTGCCCACGGTACGATGGATGAGGTAAAGGGCAATTCCAGCCTGGAAGACGTTTTTTTGGAGTTAACGGATAATGAATAATCAATTATGGCTTCTACTCAAGGTAAAATTGAAAGGCGGCAAACCCAAGCGGCCTGCGCCCCAGCGCACGCTCGCCAATTCAAAATTGGGCGGCGGCGTAAAAGCCCAGGCGGCACAAGCCTCGCCCCAGCCCAGGCGTCAGGGCGGTATTGTAGTTACAATGGGAATTTCTGCCGTTGTTATCACTGGTATCGCGTTTGGCTTTTGCTATGCGCTGGGCATGGTGCTTGCAGCGACCAATGCGCTGCATGTGCTGCCTGCGCTGCTGATGGCGGCCGCCAGCATCATGTGCCTGGTTACCACCGTATATAAAACAAACGGCATACTATTCGGCTTTTCGGATTACGATCTTTTAATGTCCCTTCCCATCAAAAACAGTACGATCATCGTCAGCCGTATGCTTATGCTGTACACAATGAATATTTTGTACACGCTGTTTTTCGTTGTTCCGTCGCTGGTCGTTTACGGAATGTTTGCGCCCATCACTCCGCTATTTGTCTTATTTTCCATCGTGCTGGTTGCGCTTATTCCGCTCATTCCCATCGTGCTCGCAACCATTATCGGCTGCCTGATCGCCCTGGCGGCCTCGCGGTTCAAGCGCAAGACGGGTGCCAGCATGGTTTTTACCATCGCGGCGCTCATTATCTGGATGCTGTTTGCGTTCAATATGGATGCAATCGTCAGCAACCTGGCAGTCTTTGGCGAACAAATCATTTCCATGGTCAACAAGGTCTACCCGCTCGCCGCACTGTACACCAACGCACTGACCCAAGGAGATGTTCTCTCTTTTCTGGCGTTCGTGCTAATCTCGATTGCAATATTCGGCGCATTCGTGTGGGTCGTTGGTAAGAATTTCAAACGCATCAATACGGCAATTACAACAGACCGCACCACCTCCGACTATAAAATGGGCAGCCTTAAACAAAGCCCTCCCCAAAAGGCCCTGTTTACAAAGGAATGGAAACGCTTTACCGGCTCTTCTACCTATATGATGAATACGGGCGTAGGCGTCATTCTGCTGCTGCTGTTTTCCGTTGTCCTGCTCGTTTTCGGCGGGGAGGTTTTGCAGCAGTTCATAGGAATGCCCGTTTCCGTAATGGGCGTGGGTGCGCCATTTATTTCGGCCTTTTGCATCGTTATGTGCTGCACTACGGCAGCATCGGTCTCCATAGAAGGCAAACAGCTTTGGATCACCAAATCCCTGCCCGTCAGTACAAAGGATATTTTAAAAGCCAAGCTGCGGGTAAACCTGCAGCTGCTCTTGCCGGCGGTGCTCATAAGCTCTACCCTGTTGGCAGTCGCGCTTAAAATGCCGCCGCTCGATACGCTGATGCTGTATGTTTTGCCGCTCGCCTATGCCTTCTATACGGCGCTTTTCGGGCTGTTTTTAAACCTACGCTATCCCAAGTTCGACTGGGACAGCGAAATCCGCATCATCAAGCAGGGAACCCCCATCATGGTCGTTATCCTCGTTGGCATGGCCATTTCTCTCGGGCCCATGGTGCTTACGTTTTTCGCAGGAAAAGTCGTATCCTACGTCATGGCGGCGGTTCTAATCGTCATTAGTATCCTGCTTTACAGGAGTATTGCGACAAAAGGCGTTAAAACGTTTGACTCCTTCAGTGCATAGCAAGATATCCTTCCCTTGCTGTGCACCCGCCCTGCAGGTTGACGAACGAGCGAAAATCGTTTACAATTATAGTATAAGCTCATGAGGGAGTAGTTGGCGCAGCATATGTTGCGTGTCAAGTCAACATACTGGCAAAAACGCCTGGCTTGAATTAAATAGCAAGACTCATGTATGGTTTACCATACGTGGGTCTGTTTTTTTAAAAGGCTCCCAATTCGGATGGGCAGAGGATTTATATATGGATGTTCTATCCTTTGTTTTGATTGGCGTAAGCCTTTCGATGGATGCACTCGCTGTTTCCATCTCTACGGGCATCTCTTGCCCGCATATGCGAAAGCGGGACGCCGCAAAGATCGGCGTTTACTTCGGCGGGTTCCAGTTTCTGATGCCCGTACTCGGCTGGCTGCTGGGCACCACGGTCAGCTTCTATATCGCCGCCTTCGACCACTGGGTGGCGTTTGGGCTGCTTGCGTTTGTGGGAATCAAAATGATCCACGACGCTTTGAAATCCAGCGGGGGTAGCGACCGTTCCAATATGCTGTCCAATAAAGTATTGCTTACAATGGCACTCGCGACCAGTATCGACGCGCTGGCCGTCGGGCTGAGCTTTGGCGTTATCGGCACCTCTTCCGTTTGGCTGGGCGCCGCCATTATCGGGCTAACAACATTTTGCTTGTGCTTTGCGGGGGCCGTCTTCGGCAAAAAACTGGGTGAAGCATTCGAAAAAAAGGCAATGGTCATCGGCGGGCTTGTGCTGGTTGGTATCGGCGTCAAAATACTGGTGGAGCTTAGTGTAAAATAATCATTGGCAAAAGGGAGGCGTCCAGAAGGCGCCTCCCACAGATACACACTTGATATAATGATTTTGGAAAAGAATCAATCAAGGAGTGTATG
>JBMNTU010000065.1:0-12872 GCA_050945895.1 Christensenellaceae bacterium | reverse complement strand
CTTGTCGCAAAAACCCTTTTCAACAATGACGCTTCAGTGATATGATGTTGTCATAGATACGAAAAACAAATGTCATTATATCTTTTGTAAAAGGCTCTTGCTTGCCAACGTTTACTTGACACTAACGGACGGGTTATACCGTATCCTACTTCAAAGATTTTATGGTATAATAAAAACATGACAAAGCGGGAGAAAATGACAGCGCAGCAAAAGGAAATCCTTGCGCGGCTGAAAAAAGAATACGGAAACGAAGTGTCCGGCCTTACCTACCATAACCCATACGAATTGGTAATAGCGACTATTTTAGCGGCGCAGTGCACGGACGTGCGTGTAAATATCGTAACGAAAGAGCTGTTTAAAAAATACCCCACGGCAAAGGAGCTGGCGCGGGCAAATCTTTCCGAAGTGGAGGGCTATATAAAAACCTGCGGGCTATACAAAAACAAAGCCAAAAATATCATTGCGTGCGCACAGCGTATTATGGAAGAATACGGCGGCAACGTGCCAGACACGATGGAAGAGCTGACAACGCTTGCGGGCGTAGGCCGGAAAACCGCCAATGTTGTGCTGGCGTTTGCGTTTGGCAAACCGGCGTTTGCGGTAGATACGCATGTAAAGCGCGTGACAAACCGTTTGGGTTTTGCCCGCTCGGACAACCCGGACATCGTGGAAAAACAGGCGACCGCAATTATTCCAAAGGAAGATTGGTCAAACGCGCACCATTGGCTTATCTGGCATGGCAGGCGCGTGTGCAAGGCCCAAAAGCCATTGTGCGAAAGCTGTGTGCTGGTGGATATTTGCCCGGAGTATAAAAAAAAGAATGATAGTAGATAAAGTAAAAATAAAAATCAAAGCCGGCGACGGCGGCAATGGCGCGGTTTCGTTCCGCAGGGAAAAGTATGTGAACGCGGGCGGGCCAGACGGCGGTGACGGCGGCGACGGCGGCAATGTGTATTTTGTTGCCGACCGGAATATGCGCACGCTGATGGATTTCCGGTACCATAAAAAATTCCGCGCCGATAATGGCGAAAACGGAAAAAAGAAAAATATGCGCGGCAAAACGGGTGAAGACCTGCAAATTAAAGTGCCGCAGGGAACGGTGGTCATCGACGAAGAAACAAAACGTATCGTCGCGGACATCCGTGAAGAAAAACAATACCTGGTTTTAAAGGGCGGCAAAGGCGGGCAGGGCAATGCGCGCTTTGCCAATTCGGTGCGGCAGACGCCGCGCTTTTCCACACCAGGCAAAAAGGTGCTGGAGCACGGCGTTATCCTGGAGCTCAAGTCCATCGCAGACGTGGGGCTTGTGGGCTTCCCAAATGTAGGAAAATCCACGCTGCTTGCGTCCATGACGTCTGCGCGGCCCAAAATTGAAAACTACCATTTTACGACGCTTGCGCCCAACCTTGGCGTGGTAAAAATGGACGACTACAGCTTTATTATCGCAGATATCCCCGGGCTTATCGAGGGGGCGTCCGGCGGAGCGGGGCTGGGGCATGCGTTTTTGCGGCATATCGAACGGACGCGGATGATCGCACATGTGGTGGATATCTCGGGGTCGGAAGGGCGCGACCCGCTTGCCGATTACGATACGATCCGAAAGGAACTCTACAGCTATTCGAAAACGCTGGCAGAGCGGCCGGAAATCGTTCTGCTGAATAAAGCAGACCTGCCGGACGCGGCAGAAAACCATAAACGCTTTGCAAAGGCGCATCCGGATAAAACGGTTTTCCTGATTTCTGCGGCGACACAAATGGGCGTAGACAAAATCAAATACGAAATGGCAAATATTTTAAAAACGCTGCCCGAAGAGGAAGGGATTGCCGAAGAGGGCGTCGTGGAGGACTGGGACAGGCAAAACGACGTCCGCACGGCAGATGTTTCGCACGGAGAAGACGGCGTGCTCGAAATAAACGGTACGCTGATTGACGATATCTATGCGCGTATAGACCCGCGCGACCCCGATTCGATGCGGCATTTCCACAAGCTTTTAAAGGATATGGGCATCATCAAGCTTCTCAAGGAAAACGGCGCGCAGGATGGCGATACGGTGCGGCTGAACGGGGAAGAGTTTGACTTTGTGGACTAGGCTGTCCATAATGTCAGGTAATAGACAAAGGAGAACACATTTGCTAAACAGTAAACAGCGCGCAAAGCTGCGCGGCATGGCCCAGCATATGGATGCGATCGTGCATGTGGGAAAAGATGGCATAACGGAAAACATTATAAAGCAGACGGAAGAAGCGCTGGAAGCGCGGGAACTTATCAAAGGCTCTGTGCAGCAAAATGCGCCGCTATCCGCTAAGGAAGCGTGCAACCTGCTGGCCGAACAGACTGGCGCGGACGGCGTGTCCGTTTTGGGCAGGAAATTTGTGCTGTACCGCCAATCGGAAACAAAAAAAACGATAGAACTATGATGGTAATATGATGGAGCTTTTTAAAAGAGTGCTTTCGGAAGACGATGTACGCCTGGATTACCCGCGAAAAAAGTACGGCGTTTTCGGCGGAACATTCAACCCGGTGCACAACGGGCATATCGATATGGCACTGCGCATCAAAGATGAGTTCGATCTTTTAAGGATGGTGCTTATTCCCTGCGGCAGCCCGCCGCATAAGCTAGACGAGCAGATGGCGTCCAAGTATGCGCGGCTCCAGATGACGGCGCTTGCCGTGCGCGAATACCCTGCGCTCGAGGTAAGCGATATCGAAGTCAAACGCATTGGGTACACATATACGGTCGATACGCTCCGGGAACTTCATAAAACGTGTACGGATACGGATTTTTATTTTGTTATCGGTTCCGATACACTGTTCGAGCTTCCCTCCTGGAAGGATTTTGCGGCGGTTTGCAGGCTAACGAATTTTATTTGTGTGCCGCGCTACCGGTACGAAGACCTAAAACTCTCTGCGCAGGCGGCAAAGCTGCATGAGGAGTATGGAGCACGTATCGAGGTGTCGTCTGTAAGGGGTATGGCGGTCAGCTCGTCCGAAGTGCGGGAAAGGCTAGAGAAGGATCTCCCGGTAGACCATATGCTACCGAGGGTGGTAAAGGAGTATATTATTGAAAACGGACTGTACAAAAACGAGGGATGAGCTGGAGGCGATTCTTCGGCAATATCTTAGCGGCACGCGCCTCGAGCATTCGCTGATGGCGGAGCAAACGGCGGTAGAGCTTGCCGAAAAGTATGGAGCAGATGTAGAAAAAGCGCGCGTTGCAGGCCTGATGCACGATATCACAAAGCATATGGATAACGAGGCGCTTGCAGAGAAATACAATATACGGTCTCTGTCGGTAAAAACGCTGCACGGGCCAACAGGAGCAGCCTTTTTAGAAGAGAACGGAATCATTTGCGATCCGGAAATACTGGAGGCGGTGCGCTACCATACAACCGGCCGCGAAAACATGACAATGCTCGAAAAAATTATTTACATGGCAGACTATATCGAGCCGATGCGCGATTTTGAAGAGGTAGGCAAGCTGCGCCGGCTGGCAGATGAGGATATCGACAAAGCTGTGCTGTATGGACTGGAGCTCACCCTAGAAGACCTGCTCCAGCGAAAAATCCTCATTGAAATTGATTCGGTAAAGGCGTATAATTTTTACAGAAAAAAATACTTTGGGGAGGATATATGATCAAAAAAGAGGAAATTTCCAACAAGGCGCTACACATTGCAGACATACTGGACAGCAAAAAAGCGCAGGATATCATTATACTAAAAGTAGAGGATCTTACAATTATATCAGACTATTTTGTGGTTGCGGGGGCCACGTCAAATACACATGCGCAAACGCTTGCCGAAGAGGTGGAGCATAAAATGGCGCAAGAGCAGGAAGAGCGCCCAACCCGCATAGAAGGGATGCGCGAGGGCCGGTGGATCGTGCTGGACTACGGCGAGGTGCTGGTGCATATTTTTCACAAAGAAGAACGGGAATTTTATCAACTGGAGCGGCTGTGGAAGGTGGACGATAACTTCTTTGAATATGCCGATAAAAATCCGGAAACGGGAAAAGCAAATTGAAAAAGATACAAAAAAGCGCTTGTGGGCGCTTTTATTATCTTGGAATATGAACAAAAAGTAAATAGCATATACAATTGCTCCTTTTTATTATATAATGTACACTGACTTTTTGTTTGATTGGGGTACAAGGTTTGAAAAAGCGAATTGCATTTTTGTTGATTATACTGGTTTTGGCGTTGCTGGGCAGCAATACGGCTTTTGCAGCGAACGAGCCTTTTGACGACACGCCATATACAACAACATCCTACATATTGTTCGACCAGCACACAGGGGATATGCTACACCAGAAAAGCCCGGATGAAAAAATCTACCCGGCAAGCACAACAAAGCTGATGACGGCGCTTTTGCTGTTGGAAGAAAAAGGGCTGGAGGGCGAAATGACTGTTGGAGAGGAAGTGAATCCGTTCAATGCGGAAACGTCCACGCTCATGAACCTCATCCAAAACGAAACGATTCCCGTAAAGGACGTATTCTATGGGCTGCTGTTGCCGTCGGGCAACGATGCGGCAGCTGCAATTGCCGTACATGTGTCGGGCAGTGTAGACGCGTTTGTTGCGCGTATGAACGAACGGGCAAAAGAGCTGGGCATGAACAACACAAACTTTGTAAACCCGCATGGCCTTGCGCCCGAATATGCAAACGATACGCATTATTCCACAGCGGCCGATATGGCTAAGCTGGCGTTTGAGGTATCCAAGCACGAAGAAATACTGGAAGCGGTAAAAACACAGTCCTACACGGTTAAGCCCACCAACCTGAAAGCAGAGGAGCGCGTGCTCCAAAATACGAACTACCTTATGAATACGCCGCCGAACAGGGCGGAAGACGAAGAAATCGTGGATATGCGCTACCAGTATGCGACAGGCATGAAAACGGGCCTTACGCAAAATATGCTCATTGGGCCGGAGGAAGAATATGTCGGCTGGAACGGCTGCCTTGTCGCCTCTGCCGAAAAAGACGGCGTAGCGCTTGTGGCCGTTATCTATGGAGACAACACCGAAAAAGCACGCGAGCGCTGGCGGCTTGCCGTCAATTTGTTCGAATACGGCTTCGCGCGGCATATAAAAGTAGATATCTCCCAATACATCCAGCCGGTACAAATGGAAGAGCAGCTGTCCAATTTTGCGGAAGACGACGCAGCACAGGGAATGCTTGCACTAAGCACGGCAAGCAATATGGAAATACCGGAGTCGGTTGCAGTAGACAGCGAAACGGCCGCTGCACTGGCTGATGGCTCGCTTACCATTGAAAGCAGCGTAGAGATTACAAAACCGCTGGAAGCGCCGGTTGCGGAAAATGAGGAGATGGGGACAGTAACCTATACGATCAATGGCGAAGCTCTGTTTTCTGTACCGCTTGTGGCAACGAGGCAGGTTTTGGCTGCAGAAGGAAGCGCCGAAGGGCAGGAACAAAACGGTACGGGGGACACGAAAAAAACGGATGCGGAAGAGGGAGTGCCCTGGTATCTTTTCATTATTATCCCGGCAGCTGCCGTAGCGGCACTGCTTGTTATCCGCATGGTCAACCTGCACCGCCGCCGGATGCGCAGCAGGCGGCGCATGAACCGCACACGCAGAAGCAGCAACCGCCGTTATCGCAGATAATGAAAACCAACCTCAAAAGTATGACAAACCAGCAGCTGTGGCAGCTATTTCCCGTTGTAGTGGAAGAATACAACGCTGTATGGCCGCGTTGCTTTGAGGAGGAAGAGGAGCGTATCCGGGCGCTTATAGGAAAAAACATCCTGCGCATCAGCCACATTGGAAGCACGAGCGTTCCCGGGCTGTGCGCAAAAAATATAATCGATATCCTAATCGAAATTGGAGAAGAATCCCATACGCAAAAGCTCGCAGACGCGATGGAGCAAGCGGGCTATATTTATTTGCCCCAGCCGGAAAACCCGCCGCCGCACATGGTGTTTTTGAAGGGGTATACGGAAAACGGGTACGAAGGGCAGCCCTGCCATTTGCATGTGCGTTTTGCCGGTGACTGGGACGAGCTGTATTTCAGGGATTATCTGCGGGAGCATTCGGATGCGGCGCGTGAATACGCCGCGCTCAAAAAGAGCCTGCAAGAGATATACAGGCACGACCGGGACGGGTATACGGCGGCAAAAACAGATTTCATCCGCGAGGCCGCCGCGCAGGGCAGGCGGCTGTATGCCGGAAAGTATATATGGTAGCCTACCGCATGGCGTTCCACAATGTCATGATGGAGTTTGTGGGCAGTATTCTTGCAAAAAACAGGTGGAATTTGTTGAATATCCCGTAAACAGCCAGGTCTTTGCGTTTTTGTGCAGCCTTTAGTGCATGCCGCACAACGTTTTCAGGCTTTGACATAAATGGGAGTTCGGTGATGGCATTTTGGTCGGCGTTTTTCCTGCCCACGTCAAAGAATTCCGTTTTGGTCCATCCAGGGCAAACAGTAGTAACGCTAATGCCCAAATCGCCGATTTCGCGGCCAAGCGCGCGCGAAAAGCTAAGCACAAACGCTTTGGAGGCGGCGTAAACGTTCATGTCGGGAAGTGGCTGGAATGCTGCAGTAGACGCAATGTTGATAATGCGCCCGCCCTGCGGCATATGGGGCAGCGCACAATAACACAGACCCATCAGCGCATTGATGTTAAGCTCCACCATTGCATAGGAATCCTCTGGGCGGATATCTGCGAATTTTCCGAATTTGGCAAACCCCGCACAATTCACAAGCAGCCCGAGCGAAGGCTTTTCCGTTTCGAGCAGGCTACGTACTGCGTCTATGCTGCTTTTTTGTGAAAGATCCAAAACAACTGGCCGAAGCTTGGTATTTACATCGTTTTGCAGTGCCAAAAGCCGGTCTTCCCGGCGGGCGACACACCAGATTTCGTCAAATTTCCAGTCATCCAGCTGCTTTACAAATTCTTTGCCCATGCCGGACGAAGCGCCGGTCACGATCGCAATGTGCATACAAATCTCCTTCATTCAAATACTTTTGTACATTTTATATATACCACGGAATGGCTGCGCTAAAGCATAAACCCGAAAATAGATTTGAATTTGGGCGGTATAATGGTATAATAACGTAAAACGATGAGCCAAAAGGAGGCGGATGCATTGTCTAAAACAGAGCAGGTGCAAAAGAAAATGATTGAAGCAATGAAGGCGCGGGATACGGAGCGTAAAGACAGCCTGTCTTTGCTTTTGGCAAAGCTGAAGGGCGCCGCGAAAGACAAGCGGGAAGCGCTTACCGAAGAAGAGGAAAACACCGTCATTTTAAAAGAAATGAAGGAAACGCAGGAGTCTATCGAAAAAGCGGGAGGCAGGCAGGATATCGTGCAGAAAAATACGGACCGGCTGGCGGTGTTAAGCGAATTTGCACCTAAATTTATGAGTGAGGATGAAATCCGGCAGCAAATAGAAGCGGTGCTGGCGGAGCTTAATATAAAAGAGCCTGAGGCAAAGCAAAAAGGGCAGATTATGAAGAAACTGATGCCCCGTGTTAAAGGGAAAGCGGACGGAAAGCTGGTAAACGGATTGCTGGAAGGCTATTTTAAAGGATAAGGGAGAAGAGATGGAATCGGTATTCAAAATCGCAAATGCGGCAAAAGAAGCAAAGCCGGAGCTGAACCGGCTGACGACCAACCAAAAAAATGATATTCTGTATGCGATGGCCGAAGGCCTTAAAAGCAATATTCCGTTTATATTGGAAAGAAACGCGCTGGACGTGCAAGCTGCCGAGAATAAAGGGCAGACCAAAGCGCTTTTAGACAGGCTGGCGCTTAGCGAACAGCGTATTTTGGATATGGCGCAGGGGCTGATGGACGTTGCCAAGCTGCCTGACCCAATCGGTGAAATTATTCATGCCAATAAACGCCCCAATGGGCTGCTGGTTGCAAAAAAGCGCGTCCCCATGGGCGTAATCGGCATTATTTACGAGGCGCGCCCCAATGTAACGGCGGACGCCATCGGGCTATGCCTCAAAACATCCAACGCGGTTGTTTTGAAGGGTGGAAGCGAGGCGATCCATTCCAACATCGCTGTTTCAGACATTATGATACAAGCGGGAACAAAAGCAGGGTTGCCGCAAGGGGCGATTGGTATGATTAAAGAAACAACGCGGGATGCGGCCACATATATGATGGGCCTGAATGGAATCATAGACGTATTGATCCCGCGCGGCGGTGCGGGTCTTATTCAGAGCGTTGTAAAAAACGCCAGTGTTCCGGTAATCGAGACGGGCGTGGGAAACTGCCATGTATTTGTGGACGCCAGCGCAGACCTCGAAATGGCAAAGGCGATCACTATTAACGCAAAAACGCAGCGTCCCTCGGTGTGCAACGCAATCGAAAGCCTGCTGGTGCACGAAAGTGTCGCGCAGGAGTTCCTTCCGTTGATCTTTACGGCGCTGGCGGAAAAGAACGTGGAAATATTCGGCTGCGAAACGTGCCAGAAATACGGCGTAAAGTCGGCGACGGAAGAGGATTATGCAACGGAATACCACGATTATAAGATTTCTGTAAAAGTGGTTGCGGACGTTACGGAAGCGATTGCGCATATCAACCATTATGGAAGTGGTCATTCGGAGGCAATTATTACGAACAGCTATAAAAATGCGCAGCTCTTTAAGGAAGAGGTGGATGCTGCCGCGGTGTATGTGAATGCGTCTACCCGTTTTACGGACGGATACGAATTCGGATTTGGTGCAGAGATTGGCATTTCTACACAAAAGCTGCATGCGCGCGGCCCAATGGGGCTGGAGGAGATGACGACCGTTAAATATGTGATTGACGGAAATGGACAAATTCGATAAAATGCCGCTTTCGAGCTTTACAGCAAAGCGGGAACCGCCGAAAAAGCAAATAGCCGTGGCAGAAAAAGTTATGGGTTGACATTTCTTTTGTGTGTGCTATACTGGTAAAAAATAAAAAGGCAGGAATTCGATGCGCAATTAATTCGCTTACAAAACTTAGACGATTTTGGTACGGCAAATGCTGTACGGGTATTGAAATGTTTTTGTAGGTGGGTTATAAACAGGGATCATTAGGTGAACGCAACTTAATGATTTTTTGTTTTATTGCCTCCTTCAAAAACGTGGAAGGAGGCTTTTTATGTTATTACTACAGGCAGATAAAATAAAGCAGGAGGCAGGTGCCGAGTTGTTGTTTTCGGCGGGGCGCCTCTCGATACATGAAGGGGACAGGATTGGCATTATAGGAAGAAATGGCAGCGGCAAAACCACATTGTTGGATATTCTTGCAGGAGAAAGAAAACCGGATGAAGGGGAGGTCTGCCGCCATGTTCCGGCGGCCTACCTGAGGCAAATGGCAGCCGACAAGGAAACGGGGTTGAGCGGTGGAGAACAGACCAAAAGGCATATCCAGGCGGCGCTGGATGAAAACCCGTTGCTTCTTTTTTTAGATGAGCCGGATAACCATCTGGATATACATGCAATTGAATACCTGAAAAAGCAGCTGTTGCGGTTCGATGGTGCAGTGCTTATAGTTTCACACAACAGGGAACTGCTCGATTCGGTGTGTACAAAAATCTGGGAGATTGAACAGGGCACCATACACATATATGACGGAAACTATGAGGATTATGCTTACCGCAAAAAGCTGGAAAGCGACGAGCAAGCATTTGCCTACGAGCAGCATATAAAAGAGAAAAAACGCCTGAAGCAAGCAATGGCGGGTGCACAGCAAAGGAGTGGAAACGTGCGCAAAACGCCCAAAAGGATGGGAAATTCTGAGGCGCGGCTACATAAGATGGGAGGGCAAACCCAAAAGAAAAAGTTGGATAATGCAGCAAAAAATATTCGTTCGAGAATCGAACAAATGGGCGACGTTAAAAGGCCTGTGCAGCAAAAGGAAGCAAAAATAATATTGCCTGGAAATTTGCAGATCCATAATCCGGTAGCGGTCAGCTCGCCATGTTTTTCATTTAGCTACGGGGACAAAGTCGTTTTTGACCGCGCCCGTTTTTCGTTGGATACGAACTCGAAAACAGCGCTCTTAGGGCCGAATGGCAGTGGTAAGAGCACGCTTATGCAAATGATTTATACGCGCGATGCACAGTTTGATTTTGCGGCCAATGTAAAAATAGGCTATTTAAGCCAGTTCTATTCCGCGGTGGATTTGAGCGCAACAATACTTGAAAACATCATGCGTGTAAGCGTCCACAGTGAAGAATACAGCCGGCTGATTTTGGGCAGGCTCCGTTTTACGGGCCAGGACGTCCATAAAAAATGCAGTGTTTTGAGTGGCGGAGAAATCAATAAGGTGAACCTTGCAATGCTGATGCTGGATAATGTCAACCTCCTTCTTTTGGACGAGCCGACCAATCATATGGATATGCAGTCGGCCATTGCCGTGGAAGGGGCCATCAGGGATTACAGCGGAACGGTTCTGCTTGTAAGCCACGACCGTGCGCTGCTACGCAACTGCGCTACAAAATGGGTAGAGATACGAAAAAAGACGTTGATGGAAGCGGAAATGGAATAAAAAAAAGAAAATATGATAATTTTTTTGTTTTTTGGTTATTTGTTAAAGAAATGGTTTATAATATAATTAATACTTGACGAAATTAGGAGGGTTTAAAAAATGGTGAAATTTGTATGTCAGGTTTGTGGTTATACGGCAGAGGGCGCACGCCCGGAAAAATGCCCGCAGTGCGGCGCAGATGGTTCCAAGTTCAATGAATTGAAAGATGGCGCGCGCGTTTTTGTGGCAGAGCACGTTATTGGAGTGGCGCAGGGCGTCGACGAAGAAATCCTGAAGGGGCTTCGGGAGAATTTTACAGGGGAATGTACAGAGGTTGGCATGTATCTTGCGATGTCCCGCCAGGCAGATCGGGAAGGTTATCCGGAAGCGGCGGAAGCATATAAACGGATTGCGTTTGAAGAAGCGGAGCATGCGGCGAAGTTTGCAGAGCTTTTGGGGGAAGTTGTGTATGCAGATACCCGTAAAAACATCGAAATGCGTGCAGATGCAGAATGCGGGGCAACTGCTGGAAAAATGGAAATTGCCAAACGTGCAAAAGAGCTTGGCTACGATGCAATACATGATACCGTACACGAAATGGCCAAAGACGAAGCGCGCCATGGGAAGATATTCGAAGGCCTGCTGGAAAGAATCGTAAAATAGTATTGTTGGCGTTTGCAAAGAGAAAGAGCCGCAACCAGAAGGTGCGGCTCTTTGTTGTTGTGCGATAAGAGAGGTCATGCCTTGTGTAAAGGGATGCACGACGCGCGCAGCCAGGAAACATACACGTGCACGGCCGTCGATCAGTAATGCGCCTAAAAGCGCAGGAAATCAAACAAAATAAAAAAGAGCCGAATGGTCGGCTCTTTTGAAAGTTTGCTGTTTACAGGGGACGTCTTCCGCAGATAAAGTTATTGACAGACCAGCTTCCGGTGCAGTTTCTTACAACGACCTGCCCCTTGCTGGAAGAAGCGTCTACCATCATACCGTCGCCCAGGTAGATACCTACATGGCCGCTAAAGCAGATGATGTCACCGCGCTGGAGCTCACCAAGGCTGCCTATATATGCATAGCTAGAGCCTGCCCAACCGCCGGAGGTCATGTACCCAATGCCGTTTCCGCTTGCGCTGAGGGCATAGTATACAAGGCCGGAGCAGTCGAAGGAATCGGGGCCTTTACCGCCGCGCACATACGGTTTTCCAACCTGCGCCATCGCAACGGAGATCATTGATTCTACACTGCCCGGGTTTGCAACGTGCGACGAAGAGGAACCGCCGCCACCGCCGCCCTTGCTGCCGGATGACGACCCGGAAGAACCGGATTTTGCAGGCGTGGGCTTGGGTTTCTCTGCAGGAATGGCCTCTTCAGAATAAAGCAATTCCAGTGTATATTCTCCAACGCTGCCATCGTCGGCAAGGCCGTTCATACGCTGGAAGTATTTTACTGCACTTTCAGTTTCCTCACCAAAATATCCGGTTGAAGAAGCAGGATAACCAAGATCTATAAGCCGATCCTGAATTCCTTCTACATCGGGGCCTTCGGCTTCGAGCGACACAGTGTAGACCTGTGCCTGGTCAGAGAACAGCAACTGCTGCGTTTCCAGGCCGGCAACACCATCTACGGGCAGGTCGTGCTTGCGCTGGAAATATTTGACAGCCTGCTGTGTAACGCCGCCATAATATTCAGTGGGTTCATCATCATCCATATAATTCAAATCCATCAGGCGCTGCTGAAGCTTAATAACCTCAGAGCTGTTTACCTCGGGAACAAGCACCATCGGTGTGTAGTCTACAGCGGTTACAACGGGCTCTTGAGGCAAACCCTCGGGAAGGGTGGCCGGATCTTGCGTTTCTCCGGCATCAACAGCCTGTGTAGACATATCTTCCGCACCATCGGCGCCATCTATAACCTGTGTAGGATCGGTCACCACCGCATCCAGCACATTTTGAACGGCGTTCGGGTCGGCCGTTTCATTGGCAGGAAGCGCTGCCGGATCTTCCTCCGCAGACAAAGCTGCCATATCGCCGGTAGTGTCTTCGGCAGTGGGAACATCGGTCAAAAGTTCATCGCTTGTGCTTGCAGGTGTAACACCAGCATCCTGCGGTGTTTCGGAAGGATTACCCGAATCGGGTGTACCCGTGACAGCATTTTCAGATGTGCCGGTAGAATCCGGATTTTGTGAAGTCGGGCTTTTTCCATCCGTTATGGTTACAGAATCAATCGAATTTTCGACCGGCACTGGATCAGCAGAAGTGTTTTCGGGCACAGCCGGGTTTTTCGTTTCGCTTTCTACCGGCGTAACATCGGCCGGAGCAGCCGTTTCTACAGCAGCAGAAACAGGTGCATTTTCTTTTATGCTGTTATTTGCATCCGTGTTTGCGGATACGACAATAACCGG
>JBMNTU010000064.1:0-13121 GCA_050945895.1 Christensenellaceae bacterium | reverse complement strand
TGTCGCAAAAACCCTTTTCAACAATGACGCTTCAGTGATATGATGTTGTCATAGATACGAAAAACAAATGTCATTATATCTTTTGTAAAAGGCTCTTGCTTGCCAACGTTTACTTGACACTAACTGCTGCGGTAGACTATACGCGCAATGCATCAAAACATGGTATAATAAAGTATCTGACCGTATTTATTGAGAGAGATTTTATTTCGGTATTCCTATGAGCCTGATTTTTTAGCCGTCGAATTTATATTTGTGGTAGGAGAAAACAATGTGGATAATGGCGCTCGTTTTAATAGCAATCATTGCTGTAATCATATTGATACTGCTGGTAGGAACCGGCGTAAAAATTGGCAATGGCAGAATCAAAACGGGGTTTCGCACCTATACAGGCGAAGAGATCATGCGCCATTGGTTTTCGGTAGAGGTTTGTTATAAATCACCAGCAGAGTATGATGCCGAACTCAATGTCTTTACCCCCAGAATGGGCGCGCCCCCTTCCCACCGGAAAAAATGGGCTGTTGAGCTTGTGGTTTTTGATAACAGCGGCCGGTATATACGCAGGCACCTTTTTCAAAAGCCAAATGAACGCGCGGCAGAAAAGCTGGCTATGGAGCTGGAACGCAGCTTGGCTTCGCGGCTTAAACCGTCTGAATAATATAAACAGCGTGTTGTTTAGGGCTTTTGGGAAAGAAGGTTTCTGCCATAAAATAACCAGCAGGAGAATTCCCTGCGCCGGGTAGGGTGGTTGGCATAGGCTTGCGCAGCTCTGCGTTATTTCTGCAGCGATTCTTGACTTTTTGGCAAACAAAGCCTTACACTATAATTGAACGGGGTATATACGGCAAAACGGAGGTCATTCTATGGTTTATAGTAATTTTTCAGGCTTCGGCGAAGTGTCTTTGCTTGGGTTTGGGTGCATGCGGTTTCCTACGGTTTCTCCGGATAGCCAGGAAATCGACGAAAAAAAGGCGCTGCCGCTGATCGAGCATGCCTACAAAAACGGCATAAACTATTTTGATACGGCTTATACCTACCACAACGAAACATCCGAGAGCTTCGTTAAAAAAGCGTTGGCCGCCTATCCGCGGGAAAGCTATTTTCTTGCAGACAAGCTGCCCACTTTTTTCCTGAAGGACAAGGGCGACCCGAAGCGTTTTTTCGAAGAGCAGCTCAAGCGCTGCGGAACGGATTACATCGACTTTTACCTGCTGCACTCCCTCGACGCGGACAATACCGCGCTGATGGAGCAGTTTGGCGCTTACGAATATGCGTTTGAAATGAAAAAACAGGGAAAGGTCCGGCATCTTGGTTTTTCCTTCCACGGCAGGCCGGACGAGCTCCCGCAATTGCTGGATCGCTACGAATTCGATTTTGCGCAGCTTCAGCTCAACTATCTGGACTGGGAGCTGCAGGACGCCAAAACGCAATACGAAACGCTTACAGAACGAGGTATTCCTGTCGTTGTAATGGAACCTGTGCGCGGCGGCGCGCTTTCCACGCTTTCGGACAAGGCGCTTGAAATTTTGCACAAAGAAAACCAAACTGCCAGCGCTGCGTCGTGGGCCATGCGCTATGTATATTCGCTGGACAATATACTCATCATACTGAGCGGCATGTCGGCCATTCCGCAAATCGACGACAACCTGGCAACGTTTTCGGAACGTATTCCGCTGACGGAAAACGAGCGAAGGGTGCTCTCTTCCGCGCTTACGGCATATAAAGCGTCGGGCACCATTCCCTGCACCGGCTGCAACTACTGCATGGACTGCCCGTTTGGCGTAGATATCCCCCGCGTGTTTTCTACATACAACCAGTACCGCACGGGGCGTGATACAATTATGTTTGAGTTGACCTACAACAACTTCGGCGAAGAAAAGCAAGCGCACCACTGCACTGCCTGCGGCGCTTGCATGAAAATGTGCCCGCAATCGATCGATATTCCCGCGCGCATGGTAGAGGTAAAGGAATTTGCCGCATCTATCCCGTAAAACAAAAGGAGATTTATTATGACAGATAAGCTGACAAAAGCAAAGGAACTGCTGGAAAACTTTGACTGGACATGCGTTCTTGTAAAGGGCTACAGCACCAGCACTTCTGCCTTGCACGGCATCCGTCCTATTATGGAATGGCTGAAGGAAAATGCCGCGGCGCTAAACGGCGCTTCCATTGCAGATAAGGTCGTTGGCAAAGCGGCAGCTCTTTTAATGGCGTACGGAAAAGCCGCCGAGGTTTATGCAGGCGTCATCAGCACGCCCGCAAAGGAAGTGCTCCAAAAAAACAATATTGCGCTCGAATACGGCACAGAGGTTCCGCTTATCCAAAACCGCGAAGGTACGGGCAACTGCCCTATGGAAGCCGCCTGCCTTCATACGGATTCGCCGGAAGAGGCGTACGCGATTTTGTCTGAAAAATTGAACGGCCCGCTTTAATCTGCCGCCGTATACGCATACTGGCTGCCATACATCTGTGCATAAAAGCCGTTTTTTTCCATCAGTTCGGAGTGGCTGCCCTGTTCGGCAATTGCGCCGTCCTTCATGACGAGTATGATATCTGCTTCGCGGATGGTGGACAGCCGGTGCGCCACAATAAAGCTTGTTTTTCCATCCATCATCTTACCAAACGCATCCTGTATTTTCATTTCTGTACGCGTGTCTATATTGCTGGTCGCTTCGTCCAGCAGCAGCATGGGCGGCGATACCAGCATGGCGCGCGCAATGCATAGCAGTTGCTTTTGCCCTGCTGAAAGGTTTCCGCCTTCTTCGGAAATGACCGTATTATATCCATCGGGCAGCCGCCTGATGAAGCTGTGCGCATGCGCGGACTTTGCTGCCGCAACAACCTCTTCCTCTGTTGCGTCCGGCCTGCCGTATGCAATATTTTCGCGCACACTGGCCTGCATCAGCCATGTATCCTGCAGCACCATCCCATACATGCCGCGCAGGCTATTTTTTTGCACCGCCATAATATCCAGCCCGTCCAGGGTGATTTTTCCCGAACCTGCATCGTAAAACCGCATGAGCAAATTGATGAGCGTTGTTTTTCCTGCGCCTGTCGGCCCCACAATGGCTACCCTCTCCCCTGTTGACGCGTGCAGCGTAAGCCCTTCAATCAGCCTTCTGTCCGGCGTATAGGAGAAGGAAACGTTTTCAAACGCTATTTCTCCCCGTGTCGCTTCGAGCATAGTGGCGCCGGCCGCGTCTTGCGGCTCTGCCTGTGCATCCAGCAGCTCGAACACGCGCGCCACAGATGCCAGCGCAGTTTGCAGCTCTGAAACGACGCCGGATATTTCGTTGAACGGGCGGGTATATTGCCCAGCGTAGATGAGAAAGCTGGAAAGCTGGCCGATGCTGAGCGCGCCTGCAATAGCTGTCGCCGCGCCGTAAATTCCCACGGCGGCGTACACCAGCGCGTTTACAAAGCGGGTGGACGGGTTGATCATGGCGGAAAAAAGCTGCGCCTTTACGCCGTTTTTTTGCATCCGGCTATTGATTTCGGAAAACCCTTCCTCTGCTTCTTTTTCATAGGAAAACGCCGCGACGGTTTCCTTGCCTACCGTATATTCCTCCGCATAGCTCAAAAGCTCGCCGCTGAGCTCCGCCTGCTTTTTGATAAGCGTGTACGAGCGCCGCGCAATAAACGCTGCGACAAACAGCGAAAGCGGCGTAATAACGATGACGACAAGCGCCACCGAAGCGTTGATGCGCAGCATGAAGAATATGGTGCCGGCAATGGTGACGATTCCGGTAAACAGCTGTGAAAAACCCCGCAGGCCGTCTGCAATCTGGTCAATGTCATTTACGATTCGGCTGAGGATGTCTCCTTTTTTATGACTGTCCAAATAGCCCACCGGCACTTCGTGCAGCTTGGCAAACGCGCGGATGCGAAGGTCGCGCGTCAGCGAGCAGGTGATGCGGTTGCTCAGCCGCAGCATCAGCCACTGAAACAGTGCAGAAATGCCGATTGCCGCCGCAAGCGGAACAATGAGCGCCGCAAGCGCCGGAAAATCTACATTGCCCGCACCCGCAATACGGTCTACGACCTGCCCGGTGAGCACAGGCGCGTACACAGAGAACGCAGTTGATACAAACGCACAAAGAACCAGCCATACCATTTGCCCCTTATACGGCACAAGGCAGGCCAGCAATAGCTTGATCGGCTTTTGGCTTTGCGTTTTTCCCATCAGGCACGCTCCTTTTCCGGAAGCTGTGAATACACGATCTCGCGGTATTCTTCACACGTTTCCATCAGTTGTTCGTGCGTTCCCTGCCCTTCCAGCACGCCGTCGCTTAGCACAAAGATATTGTCTGCGTCGCGCAGGCTGCCCGCGCGCTGCGATACGACAATGACGGTCATATTTCCTGCAAGCGCATCAATTGCATCCATCAGCGCCCGTTCCGTCAAAAAGTCGAGCGCGCTTGTGCTGTCGTCCAAAATTAAAATTTCCGGCCTTTTGACCAGCGCACGCGCAATAACAAGCCGCTGCCGCTGCCCGCCGGAAAAGTTTTTTCCTCCCTGCAATACAGGAGCCGCCAGCCCGCCGTCCAGCTTGGAGACAAATTCCCATGCCTGTGCGGCTTTTAGCGCCGAGCGCATCTCCTCTTCGGTCGCATCCGGCTTGCCGACCTTCAGGTTGCTTTCAATCGTGCCCGAAAACAACGCGCCTTTTTGCGCCGCAATGCCGGTTTTTTTGCGCAGCGCAGCCAGCGAATACGCGTCCGCATTTGCACCGTCTATTTTTACAGTGCCGCGCGTCGCGTCGAACAGACGCGGAATAAGGCTGACGAGCGTTGTCTTTCCTGCGCCTGTTCCGCCAATAATGCCAATTTTCTGCCCCCGTTCAATTTTCAGGCTGATATTTACCAGCTCTTCCTCCGCGCCGCCGGGGTAAGTAAACGACACGTTTTCCATTTCGATGGTCGGCGCGCCGTCTGGTACTTCGGGCAGCGAAGCAGCATCGTCATTTTTCCCCATTCCGGCGGGAGCATCCAGCACTTCGGTTACCCGCTCTGCCGCCGCCCCGGCGCGCGTAAAAATAACGACCAGGTTGGCCACAACCAAAAGCGCCGTCAGTATTTGCGTCATATAGCCGATGAGCGCCACCAGGTCACCCTGCGAAAGCCCGCCCGCATTCACCGCGCCGCCGCCAAACCACAGCAAGGCGATGATTGCCGTATTGACCACCAAAAACGTAAGCGGGTTGATGAGTGCGGAAATCCTACCCACGCGAAGCTGCATTGCGTTCGTTTGCTCCGCCGCATCCTCGAAGCGCTTTTTCTCTTCGTTTTGGCGCAAAAAAGCGCGCACGACCCGCACGCCCGATACATTCTCGCGGGCAATGCGGCCCATTTTGTCCAGAAGCTTTTGAATGATCGAATAAAAAGGCACCGTACGCGTCATGACGCAATACAGCACCAGCGTAATGAGCACGGCGGCAGCCACAAAGATAAGCGCCATTTGCGGGTGGATGGAAAAGGCCATAACCGTTGCGCCGATGATTAGGAATGGTGCGCGGATGACCAGGCGGATGAGCATTGCAACGGCAAGCTGCAACTGGTTTACGTCGTTTGAAAGCCGCGTAAGCAGCGTCGGCGCGCCAAACTCCCCCGCCTGCAGCACCGAAAACGCATTGATCTTAAAAAAAACCGCCTGCCGAAGCTCTGTTCCAAACCCCTGCGAGGCTTTCGATGCGAAATACTGGCAAAACGACGCGCAAACAAAACCGACCGCCGACAGCAGCACCATAAGACCGCCTTTGTGGAGCACATAGCCGCTGTCCGCCGTTTTCACGCCGTTGTCGATGATGTCCGCCATAATCAGCGGCACAATCAGCTCCAGTATTGCCTCCAGCAGCTTGAGCGCCGGGCCGAAGAATACTTCCTTTTTGTAGTTTTTTAAATATCGCGCAAGTTTAACCATTTATCCATGCATGCTCTTCAATTTCTGCGCCAGTTCACTGGTTGCCGCTTCCGGCTCCGTATTGTGGATTTTTATGTCGCACGCTCCTTCGTACAGCGGCTTGCGCACGCGGAATATTTGCTCTGCGTCTTCCCTGCCGCCCTGCAGGAGCGGGCGCGTTTGCGTATCCACCGTACGGACAATTTCGCCGATGTCCCGTTCTATATAAACCACTTTGCCGGACTTTTTCATAATTTCCACATTTTCAGGCGAAAGGACGATTCCCCCGCCGCATGCGACGACCGTGTTTTTCATTTCGGAGGCGTTTTGCAACGCTTCCGTCTCTATTTCCCGAAAGCGCTGCTGCCCGTACCGGTCAAAAATCTCTGTAATGGGCATGCCGGTTTTTTGGACGATGCACTCGTCCAGATCGATAAAGGACATCGAAAGCCGCCGCGCAAGCATTTTGCCCAGCGTCGTTTTTCCGCAGCCCATCATTCCCGTCAGGTAGATGTTATCCATCAATAGACCCCCAGGATGCGCGGCTCCCGCAGCACGCCGCCCGCGTCTTCCAGCGCGCCGCGCACAGCCTCGCTGACGTCTTTGCCTTCAAAGTCTACATAAAAAATGTATTCGAAGCTGCGCCCGGGCATGGGCCGCGATTCGATTTTTACCATATTCAGCCCGTATTCTGCAAAATGCGCCAGCGCGCGCTGCAAAGAACCTGCCTTGTGTTCGAGCGAAAACCGTATGGACGCTTTTTTCGCGACCGGTTTTTCCTGCATTTCTTTGGAAAGCAGAATAAAGCGCGTCGCGTTTTCGCTGCTGGTGTTGATGCCGTCCTCCAGCACGTTTAGGCCGTACAATTCGCCTGCATAGCGGCTGGCAATTGCAGCCGCGGACTTATCTTCGCTTTGCGCAACAAATTTTGCGGCGGCGGCAGTATTGTAATACGGAACAAGCTCCCAGCCTTTGTGCGCAGCAAGGTATTCCGCGCACTGCGAAAGCGCCTGCTCGTGCGAATAGACCTTGCGGATATCCGAAAGGGCCGTCCCTCTTTTGGCCAACAGCGCATGTTCGATTTTCAGGAGGTATTCACCCGTGATATAAAGCGGATATTCGTCCAGCAGGTCGTACACGCGCAGCACGCTTCCCGCATGGGAATTTTCTATGGGGAGCACGCCGCACGCCGCGCGGCCGTCTGCCACAGCCGAAAACACTTCTTCGAACGAGCCCAGCGCCATGGCGTTTGCATCCATCCCAAACACATCTGTAAGCGCCTGGTGCGCGTACGCCCCCGGAATGCCGCAAAACGCGATTGCCCCAGCCACGCTGTGCGCCTGCCGTCTGCTTTTTTCCGACTGCCGGTTGATCAGAGCCTGCTGGCGCGCCCGGCTTATGCTCATCAGCAATATAAACAGCCTGCGCACATCCTTTGCAAGGGCCGGGTCGCCCGCCATTTGTTCCCGCTTTTTCAGTACTTCTTCCTCTCTTGCAGCGTCAAACACCGGCTTATTGCGGTCAATTTTGTAGCGCGCCACGCCTTCGGCAATTTCCAGCCGCTTAACAAACGCACCCAGCAGCTTTTCGTCTGTCTCGTCGATCTGTTTGCGCAGTTTTTCCAGCTCATCCATCTATTTTGCCTTCTCCTTTTCGAGGTAAAGATCCATCATTACAATTGCTGCGGCGGCTTTTACTACCTCTACAGCCCGGGGCACGATGCAGCTGTCGTGCCTGCCTTCTATTTTGATTTGCGTGTTTTCCATTTTTCGTATATCCACCGTATCCTGCGGCTTGCCGATGGACGCCGTGGGCTTTATGGCAACGCGGAACAATATGGGCATCCCGTTCGTTATTCCGCCCAGCAGCCCGCCGTTGTGGTTGGTTTTGTAGGCGAGGTGCATCCCTTCCACAAACAGCGCGTCATTTGCCTCCGAGCCTTTCATTTCGGCCATTTTGAACCCGTCTCCAAACTCTATGCCCTTGACTGCGGGAATAGAAAACATCATTTGCGACAATGCGCTTTCCACGCTCCAAAAGAACGGTTCGCCCATTCCGACTGCGGCGCCCGATATGGCGCATTCTACAACGCCGCCCACCGAATCGTCTTCTTCCGCCGCCTGCCGGATGCGCTCTTGCATCTGTTGCCCCGCGTTGTCGCTTAACACCGGAAAATCCTTCTCCTCCAGCATACGCGCGCCGTTCGCGTCTATCCAACCAAGCGGTATGTCTTCCACATCTGCCACGCGCAGGATATGCGCGCCGATTACCATTCCTTTTTGCGCAAGGTATTGGCGCGCTATGCTTCCCGCAAAAACCAGCGGCGCAGTCAGCCTGCCCGAAAAATGCCCGCCGCCGCGGATGTCGTTCTGCCCGTCAAACTTGATATAGCCCGTATGGTCTGCATGGCCGGGGCGCATGATGCCCGCTGTGCGGCTATAATCGGCCGAGCGGGTATCTTTGTTGTAGATTACGCCGCATAGCGGCGCGCCTGTGGCAACGTTGTTCAGCAGGCCGCAAAGAATCTCTACCTTATCGTCCTCCTGCCGCTGCGTCGAGCCGTCCATCTTTCCGGGGGCGCGCCGCGCCATTGCCTCCGAAAGCGCATGCATGTCGATCGTAAACCCCGCCGGAATACCGTCGATTACCGCGCCCACGGCCCGCGCGTGCGATTCGCCGAATATCTCTACCCTGTAGTTCTTGCCGAACACATTCATTTCTGACTCCTCTCTACATTGCCGCCGAGGGATGCAAACTCTTCGTAAAACGCCGGCGCCGATTTGCGCACGCACATTGCCCCGTCTAACACAATATCTTCCTTGCATAAAACGCTTGCGGCCGTCAGCGCCATGGCTACGCGGTGGTCGTTGTGCGAGCAGACTTCGCCGCCCAAAAGGCCGCCGCTTCCGTTTATTACCAGACTGTCTTCGTATTCTGTGATATCCGCGCCCAGTTTCGTAAGCTCGTCTGCCATTGCAGACAGCCGGTCGCTTTCCTTATAGCGCAGGCGCGCCGCGTTGTAAAGCCTGCTTCTGCCCTGCGCCGCACACAGCAGCACGCAAAGCGCGGGCACTGTGTCCGGAATTTCCGAAACGTCGATATCGACAGGCTTGAGCCCCGCCGCCCGTATGCGTACCGCACCGTCCGCCGCCCACGATACATCCGCGCCCATAACGTCCAGAATACCAAGCAGCGCTTTGTCTCCCTGCGTCGAATTTGGGTCGAGGCCGGTCAGCGTAACGTCTCCGCCGATTGCCGCCGCAACCGCAAAGAACGCCGCGTGCGAAAAATCGCCCTCCACAGTAAAATCCTGCGGCGTATAGGCTTGGTTTCCGGCAACCATAATGCTTTGCCCGTTCCACGTGCTTTTTATGCCAAAAGCGCTTTGCACCTGCCGCGTAATTTCAATATATTGGCGCGATTCAAGCGGGCTGGTAACCTCGATTACCGAATTTCCGCCCAGCAGCGGCAGCTTGAAAAGCAGCCCCGAGATAAACTGCGAGGAAACATCCCCGCGCAGGCGGTACCCTCCTGCAGCCAGCCTGCCCGAAACAGCGATTCCCTCCGCCGTTTTTTTGTACCCCATGCCGGCAAACAGTTTTTCGTACGGCTCCATCGGCCGCTCCATTAGCCTTGCCGCGCCGGTAAATGTCCTGGCAACGCCGTCCAGCCCCAGCGGCAATAAAAAACGCAGCGTCGATCCAGACTCCCCGCAGTCAATTGCCGCGCCGCTTTTTCCATCCGCTTTACCGCCGCTGACGATGCAAGTGTCTGCTTCCATACGGAAATCCATCAGCCCCATTTGCACAAGCGCACCCAGCGTTGCCGAAATATCCTCCGAAAGCGCCACATTGCGTATGCGCGACGTTCCGCCCGAAAGCGCCGCACAAATAAGCGCGCGGTGGCAGACGCTTTTAGACGGTTGTATTTTTAACCTGCCGTTCAGTTGGGACGGATGGATGATTTTCATAGGCTTCCTCCCGCCGTCAGCGTATTTCGGATTGTATCGGGAGACAGCTTTTGGACGATTGCATGGCCGATTTTGTCGATCAAAACAAAATTCACTTCCCCGTTTTCCGCTTTTTTATCGTGCCCGAGCTTTAAGAGCGCGGCATCCAAAACTTCTTTGGGCGCACTCGACGGCAGGCCATATTTCTGCAGGATATTTACCGTTTCGGCCTCTAGCCCGTTGGGCGATATGCCCAGCGCTTCGCCCAGCCTTGCCGCCAGCACCATGCCGATTGCAACGGCCTCGCCGTGCAGGAGCTTGCCATACCCGGCCTCTTTTTCGATGGCGTGGCCAATCGTGTGGCCATAGTTGAGTTGCATGCGCTCGCCTTTGTCAAACGGGTCTTTTTGCACATAGCCGGCCTTTATGCGCACGCACCGTTCGATTATATCTTCAATTTTGAAATGTCCGTCCTGCAACGTTTTATAGAGGACGCCGTCCGCAATAAATGCGTATTTTATCACTTCCGCCATGCCCGCCGCATATTGCCTTTTATCGAGCGTTGCCAGCGTGCCCGTGTCGATGATGACCTGCTTTGGCTGGTAGAAAGCGCCCGCCATATTCTTGCCGGATGCAATATTTACTGCAACCTTTCCGCCCACCGAGCTGTCTACCATTGCCAGCAGCGTCGTCGGCACCTGCACATAGTCGATGCCGCGCATATACGTTGCCGCGGCAAACCCCGCAAGGTCGCCCACAACGCCTCCGCCAAACGCAAACACCGCGCCCTTCCTGTCAATTCCCATCAGCAGCATTTCTTCGTACACGGTTTCCAGCGTTTTGAGCGTTTTGGAATATTCGCCCGGGTCGATGATGCAAACGCCGCGCCCCCGCGCTTCTATTCCCTTGCCCGGAAAGATATGCCCATACTGCTCGTTCACGTTCTGATCGGTTATGACGGCATAGCTATTATAATCTTGCGCAATTTGGGGCGGAAGCAGGTTTTTCCCGATCAGAATATCGTAGCTGCCGTTTTGCGCTTCTACACGAACCTTTTGCATATAGGAAAATCCTTTCTGTCCTCTTTAAACGACTGCCCGCAGCGCGTGCACCTTATGCATCATTTGCCCGAACTGTTCGGGCGTTATGGATTGTGCACCGTCGCACAGCG
Source organism: Christensenellaceae bacterium (assembly GCA_050945895.1). Taxonomy (GTDB): domain Bacteria; phylum Bacillota; class Clostridia; order Christensenellales; family Christensenellaceae; genus JBMNTU01. The sequence goes on along the minus strand of JBMNTU010000064.1, from coordinate 2,106 downwards.
CATGCTTGGGGTCGTTGTGCACCTCTATCATCAGCCCGTCTGCACCTGCGGCAACCGCCGCCAGCGAAAGGGATTCTACCATGTATGATAACCCGGAGGCATGGCTTGGGTCAACCACCACCGGAAGATGCGAAAGCTTTTTGATTGCGGGAATAGCGGAAATATCCAGCGTGTTGCGGGTATATGTTTCGAACGTGCGAATCCCGCGCTCACACAGAATAACGTCTTCATTTCCGGCAGAAATAATATATTCGGCGCTCATCAGCCATTCCTCCACCGTGCTCGAAAGCCCGCGCTTCAAAAGAATGGGACGCCCCGCCTGCCCCAGCTCTTTGAGCAGGTCGAAGTTTTGCATGTTTCGCGCGCCGACCTGTATGATGTCCGCGCTGTCCGCAAACATCTCTACATGCTTGGGAGACATAATTTCCGTAACAAACGGAATGCCCGTAACCTCGCGCACGCCCTTTAAAATATCCAGCCCCGTTTCGCCCAGCCCCTGGAACGAATACGGAGAAGAGCGGGGCTTGAACGCGCCGCCGCGCAGAAATGTTGCGCCCGACCCGTTTACGCTGTTTGCTATGCTCAATAGCTGTCCGGAAGATTCTACCGAGCACGGCCCAGCAATAACGGCAAAGCTTCCTCCTCCAATTTTTCGGCCGTCTGCCTCGATAACCGTATCGTCCGGATGGAACTTGCGGTTGGCTTTTTTATACGGCTCCTGTACGGAAACGACGCGCTCTACGCCTGCCATAAGCCCGACAAGCTCCTTGTCTACCGTGTAGGTGTCCCCCAAAACGCCCAGCACCGTACATTCTACGCCTGCGTTTTCCTGTACCTGCATGCCTTTTTGAACCAACGCATTTTTTACGTCTTCGATTTCGCCCTTTTGGGCCGTTTGCTGCATTACAACGATCATTTTTTTCACCTTTCCTTTATTCCAAAATAGTTTTTTCAAAACAGATAAAAAACCGCAAGCCCTCTGCCTGCGGTTTTGTTTATACGGTACTCATTCAAAACGGATAACGAGCTAGGCAGATTTGGGCAATACAAAACCGTAGCGGCTAAAGTAGAAACCGCTAAACGTAAAGCCATTAATAAATCGTACCTGTCTGTTTTCCATTTTTTTGTTCCTTATCGTTTTTTACTATAAATATTATACATCAAGTTTTCTTGTATTACAACGCTTTTATTTTCTTTGAAACATCGCAAGGTCGCCGGCCGCCGTATTAACAAGCCGGTCGCCGTCTATTTGAAGCACAACGACGTCCTCCTGCTTGATACCGTAAAGCACCAGCCCATACGGGGCTATTTCATAGTCGAACGCCTTTTGGCTGAGATAATCGTCATCCGTTTCAAGGTTTATGAGGAAATAATCCACCGTGCCGTCGTCGTTAAACACAAAATAAGAATCGTAACTGCTTTCGTCGTTCGTCGTTTCTTTTTGGCGCACCCACTGCCCCGCAAGCTGCTTTTTTACCTCGTCTGCCTCTTCTTCGCTCAGCACCTGGCGTGCGTCCTTTCGGTAGCGCAGTTCTTCCCCCTTTTTATCCATCAGCTGCCCGTCCAAAAATGCAAGCTCTTCCTCGCTGCCCTTGGCATCCGTGATTATTATGCCGTTGCCGCTCGTTTCATAGCTTCCCCCATCGTCAATCAACCGGCTGCCGTAATACAGCTGCGCCGTTCCGTCGGCGCCCAGCTCGTAAAAGCATTTTTCATCGTTTGCGCTCTGCCACCTGCCAACAAGCTGCGCCGCTTCCTCTTCCGTCATTCCGCTGCAGCCCGCCATAATTGCCGTAAACGCCAGGCATGCTGCCGCCAATAAAACAATGCTTTTTTTCATTTTCCCCCTGCTTTCGCTTTATTCAAAAATCTGTTGCCCGCCATACAGTGTCCAGGCTTTTTCGGTTTATACCTATGCCATTATATCGAAACAGCCCGCAAACGGCAACCGTTATTAACCGTTATTTTACATACTTCTTCCTATAAAAAACATCCGTATTTTTGACCTCCTCATTGTGTTTGTCAACTGAAAAGTACAGCGTTTGGTCACGAAAATATACAGCACCCTCAATCACCGAAGTTAATTAAGAATTCCGTTGTGGAAGG
>JBMNTU010000063.1:0-13340 GCA_050945895.1 Christensenellaceae bacterium | reverse complement strand
CTCTAAGCTTTACAATTATCTGCTCTGTTGTGTATTTTTTCCTTGCCATCTCCATTCTCCTTCTTCGTTAGTTTATCATCACTCCACTAACTTTGGAACTGGTTCAAGGATTGGGGGGCACGCCAGCTTTGGTGTTCCAGTTGGCATAGCCGATGAAGCAGGCTTGCTGCTCTCCTTTGCCGGGGAAACTTCTCTTTTCCCGGTAGGCACAATATGGTCATCCACTGCATCCTCATCCTCATCCTCGGACTCAACATCCTGCTCAAGCGTAGATTCCGCGACGTTCACTTCTTCCGCCATTGCAATGGGCTCTGCCAGTGCGACTTCTTCGCCGGAGCAGCCCGCTGCCGCCAGCACGGCACACAGCATCAACATGATATATATTCGTTTCATTTGAAAACACCTCCTCGATTATCTCAAGTGTATGCCGTACTGCACACAAAATGCAAAAAATGAAATGCCGATCAAAATTTGACTCCAGCCTTACCTGCTCAGCTGGATGATATTATCAGTCGTTTTTTTTACATTGGTCTTCTCCTTTAACGTTTTTTTTTGCCAGTTTTCCAATAGCTTTATAATCGTCTCCTCCATTTCCTTGGGCGTTGTGTTTTCAGGGAAGTATTTTTTAAGAACATTCCCCTTCAGGGTCACTTTGGTTTGCGACGGTTTTTCCTCCATTAACATCACCTCGATTATGCTGTCATTGAGCTTATCTTCCCTACTGAGTTCTTTCATCTTCTTTGCCTGCACCAGAGAAAGCGACACCTCCTCGCTCTCCAGCACGGACACTACGGTAATCTGTTCATTTTCTTTCAAGTACGACAACTCCACCGCAGGAGTAAACCCGATTTCATCCAAATCCACCATGTTTTGCAATGGCTCGATCAGGTGAGTGAGGCGGATGTAGCGCTGGATTGTGGGGCGGCTATCATCAGATTCTCTTGCGACAATTTCAACCGATTTCAACTTGTGCTCAACTTGAGCACAAGTTAGGTCAGTACGTTCCCCCTGCCTATTCAGCGCTTCTAACTTCATCCTATACGCCCACGCTTTTTCGCTGTGGAGCAGCGTTTCGCGCTGCCGCAGATTGGAATCCACCATTGCAAGAATCGCCTGGTCGTCATCCATCTCGCGTACATTCGCGGGGATATCATCCATTCCCGCAATCGACGCGGCTTCCGCGCGGTTGTGCCCGGATATGATCTCATAACCTCCTTCACTGCGCGGGCGCACAAGTATGGGCATTAGGATTCCGTGCTGTTTCACGCTTTCCACCAGCTCGTTCATCTTGTCCTCGCTGTACATCTTAAATGGATGATTCTTAAAAGGGTGCAGTGTACCAATGGGGAGAATCTGCTGCTCGGACAGATCTGCCTGCGTATTTACCAGGAGCATATCCGGTGACAAACTAAACTTACTATCGCTCAAGGCTCATTACCTCCATTCCCCGGCGCGGCACACGCAGCCCGGTTTTTTCGTTCTGTACAAGAAACTCGGCAGCCCGTTTTGATACAGACTGCCGAATTTCCAGCTTCATCTGCTTTTGGTCGATCTCGCTTAAATCATGCAGGTCAAACATCGCCTTTGGATGGCTGCATGCAACCGCGATCAGGCTCTGCATCTGCTCCGCCGTCAGGCGCGGATTTGAAATGGTGCTCACAACCTCCGGATCGCCTATGAGCAGCTTTGCGTCTTCAATTTGGTAAAACTGTGCTTCTGAAATCATGGTTCGCTTCCTCCTCCTCGTAAAATGCAAAAAACCGCCAATCGCTGTGATTGACGGCTTTTCTTAACTTTGGTTTGTTCTTGTTATGCCAGTATTTCTTCTACAAACGCTTCATACGCCTGGGCAACCTTGCCGTTCGGATCGTGTTTGAAGATACTGATTCCCTCGGCGCTGCTTTCCGATACACGCACCGATGTTGGGATTTCCGTATGAAATACCCGAATCTTTTCTGAGAATGTACTGCGCACCAGCGACGCGACTTCCTTCGTGAAGTTTGGCCTTGAATCCATCATGTTGATCAGTATTCCCTCAATCCGCAACTCCTCGTTTATTTTCCGCCGTACCAACCGGGAATATGTGGACAGCAGCAATTCCATTCCTTTGGCGCTGAAAAACTGCGGCGTCGTTGGGATTATGATGGTATCGGATGCGGTGAGGGCATTGATTGTAAGCATGTTCAGCGATGGCGATGTGTCAATCAGGACAAAATCATAATGATCCCGTACCCGATCGACATATTGCTTCAATATGGCTTCGCGCCCGTACACATTGATGAGGGCTGCTTCAAACCCCGATAATTGTATGTTGGCGGGCATTAGGCTTACGCCCTCATCATGTGTCAGGATTCCTTTCTCCGGCTCAAACGGCTGGTCGTCTGCAATTTTTTCCACAATGCTTGATATGGTATATGGTAGGTCGTCCGGTTTATGGTGGCCCATGCTCATTGTGAGATTTCCCTGGGGATCATTGTCTATACAGAGAACTGATTTGCCTTTCCGGGCAAGCCCGGCAGCGAGATTGAACGAGACTGTACTTTTGCCGCAGCCTCCTTTTTGATTTGAGATGCTGATTACTTTGGACATGGCTTTTTCCTCCTGTTTTTTATATTTTTACAATACGGCAGCTGGGCGCTGTTCGCAAAAAACGCAGGCAACAAAAAAAGCGGAGCATCTATACTCCGCTTCTCTATATGATTATGCTATTGATGCAGCATCGCTGCAATCTGGGCCAGCAGTTTTTTCTCTTTCTTTTTGCGCACCAGATGAATCAGCAGCAGGGGAAGGTAGAAACATAGGCCGGTTGTAATCCATAATCCCCATATGATTGAGCCGCTGTACATGCTTATGATGAGGGATAAGGCGGTGAATATGATTGCTAATGTTTTCATTTTCGCTACCTCCGGTTTCTTTATGATTCTATCGTAGCACGCTGGGATGCACACCGCAAATTACGAGCAAAAAGGACATTCCGTTTTCACGAAATGCCCAATATTTCTTTTGTCGTTAATGTAACACCCCCTGTTTTTCGTTTTTGTGATTCGCCGTTTTTTCATTCGGAAAAGGATGAAAATATGTCGCGGCAAGCTTTGAAACCCTTTGTTTATGGGCTTTCCTGCTTTGTCGTAATTATACTGTATGGGCATAGCTGTGCAAGCATCTTGCTCAATATGGGGTATTCTCTTGCAGAAGTGAGCGAGTGGATGGGACATAGCTCCATAAGGGTCACAAAGGATATATACGGACATTTAGAGTTTCAAACAAAGCAAAATATTGCGCAAGGTTTGTCAAGCAAATTTAAGGCTTTGAGAAGCGGTAATGCTGCTGACATAAATGCGGATACAGGACAGGCGAATCCCAAAGTGCAATTTTCAAACGTAGTGGCTTTTACCTGCAGGAAAGATCGTAATTCAAAGCAGGAAGCATACGATTGAGAAAAGGTGCATAGAACTTTTGTAGAACTGCAGGCGGAAACCATTTGGGAAGTTATCAGAAGGTCACCCAAAGAATAACAAAAAAAAGGGTTCCAAAGCCATTTCGACGAAGGAACCTTACAGAAATAATTGGTGTGCCGGAGCTTGTTAAATCCGAACCATTGATTTCATCGAGCGTTATCGTCTTTGTGCCATCCTTGTAATTGAACGTTAGTATGATTTTATCGTCATATACAAACACTGCATTGACGAATATGTCAATAATATCCTTTTGATACTTTATATCATCTATGTCGCCATTCTTGAATCGGCTGATCCAAAACACAATATGCTCTTTGGTCATAAGCGGCTTTGCAAGATTTTCTTGTGCAATGGATATTTTCAAATTTTCCTTTTGTTCTTCCAGCTCATCCAGCCGTTGTTTAGTGGAGGGCGTCAAAATGCCCTGCTGGATGGCATTGAGCATATTTTCGATTCCTTTTTCAGTTTCCTTTAATTGCCGCTCAAGCTGCGGTAGCATTGCGCTTTCGCTCTCATGCAGCGCAATAATGGCATCAGCGAGCCTACCGATCATATCATCCTGCAAGACAGTTCCTTTCGTGTACTCCACAACAATACGCTCTATCAGGTCTTTTTTGATCGCCTTTTTCTTGCAGCCTTTGCGTCGCTTCGCGTTACCGCATTTATAATAATGGTATAATCTTCCTGTGACGCTCGTGCCGCTTTCTCCCGCCATGATCGCGCCGCATTCGCCGCAAAACAGCTTTGTTGTGAGCAGGTATTCTACAATCGCCTTGCTACGTGCAGGCGCACGTTTGTTTTTCTTTATGCGCTCCTGTACACTGTTAAACAATTCTACATCGATAATCGCCGGAACAACATCAGGCACAACGGTATCACGAAACTCGTATTCACCAATATATTTGCGGTTTTTTAGCACAGTCATAATGCTGTTGATGCTCATAGCTTTGTTGTAACGCGTGCGGATGCCTTTCGCATTCAGGCTATCCACTATCTTCTGTAGGCTTTCACCATCTGCATACCTTTTGAAGCACTCCACCACCACGGGCGCGGTCAACGGATCGGGATGATAATACTGCTCTGCATCTATCGTATAACCGAAAGGCACTAAACCGCCGTTATGTTTTCCTTTGAGTGCGTTTTCCGTCATGCCGCGCACAACCTTTTCGGATAACTCAGCAGAGAAATATTCTGCATACCCTTCCAGCATAGCCTCCAGAATGATACCCTCCGGCCTGTCGGAAATGCCTTCTTTTGCCGACATCACCTTTACGCCATGCCGTTTTAGGATATATTTGTTCATGGCCGAATCTTCCCGCGAGCGTGCAAAACGATCCAGCTTCCAGACCAAAACGACCTCGAACAGTTTCTTCGCGCTATCCTTAATCATGCGCTGGAACTCCGGGCGGTTGTCTGTTTTGGCAGAATAGGCGCGATCAATATATGTGCCAACGATAGTCAATCCAATCTGATCGGCGTATGCCTGACATTCGCGCAACTGACCTTCTATGGATTCTTCGCGTTGTCCATCGCTGGAATAACGGGCATATATTACAGCATTCATATCTAATCACATCCTTTAATTGTGGCAAACCTGCCATAATTACTCATCAAGCATTAATTTCTTGTTCTTCTTTTTTAATTTATTTAGCTGTTCTCTCTCAATTTGCGATATGCTTTTATCGGGCGTTGGTAAATCTTCCGGCATAACACCATCCACTCGCTCGATCGCAGAGCGCACCTCTCGCCCTACGATATAATGGGCATCGCTCGCCTCATTTACTCCCTGTATGTTTTCGCGTCTTAGTTTGCTTTCAGTTTGCGAAATACGAAATAAATTTGCAATCAATTCCTCGCTCCCCATAAAATCAAGTATCTTTTCACGGACAGCCAGTTCTTTGTTTTCGTGAATATCCTCAACAGTCATTCCACCGTACAGACCCATATATCCTGCATTTTGGAAAACTGCAAATTCTTCGTTTGTAATTACACCTGCATCATGTGCTGCTTCGGCAAGCATTTGGTTCCACTGCTTAATGTCACCGCGAATAACAAGTCGCTTATTATCCTCATCCAGTTCATTAAATTTGTCGGCAATTTCTTGCCTGTATGTCTGAATCGCAAAATATGTTTGACCAAGCGCAATCACTTCTTTTCGCGGATCACCATTTTGAACGATGAGGTAACATGCATAACGAGTCAACTCATAGTCCTTTATTTTTCGTTTTGTATCACTTCCAATGTTAACCATTTTCCTGACGTCGGGAAAATGGTCTGCGATTTCCAGTCCGCTATTTTTGCAAGCAAGCATCGCCCTGTCAATGACCTTTGAGAAATTTTCCCACTTCAAATATTCTAATGCAGGCGCAAGCTCACGCGCAGACCAAAACTCACTTCCATCTTGACGAACACATTTTATATCTTCAAACCGTTTGTACTCCGGCGCATTTAGATTACTCACTTATATCTCCTTTTGCTATACCTATAATTATAGCATCTAGTTTTACGATTGTAGGTTAAAGTTTTTGAACTATCCGGAAATTCCGGATAGTTTCGATTTCTTTATCATTTTCCGCCTTTGTCTTTGCCAGCCATATCAATCATCATTTCCTTTAGCTTTGCATTCACGGGGGAGCGTGGGTCAAAGCACATTTCCACAAATCCTTCCCAATCTTCCTCTTTGGCAAGCCGCTCCCGTATAGCTTGTGGCTCATAGTTATATAGCTTGCCCTGTGGCTGGTCTGTACGTCCAAAAATGTAATCCATAGATACATCAAAATAATCTGCATACCATAAAAGCGTCTTGTATGGTGCTTGACATTTGTCTGTTTCATATCGAAACACACTAGCCTGTCCTGCACCAAGCATCTCTGATACTTTCTTTTGGGATATGCCAAGGCTCTCGCGCAATGCCCGTAACCGATTACCTACTGATTCCATACTATTTCACCTCGCCTAAGGATATATGAAAATCATAACCGATATATGCAATTGTGTCAATTCATATATGGATAAATCATCTTTTCTTAAAAATATTTTCAAAAAAGTGCATACGATTTGAGCTTCAACTTCGCATATATAAGTGAAGGGTATTTTTTCAGCAATGCAAAATATGTATGAACATTTTGAGAAGACACCCCGACAAAAGGCACATTTTTGTCCTATTAAGTGAAGAGACTTTTTTGCGGGAAGGAGATTGGTTGTTTGAGTCGCTGATAGTGGGATGCGCGGGCTGTTTTGTCCGACGGTATTTTTCACTGTTTTCTACAATCTTAAAAATACTTTCGGAAAAACAGGTACGATTTGAGCTTCAACTTCGCATATATAAGTGAAGGGTATTTTTTCAGAAATGCAAAATATGTGTGAACATTTTGGGAAGACACCCCACCAAATGGCATATTTTTGTCCGACTAAGTAGAGGGTGTTTTTCAGAAAGGCGGTGGTTGCTATGAACAGTTGATAGTGGAATGCCTGGGCGGTGCTGGTGGAATATATCATCTTTTTTCAGCCGCCCGGTCATGAGCTCGCGCTAGGCATTTGGTGGGATGGCAAGCTCCCCAAGTGCTGCCGCACTTGGAGGCTTGCAAGGGGAATTTCCCCTTGACCCCTTTTTGTGGAAACCGAAACGGAGGTGGTTTATACGGCAAATAGAAAAAGAAAACATTATGTAAGGTTTATGGTGACTGACCGCGAACTTGCGCTCATCAAACGCAAGGTTCGCTTGTCAGGATTAAACCAACGTGAATTTTTGATGCGATGCGTCACGGGTAAGGAGATCATTGTAAAGGAGGGCGGGCTGGAAATACTGCATGAACTGAAAAAACAGGGCAACAACCTGAATCAGATTGCGTACATGGTGAATGCTGGTCAAATCGGTGATTGCTCCACAGAATTGGCGGAGATTTATGCCGCGCTACGGGAGGTGAGAAAGGAATGGCAATAATCAAGGCGATCAATTCCAGCGCCGGGATAGGTGGCATTCTGGATTATATCCGGGATGAGGAAAAGACTACGCCTGCGCTGATTGGCGGGTACAACTGCAATCCGCAGACCGCAACGGAAGAAATGCGCGACACCAAAGAGATGTGGAGAAAGACAGGTGGCAGGCAGTACAAGCACTTTATCCAGAGCTTTCCGGCGGATGAGGTCATCACGCCTGCTGAAGCGCACCGGATCGCCGGGGAATGGATTGCTAAAAACCCGGTATTTCAAGGTTATGAGGTCTGCTATGCCACCCATACCGATCGCGGGCATGTTCACACTCATGTAGTGGTGAACTCTGTCAGCTTTGAGACCGGGAAGAAATTCCGCTACTCCAAATGGCATTTGCAGGAAATGAAGGATTTATCCGACAAAATTTTGGAAAAGCACGGTAAATCTATCTGCCGGAAGAAAGATTCAATCACCGCCTTTAAGATCGGCGCGTACCGTTCCATTGAAAAGGCGGTGCAGGGCAAATATACAAGCTGGCTGTATGACACGATGGTGGCGGTGGACAAGGCTATGGCAAAAGCGACTGGCAAAGATGAATTTATAAGCATTATGGCAGGCATGGGCTACACCGTGGTTTGGCAGGACAGTCGCAAGTATATCACGTTCATCAATGCGGACGGCAAGCGGGTACGCGATAAGACGCTTGCAAAAACATTCAAAATCCCAATATCAAAGGAGAAACTATTACATGAATTTTCAAAGAAGCGAACGACTGGGAGAAATACAAGAACGGAAGCAGGCGAAGTACGATCAGGCAGAAGACGCACTGCTCCTGCTGGAGGTTATAGAGCTCATAGAGAAGTGGCAAGACTACGCACAGAGCTGGAACGAATTTCAAGCATCGGCGAAGCAGATTCTGAACGGGCACGGGATGTTGATACAGGAAAAGATGGACGATCTGACGGACAGCAACAAACTGCTCAAAGAAACGCTGGACATGAAATTGAGCCAGTTCACCGGGAGACTGGACGCAGCCGCTAACAGCTGCACTGGGTATGCGGAAGCCGCTATATCCAACATACAGAATGCTGCAAAAAAATACACCTCCAAAGTCGAGGATGATACGCGCCGGGCACATGAAGTCAATGAAAGCTATTGGCGCAATCGCAACAAGCGGAACATTGGTGTTATCCTCTATCTCGCCATCACTCCCGCGCTTGTAGCATTCGAATTTTTAGCTCGTCATTTTGGCTGGTTCTAAAAGAAAGGAGATACGCCTATTGAAAAAAGAAACGCACCTTGAAAACAGCATATCGAAAGATGGTTTCAGAATCCCAAAAACTGCTTTAGATTCTCTTGCTCGCAGGCTATACCCTGCCATACGCGAATACTTTGAGTGCGAAGAAGGACAGAGAGAATTTGAAGAATGGAAAAAGCAGAAGGAACATAAGCAATAGTCATTTATGTAAAGCAGCCATCGGAGATAATCTATCCGGTGGCTGCTTTGTTTTTGGCATATATAAATTTGCAAAGAGCGAATCGCATTGTTATAATAAATATGCTTTAGTATGAGACTTTTCACATAAATAATTTGTATTTTTGGGGAGGATATGTCCGTGAATAAAAAACTATTAACAGAACAAGAAATCCGAACCCAATTCATAACCCCCGCAATACAAAATTCCGGCTGGGCAAAAGTGCAAATACGAGAGGAATATGCGATTACAAAAGGGCGCATCATTGCACGCGGGGGCGCATATAAGCGCGAAAAAGCAAAATTTGCTGATTATCTTTTGTGCTATAAGCCGCACCTACCACTTGCGATTGTTGAAGCCAAAGACAACAACCACTCTGTCAGTGATGGGATGCAGCAAGCGCTTGGATACGCTAACAGCCTAATGGTTCCTTTTGTTTTCACATCTAATGGTGACGGATTTACATTTCACAACCGAATGATAAAAGATGGTGAGAAAGAAAGCACCTTACAGCTATCGGAGTTCCCTTCACCGGAAACCCTTTGGGAAATGTATAAGCAATATGAAGGAATTGATGAGCAACAGGAAAAAGTTGTTACTCAACCTTATTATATGGAACGCGAAGAAAAAACACCGCGATACTATCAGTTAAACGCGATCAATCTCACAGTTGATGCTATCTCCAAAGGCGAAGATCGAGCACTTCTGGTCATGGCAACCGGCACTGGAAAAACATACACTGCATTTCAAATTATCTGGCGGTTATGGAAAGCCGGTTTAAAAAAACGCATTCTATTTCTTGCTGACAGAAATGCGCTTATTGATCAAACGTATACAAATGATTTTGCTCCCTTCAAAGATAAGATGACGATCATTCGCAATCGGAAAGCAGATCCCTCATATGAAATATATCTGGCGTTATACCAGGGATTAACTGGCGAAGGCGATAAAGAGGTATTTAAGCAATTTAGTCCAGGCTTTTTTGACTTGGTTATTGTAGATGAATGCCATCGTGGTAGCGCAAAAGATAACAGTGCATGGCGGGCGGTTTTGGATTATTTTGATTCTGCTACACAAATTGGACTTACAGCTACACCCAAAGAAGATAAAGATGTTTCTAATATCCATTACTTTGGCGATCCCATCTATACTTATTCCTTAAAGCAAGGCATTGAAGATGGCTTCCTCGCGCCCTATCGGGTAATTCGTGTCCTGTTGGATAAGGATGCGGAAGGATTCCGGCCTTATATCGGACAAACAGATCGTTTTGGCAATATCATAGAAGATCGGGAGTATAATATCAGTGATTATGACCGGGAGTTGGTGTTGGAGCAACGTACCAAAATGGTCGCAAAAGTAGTATCCAACTACCTTAAAAAGCATAATACCCGCTTTGATAAAACTATTTTCTTCTGTGTGGATACAGAACATGCAGACCGTATGCGGCAGGCACTTGTGAATGAAAACAGCGATTTGGTAACACAAGACGAACGCTATGTTATGCGCATTACGGGTGATGATGATATTGGAAAAAAGCAACTGGATAACTTCCGTGATGTTGAGAGCAAATATCCTGTTCTGGTAACAACTTCCAAGTTGCTGACTACCGGCGTGGACGCGCAGATGGTCAAGAATATTGTTTTGGACTCCAATATTAACAGCATGACCGAGTTTAAGCAGATTATTGGGCGTGGAACCCGCGTTCGCGAGGATTTGGGCAAAATGTTTTTCACTATATTTGACTTCCGAGAAGCGACCCGTCATTTTGCCGATCCAGATTTTGACGGCCCGGTGGAGCAGGATGGCGAATATACGCCTACGGCTGATGGGGAATTGCCACCATTGCCTGATGATGAACCCGAAACCACGGGCGGTGAAATGCCTGATGAGGGTGATGAATTTGCCGAAAATCAAGGCGAAGATGCCACTGGCGGTCGTCGCGCCAAATATTACGTGCAAGATGTGGAAGTTACTGTGCTGAAACAGCGGGTACAGTATATAGATAAAGATGGAAAGCTAATTACCGAATCGCTGACCGACTACACGCGCCGTAATATGCTTAACCAGTTTGCCACGCTGGATGACTTTCTGACTGCATGGAACAGCGCTGACCGTAAGCAAGCCATATTAGACGAACTTGCCGAACAAGGTATTTTGATTGAAGAATTGCAGGAACAGATTGGGCAGGAATTTGATCCGTTCGATTTGCTCTGCCATATTGCATTCGACCAACCACCGTTGACTCGCAGGGAACGTGCCAACAACGTAAAGAAGCGTAATTATTTTGCCAAATATGGGGAGCAGGCTGCTGCTGTACTGGATGCGTTGTTGGAAAAGTACGCGGATGCCGGTGTGGTTGATTTGGAGAGCAACGACATTTTGAAAGTCAACCCGCTCAATCAATTCGGAAACCCTGTCTATATCGTTAAGACTATTTTCAATGGCAAGGCTAATTTTGATAAAGCAATACAAGAATTGAAAAATGAGCTTTATGTAGCTTAGAGAAAGAGGAAACTAGATGGCCGTTACTAACACGACAAAAGCCTTAAAGGATATTATGCGTATTGACGCCGGTATCAATGGCGATGCGCAATACATTGAACAGATCACATGGATGCTGTTCCTAAAAGCGTTTGATTTCAAAGAGGAAGAATGGGAGATCACAGAGGATGACTATTATCCTGTGCTTCCTGTAAAATATCGTTGGAGAGAATGGGCGGCAGATGCAGAGGGCATCACCGGCGATGCCTTAGTTGATTTTGTGACGGCGATGTTTAAAGACTTGCGTGATTTAGATATTTCTGATGATCCAAAGCGGCGCAAGTGGCTGATTCGTGATGTTATGGGCGGCGTCAACAACTTCATGAAATCGGGAACGCTGCTTCGTCAGGTCATCAATAAGATCAATGATGATCTTGATTTTGAGGATGTAAAAGGTTCACATCTGTTCAATGGATTATATGAAGGGATGTTAAAAGACCTGCAAAGCGCAGGTAAGGCCGGAGAGTTTTATACACCTCGACCCGTCACTCGATTTATTGTTAGGAAGGTTGATCCCAAGTTGGGTGAAATTGTGCTTGACCCGGCTTGCGGTACGGGTGGGTTCCTAACCAGCGTAATTGACCGCTACAAAGTAAATACAGCGGAAGAATATCAAAAATTGCAATCAAATATTAAGGGCATAGAGAAAAAGCCTTTCCCCTATTTGCTTTGCGTTACAAATTTGATTGCCCATGGTATAGATGTGCCCAATATACATCACGACAACACATTGCGCACGCCCGTGGGTGATTACAGCCTTAAAGATAGAGTGGACGTGATTGTGACCAACCCTCCCTTTGGCGGCGCGGAAGAAAAGGCAATTTCACAGTCTGTTTCTATGGAGTTACGCAATTCTGAAACTGCCGATCTGTTTCTGGTGCATATTATGGCATTACTTAAAGATGGCGGACGCTGTGGGCTAGTTTTGCCGGATGGCTTTCTGTTTGGTGGCGGCGTAAAATCTGCGATCAAGAAAAAGCTGATAGAAGAAAATGATCTACATACCATTGTGCGTTTACCAAAAGATGTTTTTGCGCCATACACCAACATAAATACCAATCTGTTATTCTTCACTAAAGGCCGCCCCACAAAAGGGGTGTGGTTTTACCGTTTGGAGATGCCGGAGGGCTACAAGCATTTTTCCAAAACCCGTCCAATGCGCGACGAGCATTTTGACTCGGTTAATGATTGGTGGAACAATCGCACGGAAAGTGAAGTGTCGCAATATGTGTTGGCGGAAGATATTGCTGCCAATGATTATAATTTGGATTTATGCGGTTTTCCTCATGATACGGTGGAGATACTGCCGCCGGAAGAATTTATCAGTCAATACCTTAACGAAAAGTCTGTAATAACTGCCCGAATTGAAGATATACTTGAGCGTATTTCTGCTGCAATGGAGCAGGAGGACTCGGTATGAAAACCTCCGAATTAAGACAATCCATATTGCAGGTGGCAGTGCAGGGTAAGCTAGTGCCGCAGAATTTGCATGACGAACCGGCATCGGAATTGCTAGAACGCATTCGCGCGGAAAAATCCAAACTGATCAAAGAAGGCAAAATCAAAAAAGAAAAGCCGTTGCCGCTAGTCACGGAAGATGAAGTCCCATATGATTTGCCAGAGGGATGGGTTTGGTGCCGATTAGGTGATTTAGGAATTACTCAAACAGGAACAACTCCATCGGAAAACAAGCAAATATATTTAGGTGATTATATACCATTTATCAAACCAGCAGATATAACAAATTACGGAATCGATTATTTCAATGAAGGCTTGTCTGAAAAAGGGCTTGAATTAGGTAGATTAATTATTGCTCCTGCAGTTGTCATGGTTTGCATCGGCGGATCTATTGGAAAGTGTTTTTACACAGATAAAAATATTTCGTGCAATCAACAAATAAATGCCATTACTCCATATTTTAAGGAGATGACAC
>JBMNTU010000062.1:0-13723 GCA_050945895.1 Christensenellaceae bacterium | reverse complement strand
TTGTCCGTTGCATTATAATACTTTTATTAATCGCGAAAAGAGGAGCTTCATCCCTATGGAAATCAAGCAAATCTCTGGCGGCGTATGCGCGCCGCACGGCTTTATGGCATCCGGGCTGCACAGCGGCCTGAAGAAAAACGGCCGCCCCGACCTTGCGCTCATCCTATCAGACGAGCCCTGCACATCAGCCGCTGTATACACGCAAAATAAAGTGAAGGGCGCGCCCATCCTGCTGACGCAGCGCCACCTTTCAGATGGTATGGCGCGCGGCGTCCTTGTCAACAGCGGCAATGCAAACACCTGCAACCCGGACGGGCTGGCAGCTGCTGGGCAGTGCGCCCAGCTTGCCGCCGATGCCGCAGGATGCAAGCCGGAAGACTTTATTGTTGCTTCCACCGGCGTTATCGGCCAGCCGCTTCCGCTCAAGCCCTTCCAAGAAAACATCCGGCCGCTTTACGCCTCTCTTTCAAGAGGCGGCAGCGCTGCGGCTGCGGCTGCCATTATGACAACGGATACCAAGCCCAAAGAATTCGCCGTCGAATTCACACTGGGCGGCGTTCCCTGCCGCATTGGCGCCATCGGCAAGGGAAGCGGGATGATTAATCCGAACATGGCAACCATGCTCATATTTATTACTACAGATGTTTCCATCAGCAGCCAAATGCTGGACCATGCACTCAGGGAGGAAACCGCACGCAGCTTCAACCAGATTTGTGTAGACGGCGACACCTCCACAAACGATATGGCGGCGCTGCTCGCCAACGGAAAAGCAGGCAATCCTGCCATTACCAGCCCCAACGATGCCTATAGCCTGTTCTGCGACGCGCTGCACGACATCTGTATACGAATGAGCCGCGCGCTTGCGGCAGACGGCGAAGGGGCCACCAAACTAATCGAATGCCATGTTTCGGGCGCGCCCACAGACGAAATTGCACGGGCCGTTTCCAAATCTGTCGTTTCAAGCGACCTCGTAAAAGCCGCTGTTTTTGGCAAGGACGCCAACTGGGGCCGGGTGCTGTGCGCAATCGGCTATACGCCCGGTGATTTTGATACGTCCCGCATATCCCTTTCCATCCAAAGCGCCGCTGGCGAGGTGCTGGTGTGCAAGAACGCCGCATATCACCCATTCAGCGAAGCGCTTGCCGCAAAGGTTTTGGATGAAGACGAAATTTTCCTGATGGTAGATATGGGCATCGGCAGCTGCTCTGCCCGCGCCTTTGGCTGCGACCTTACATACGATTATGTCAAAATCAACGGCGATTATCGCACATAACTTTCGTTTGACTAATGCATAGAATTCCGTTATAATGATTCCTGCGTATCAGTTAAGGGGTATGTTGTAATGGTAACATCAGGGTCTCCAAAACCCTTGTTGAGGGTTCGAATCCTTCTACCCCTGCCAAAACAAAAGTCCGTGCCAAAGGTGCGGGCTTTTGTTTTGCTTTAATATCAAGGATTCGAACCCGGAGTGAGCGCTGCCCCAAGGCAGATGCAGCGAACGGAGGCGGCGTGATAGCGGCCACAGGCCGCGGAGCGAATCCTTCTGCCTCTGCCACGTCGGAGCAAAGTCCACTTTGCTCCTCCTCTTCCCCACAAAGTCCTTCGCTTTGCTCAGTGTACTTTGCAAGGGCCCCATTCCGGTTTTTTCTTCAAGCTATCAAGGATTCGAACCCGGAGTGAGCGCTGCCCTGGGGCAAATACAGCGAACGGAGGCGGCGCGGCGGCGCGAATCCCTCTATCCAATGTGCTTGTGATTCCATATAAACAGGCGCCCCCGCATACACGCAGAGACGCCGTCGGCGTTGCGCCCGCACCAGACGGGAGCAAAAAAATTTCGGCTGTCATTCCGTACGAAGCGCCTGGATCGGCGGCATTTTTGCCGCTTTGTTCGCCGGGCTGATACCAAAAACCAGGCCGATTACCAGCGTAAAGCCCGTGGCAAGCAGCGCAACGCCCACAGACATCGTATAAGTCGCGTCCAGCACAGCCGACAAAACCGTAAGCAGCAGCCATGACGCACCTATGCCAATCAGCCCTCCCATAACGCTGAGTACCAGCGCTTCTATCAAAAATTGAGAAAGGATGCGGCGGCGCCCCGCGCCAATCGCCTTGCGAATACCAATCTCGCGCGTGCGCTCCGTTACCGATACCAGCATAATATTCATAATGCCAATACCGCCAACCAACAGCGATATGGCCGCTATCCCGCCCAGCATCAGCGACATCGTATTGGTAATGGAGTCGAGAGATTCCAGCATGGAGGACTGGTTCATGACGTTAAACGAATCTTCCCCGAATTTTTCTGTCAGCGCATTCGTTATTTCCGCTTCCGCCATGTCTACTGTATCACTGCTGTCCGATATCGCCGTAAAGGACGATACCCCCGAAACAGAATACATCCGCTGCGCAACCGTATAGGGGATGATGATATTAGAATTTACCGACCCGGTTATCGAGCTTCCCGCGTCGGCCAGCACGCCCACAATCAAAAAACTCCTGCCATCCAGTGAAACCGTCTCCCCCACCACGTTTGTCGTGCCAAACAGGTCTTCAGCCGCCTCCGCACCCAGCACCGCAACATTTGTATTGTTGTTTACATCCGGCGTCATAATAAACCGCCCGGACGCAACCTCCAAGTTGTTGATTTCCATATATGCGGGCGTCGTTCCAACTACGGACATCGATTCGGATACGTCCCCCGCCTTTGCCGTCGAGCTCTGCGATATCTGCGCGGCCGCTGCCTGTACATAATTAGACTCATCCACAAGCGCCTGTAAATCGTTCATTGTATATTTTTGCGTACGCGTGTTCATAATCAAAACATTCAGCTGGTTCGTGCCCATGCTCTGGAATTCGTCCGTCACCGAGCTTGTCGTGCTGCTGGTAATGGAAACCAGTACAACAACTGCCATTACGCCGATAATAATGCCCAGCATCGTCAAAAATGCACGCATTTTGTTTTGCTTGATAGACGAAAAAGCCATTTTTAGCGATTGAAGGATCATGTATACCTCCCTTCGGACAGTTGCCCGTCCAATATCCGTATAGCGCGGCCCGCGCGCTGCGCCACTTCGTCGTCATGCGTAATCAGCAAAATTGTGTGGCCGCTTTGGTGGAGCGTGTCAAAAAGCTTCAATATCTCCCTGCCCGTTTTGTGGTCGAGGTTGCCGGTCGGCTCGTCCGCGAGGATCATAGACGGGCCGGATACCAGCGCCCGCGCTATGGCAACGCGCTGTTGCTGCCCGCCCGAAAGCTCGGCGGGCCTATGCGCCATCCGTTCCGCAAGTCCCATTTTTTCCAGCTCTTCCTGCGCCCTTCGCCTGCTTTCTTTAGGCCCCACGCCCTGGTAAAGCAGTGGCAGTTCCACATTTTCCAGCGCCGTAATCTTCTGGAGCAGGTTAAATTGCTGGAACACAAAGCCAATCTTTCTGTTCCTTATATGCGCAAGCTCGTCCTCCGTATATTCCTCGATGGGCTGCCCATCCAAAATATACTCCCCCTCATCAGCCGTATCCAGGCATCCGATGATATTCATCAGTGTAGATTTTCCGCTGCCCGAAGGCCCGGTGACCGCCACATATTCGCCGTCCTCCACCTGCATGGTCGCGCGATTCAACGCATACACGTCCTCGCTGCCAATCGTATATATTTTAGAAACACCGTTCATTTGAATCATACTATGCGCCCCCCTTACTGCGGCGGAGCGCCCATACCGCCGCTTTCATTGAAGCTGGGCCGCTCTCCCCCGCCGAAATCCGGCATACTGCCCTGCATCATTCCGCCGCCCTGCATCATAAACATCACTTCGTCCGAACTTTCATCGCTTTCCGTCTGGATATATGTAACGGTCTCGCCTTCCTCCAGCCCCGAAAGCACCTCAACATACGTCCCGTCAGACAGTCCTGTCGTAATAACGCGCCGCTCTCCCATTGCGCCTTCTTCTTCATCACCAGCCTGCGTTTCGGACGACGCAATATATACAAACTGCTCCCCGCCCATTTCCTGCATGGCCGCCATGGGTATAACCAGCGTATTCTCCGAAACCTCCGTCACAATCGTGGCTGTCGCATTCATCCCCGTTTTCACTTCCACTCCGTCCGGTATATCCAGCAATATTGTAACAGGGTACGTCGTAACACCCGACTGGGCTGTACCACTGTTCGAAATTTTTGTAACCGTTCCTGTAAACACTTCGTCGGGCAGCGCATCCAACACGACCGTCGCCTGCTGCCCAGCGGCCAGCGACAACACGTCCAGCTCATCCGCGCTGACCGTCAAAGCAATAGAATCGGTAGAAAGCACCGAAAATGCGTCCTGCCATAGCTCTGTATCGGTTGTGCCACTGTCGCCGGTGCCCGAGGCGCTGCTTGCCGAGGACGCCGCAGAGCTCGCCACAGCCGTACCGCCTGTGCTATAGCTTCCGCCCATACTGCCCGAAGACTGCGCCGCCTGCGATTGGAACTGGTTGCTTTGCGTCGTCTGGTTTTGCTGCATGCTGCCCGCTTGCGCATCCATAGACTCCGTCTCCGGGAACACCGCCGAGAAGGTAAGCGTGCTGCCTGTATTTTGCACGTTGCCTGCAACCACCTCTGCGCCTGGCACAACCGGGTTTACATCCGCCGCAAATCCATATCCGGAGGCAGCGGTCAGCGTCACCGTCGCCGTATACACCGTGCCCGCTTCAAACTCCATCGCTTCCGGGCTCCATACCACCGTTCCGGTATAACCGGCGCCCGGGTTAATGCTTGTTTGCGGCATCCCCTTTGCCGCGGGCGCGCTTAGCGCCACTTGTATGTTGCCGCCAATCTGCTGGCCCGCGGGCGTTGCATCGTCCTGCGTATTTGTGTCTGTTGCTTCCGCTTCCGCAGCTGCTATGCCAGATGTATCCGCGCCGACCGAAAGCAGCGTAAGCGAAAGCTTTCCGTCCGATGCTGCAGCTGTACTGCCGTTGTCATATAAGGTAATGATTCCCTCGCTCTGCTCGCTGTTTTCCGCAGCTTGGCTATAGCCCACCGGGCTCATTCCTCCTGCGCTTCCATCCGTGCCCGACTGCGCAGACGAGCTGCTCAGCGCGCTAATCAGCACTTCGCTGACAATCCCGTTCGTTTCAGACACCAGCGTACCCGTTGCCGCAATAGATTGCAGCTCACGCAGCAGCTCCGTATATTTTCGGCGGGTAGAAATCAACTCGGAATAGCTCTGCGATGCCGCCGTTTCCACAAGGGTAATCAGTGCGTCTCCTGCATCCGCATATTCATTCAGTTCCACCTCAATATCCGAAAGGGTACCGCTTCCGTGAACCACCTCCAAAGGGGCATTGATATCCAGCGCACCCGAACCAAGAAGGCTTCCGTCCTCACTGTATACAGAAACCTCCTCCCCGTATGCTCCATCCTTGTCGTCTATTGTTATTTTCACGGTTCCGCCGGATACTTCTGCCACCGTGCCCGATTCCATGCTCCCGTCCGAAAGCGCAACGTCCACATCGTCTCCCACCGTTGCCAGCCCGTCTGCCACATCGTTAAGCACTACATGCATCAATCCGTCTACCGAAAGCACCATCAGCGCCCCGTGCTCGTTAATTGCCTGCTCTACTGTGTTTCCCTCTTCCGCAAGTATCTGCTTTACGCGTCCGCTCACCGTTGCGGTAATTTCCGCCTGGTCCGTATCGCCCGCCGAATCGTCAATGCTTGCGTCAATTGCTGCAAGCTCGCTTTGCACTTCTTCGATCATGCTGCTCACCGAAGCCGGGTTAACGTCCGCCAATACATCTCCCGCGGCAATTTCGTCACCTGCCTCCACATAAACCGTATCAATTTCTATGCCCGCCGGGGCTTGAATGGTTTGCGTGCTGTTCGAGTCCAGCGTGCCCGAGCCTGTCACGCTAATTTCTATGCTGCCGTACTCGGCCGCCGCCATCTGAGCCATACTGGCCGCGCCCGCCCGTTGCACCTCCGAAAATACAGGCGAAACAAAAACGAATGTAAATACTGCGGCCGCAGCCACCGCCCCAATCATAATCCATTTCCTTTTTTTGCTCTTTTTCTTTTTTGCATCCATCAGAAACATACCGCTCCTTTTCACTTGTTAAAAAAAGCATACAGTGCTATCCTTAAAAAAAGCTTGAATTTTTAATCTTTTTTCAAGGAAACCGTGGTACAGTGGCACTATGAAACTATTGATTGTTGAAGACGAAACCGCACTTGCGGACGCAATTTGCGAAATGGCCAAACGGAATGGGTACCTTGCCGACGTCTCATACGACGGATGCGAGGGGTACGAATATGCGCTTTCCGGTACATACGACGCCATCATACTGGATATCATGCTCCCAGGAATGGATGGTTTGCAGCTTTTGCAGAGCGCCCGGCAAAAAGGCGTTTCTACCCCTGTGCTTTTGTTGACTGCCAAGTCGGAAACAACAGATAAAATACAAGGGCTGGACTGCGGCGCAGACGACTACCTCACAAAGCCGTTTAACACAGACGAGTTGTTTGCGCGCATCCGCGCGCTTACCCGGCGCACGGGGGACATCGTTTCCAGCCATCTGGAATTTGGCGATATAACACTTTCCGAGCAAACACACCAGCTGCAATGCGGCGAAAAAAGTATCCGTCTGGGCGGCAAGGAATACGAAATTATGGAAATGCTGCTCCGTAACCACAAACAGATCATTCCCAAAGAGCGCTTTGTGGAAAAAATATGGGGGTATGAATCGGAAACAGAATACAACAAGATAGAAGTTTATATTTCATTCTTGCGCAAAAAGCTTTCGTCTCTCCACGCAAACGTAAAAATCAAAGCTGTTCGCGGAACAGGATATTTGTTGGAGCTTTCTTCATGATCAAAAAACTGCAAAACCGCTTCACCTTAATTACCATGCTTGTTTTAACAACGATGTTTGTGCTGCTGTTCGTTTTTGTGTTTTTTGTTGTGTCCTCTTCAACCGAACAGCAGACAGAGCGGGTTTTAGACCATATCGCCCAAAACGACGGCCGTCCGGATACCGGCCCCCCCGTCCGGCGGAACGAGGGTTTTCCCCCTCCCGGCGGAATCAACATGAGCAACGAAGACCTCTCCAAGTTTTCACGCTATTTTTCCGTTAAAGTAGACAGCGCCGGGACGGTAATCGAATCCGGCTCCAACACCGAAGGCTTTTTTGAAGACGAACAGGTTTACGAGTATGCCATGACCGCGCTTTCCCGGGGCAATAGCGCAGGCCATATCGGGAATTTCCAGTATGTGGTTCGCGAAAAGGACTACGGCAAAATCATCGTGTTTGCCGACAAAACATTCGAAAACAACATGCAGGCGCATTTTTTCACTGCGGTTTTCTTTATTACCTGCGGTGCTATTGTCGTATTGTTCTTTGTCGTCCGCAAGCTGTCCGCCTTTGCAATCCGCCCTGCCAAAGATGCCTTCGAACAGCAAAAGCGGTTTGTTTCAGATGCAAGCCACGAACTCAAAACGCCCATTTCCATCATATCGGCCAATGCGGATGTGTTGTCCGGCGATATCGGAGAAAGCAAATGGCTGGACAATATCCGGCAGCAGGCAAACAGGATGGATGTGCTTGTCCGGCAATTGCTCAACCTTTCTAAAATGGACGAGCAGGATTCCGCCCTGCAACAAGCGCCATACAACCTCAGCGAAGAAGCGGCAAATATATGCCTTTCGTACGAAAGCATGGCATACGAAAATGAAATCGCCTATACCTACCATATCCAAGAAGGGCTTTCCCGCATGGGCGACCCGGAGGATATCCGCAAGCTGCTCACCGTCTTTTTGGACAATGCGTTTCAATATTCTGGCTCGCACGGAAAAGTCCGGGCCGAGGTAACCCGCCACAAGAAAAATATATCCATTCAAGTTTTTAATACCGGCGAAGGTATTTCCGCGCCAGACCAGCAAAAGATTTTTGAACGCTTTTACAGAAAAGACCCCTCCCGGTCACAAAAGACCGGCGGCTACGGCCTGGGGCTTTCCATTGCCCAGGGCATTGTCGAAAAATACGGCGGCGAAATCGGCGTAGAAAGCGTCCCGGGGGAATGGGCCATGTTTACTGCTGTCATTTAGCAATTATTTCCTGGTAAAATAGTGTTTTTACAGTCAATTCCGCATATTATTTACAAAAAATATACATTTAGCTGTGTTTAGTTTTGCTTTTTTGGCGTTAAGATATATATGGAATATATACATAAGGAGAATAGACATGAAAAAGAAGTTTGGCCTGGTACCAATCGTTTTATTCGTTGTGGCAGTTTTTGCGTTCAGTGCATGCGCCCCTGCCCAAACGGAGGCATCGCCTTCCGCCCCGGCACAAAGCACGCCTGCCCCAACCGAAGCCGCGACACCCGAACAAAGCGCGTCCCCTTCCCCCGACCAAAGCGCGTCTGCCGCGCCTTCAGATGACCCCGCCGGAAACCTTTCTGCCGATGCGGTCAGCGTTACTGTCACCGGCGAAATAACAGATATTACAATGACAGACGACGATGAAGGGCAAATCCACGTTGTGGGCGACGCCATCGACGGTACGATTACCGATGTTGTGGCAATAATTACAGACGATACCGAGGCAATCGACGCACAAACAGGGCTGGAGGCAGACCTGCGGGCATTAAACGTCGGCGATACCGTTACCATATATGTCAGCGCAGCCATGACGCGTTCTCAGCCTCCCCAGGCCCAAGCGCTTGCAGTTATCACCAACCTGCCGGCAGGCGGTTTGGGTATTCCTAAATATATCGTAGTACAGGAGCTTACGAAAAACGATGATGGAAGCATCGCCGTATTGAACCAGAACAAAGACGTCATCGTAACCATCCCGGCCGACCTTGCCATTACCGAAATGGACGGGGAAGCCGAATCCATCAATGAAATCGAAATCGGCGACGACCTGTTCGCTTGGTACGACGCAGTGGCTCTAAGCTATCCGGCACAGGCAACTGCCGAACGGGTCGTGCTGGCGTAGCCACATGATCATAAATACAGAAAAACTGCGAACTGTCTATTAAGCGGTTCGCAGTTTTTTATTGTGTTCGCAGCATCTAGACGGGGAATGCAAACCGTAAAACGCACTTGTCTTCCCTGTTACATATGCAGCCTCTTTTTCAATTCGGATTTTAAATGGCGGATGGTAAATCGAATGATTCCAAGAATTGTCAAAACGCTGCCAATCGCGCAAAGCAGCATTGGCAAAAAAGCGTGGGTTATGCCCGCCAGGTAAAAAATCAGCGGAATAAATCCAAGAATAAGGAACAATATAGCATATACGAGGTTATCCCTCCAGTAGGATTTATGGAAAAACGAAAAAAAGTCGATATATACGATGCCTGCCAATAAAATCAGCGGAAGCAGCGCCTCATAAGACCATCCGTAAAAGCCCGTCATATAGTCGAGCGCAAACATCAGCCCAAAAAAGGAGGCCATGGCGCAAAGCGCCTTCAATCCGGGGTACAGCTCAGAAAGCACCACTCCCTTTACCAATACCCAAGAAAACAGCACACCTGCTGCAACTGCCAAAAACCACGGCATACCGTTCCATGTAAGTATGTTGATCAGTGCGCATATGCCAATGCCAATAATCGTCAGCGTCAAAAGCTCATCCGTCAACAGACTGCGCCTGCTGATATACTGCTCTTTTTGGATGTCCGGATACATCGTGTCGCCGGACGGTTCGTCTGTCAGCTTCCTGCCGCACAGCGGGCAGTTTTTTAGGCTGCCGTCCACCAGCACACAGCAGTCCGGGCACTCGTTCATTTTTCGCTGTTCCATTCGTTTCCCCTAATTTCAACCGTAAGGCCGTGTTCTTTGGAAAAGTGTTCAAAAAACATGCGCGTAATCCCCGTTTCCTCTATGCCCCTCGCAAACGTAACGATCATTTTGTCTTTAAAAGACACAACCACGCAGTTCATCGGGTTCATATCGCTGACGCCCAGCGAATAATAGATCTGCTGTATGTGCTGCTGCATCATTTTAGGAAAGGTCGTTGTACGAAGGTTAGAGAGCACCATTGTATAGCACCCCTCGCCGTACAGCCGGTAGGTGTTCGAAACAACAAGGTTTTTTACAAAAAGCGGCGCCATTCGGATAAACGGATTTTTTTCAAATCCAACGTTTTTGTTGATCTTCGCCCGTATCTTATCTTCCTTCAGTCCCTCTTCAAGCTGTGCCGATATACTTTGCAGTATTTCGTCAAACGTAATTTTTCCGTCTACTTTTATTCCGACATTTGCCAGCGAAATAAAATTTCGGAGCGTATGAGACGGAAACATGCCCCGCAAATCAACAGGGACGGAAATGATGACCGGTTTTTTGGTTTTTTCAATGTCCAGCCGCTGTTGTTTATAAATACAATAAATCAAAAGGGAGGCGACATAGGCCGTAACCGTCACTCCCTTTTTTTTCACTACTGCCAGAAATTCCTTCAAATCCATGCTTCCATGCGTCAGGAATATGGCATTTTTAGGCGTAGGCGTCCCTAAAATATGATATGCAACAGGCTGCACCAGCTTGTTGTTTTCGCCCGCCTGCTCATAATACGTAAGAAAGCTGTTCTCCAGTTCTTCCGCAGACACCTTTCCCTCTGCGTCCAGCACCATGCCTTCCGGCTCTATTTCGTAGCCTTTAAGCTTAAAATATTCGTAGAGAAGCGTCTTTAAAAACTCTATGGCGCCCGCGCCGTCCGCAAGGCCGTGGAAGCATTCCATAATAACGGTGTTTTTATAATACATTACGTTGAACAAAAAACCGTTGTTAATAAAATCCTTAAGCCTGCGGCAAGGAAACATATCGTCTTCCTTTACAATGGGAAGCGCATTGTTCTGCTCCAGGTAATACCAGAAAAGCCCTCTTTTCAAAGAAACGCCGAATGACGGAAAACGCGGCATAATCTTTACCAGGGCACCCTGCAAAAGCTCCTTGTCTACCGGCTCGTAAAGCTCCACAGCAAGGCGGAATGTTGTGTTGTTGTGCGTCTGCGAAATAGACGGGTAAATCTTTGCCGCTGTATCCAGCCTCAGCCATTCATTATCAGGCATTTTATTTTGTTCCAAACAAACGGTCGCCGGCGTCGCCCAGGCCGGGTACGATATATGCGTGGTCATTCAGCCCCGTGTCTACTGCCGCAACATATATCTCCACATCCGGGTGCGCCGCCTGCACGCTCGTAATACCCTCCGGCGCAGCAATGATGCACACCAGCTTGACCGATTTTGCGCCTTTCTTTTTAATCAGCGTAATCGCATCGTTTGCGCTGCCCCCCGTGGCAAGCATCGGATCCAGCACAACAAGGTCGCGCTCTGCCGAATCGGTTGGAAGCTTGCAGTAATACTCGACCGGCTCCAGCGTCTCCGGGTCCCGGTAGAGGCCAATGTGCCCTACCTTTGCAGATGGAATCAAATCTATGATTCCATCCACCATGCCCAGCCCCGCGCGCAAAACAGGCACGATTCCAAGCGTCTTGCCAGCAATGACCTTTGTCCTTGCCTTGGTAATAGGCGTTTCCACCTCTACCTCTACAAGGGGCAAATCGCGCGTTACTTCGTATACCATAAGCATCGCAATTTCTTTGACCAGCTCACGAAACTCTTTTACGCCCGTATTTTTGTCGCGCACCTTGGAAACTTTATGCTGTATCAGCGGATGGTCCAAAACATGTGCTTCTGCCATTTTTATCTCCCCCGTCTTATTTGCAAAATTCCTTTTCGATCTCCGTTATTTTCGAAAGCCTGCGCACGTGGCGTTCGTCGCCCGAAAACGGAGTTTTCAAAAACATATCTACAATATCGACCGCCAGGCCAGGCCCCATTGTGCGCCCGCCCATCGCCATAATATTCGAATCGTTATGCTCGCGGGTGGCGCGCGCCGTAAACGTATCGCTCAATACGGCACAGCGGATGCCGGGAACTTTGTTGGCGGCAATCGAAATGCCAATGCCCGTTCCGCAAAGCAATATCCCGCGGTCTGCCTCCCCGTTTTTTACGCTCATCGCCACTTTATAGCCATAATCGCCATAGTCCACCGACCCCGTATCAAACGTTCCGTGGTCGATGACTTCATATCCGTTCTTTTTCAAGTACTCCAGTATTTCGCCCTTCAATACAAACCCGCCATGATCACACCCGATTGCAACTACCATATCTTTCCTCCGTCCGTTTTTTTGTTTCATTTTGTCAGTTTATCCTGCAAAATATTATACATCATGCATCGATAAAGAACAACAGCAACCCCCATGGATTTTTGCACGTACTTGCATTTTATGCATAGTTGCTTTCAATTCTTAAAAATTTTGTAAAAATATAGCGATTGGTTGGTAAACTGCGATTTTGGGTGTTATAATGTGTTGACGCTTCAAAAAAACGTTAGTAAAGAGGTATGAAGTTATGAAAAGAATATTGATCCTGTCGCTTGCGATCCTGTTGGTTATGTGCCTTGGCATTTCTCCGGCAATGGCTGCTACGGAAGGTACGCGCGTTGTGCTTGGCGCAGACAATACACAGGAACAGATCGATACGGTATACAGCATGTTTGAGGTGAACCGCGGCGATGTGGAAGAGCTGACGGTTACCAACGCGGAGGAACGTAAATACCTGGCCGGTCTCGTTCCCGACGAGAAGATCGGCAACGTCGCCCTTTCCTGTGTCTACATAAAAACGCGCGATACAGACGGCATCAGCATCAAGATCCACAATATCAACTGGGTAACGGAAGAAATGTACCGCTCGGCGCTTGCAACGGCAGGTATCACCAATGCCGAGGTTTCCATTGCCGCATACAAGCCGGTTTCGGGCACAGGCGCGCTGGCGGGCATCTATAAGGCCTACGAGGAAATTACAGGAGTAACGCTTTCCGAAGGCGCAAAGACGGTAGCTGCGGAAGAGCTGGTTGTAACGGGCGAGCTGCAAGAGGTGCTGGGCGATGTTTCGTCAGATATTATCAACGATATCAAAGCGCGGCTGGAAGAAACCAAAACCATGTCCGACAACCAGATCACTGTTCTGATCAACGAAACAGCCACAAAATACGAAGTTACGCTGACAGACGATCAGGTGCAACAGATCTTGGACCTCATCAAAAAGCTGAATGCTTCGGGCATTGACCCGGATACGTTCCTCAAGCTTGCCGAAGCGGGCGAAAGCGCCAAAGGCTTCTTCGAAAAGGTGGGCGACTTTTTCAAGGGCATCGGCGATTTCTTTAAAAACCTGTTTGGCGGTGGGAAATAATTGTCCAACCTAATCCATACAGAGCAAGAGCCGCACAAGCGGCTCTTTTACTTATAATGAGAATAAATAGTTTTCTATTTTTTTTGTATAATGATCCTGTTTTGCTCTCCATTCTTCTGTCTGTTCTATCAATATGGTTTCTACTTTGCAGATCCCATTATATAGTTCTTCCATCTGCCCTGCATTGTTTCGGATTTTATCTCTGACCGAAAGATTAGTAAAAACATTACTAAGCCAAATATCAACATTCATTTGGCCCTCTTCAATACTCTCTGTTTTCATGCGCAAAGCCTGGTCACCAACTTCCCTTTGCAACTCATGCAACAACTGCGGTATTTGATTCATAGCTTCTTCCGCTCTCTCAACATGAGAATATTTTATCATATCGCCAATAATTCCTCCCTATATAATCTTAGTTTTTCTTGTTCATGCTTCCGTTTTCATAGTATTTCATCAATTTCTACAGAGCAGTGGGCGGGTAGAGCTGGCATCGGGTGCCA
>JBMNTU010000061.1:0-13840 GCA_050945895.1 Christensenellaceae bacterium | reverse complement strand
TTTACCATATTACTGCATACACTCCTTGATTGATTCTTTTCCAAAATCATTATATCAAGTGTGTATCTGTGGGAGGCGCCTTCTGGACGCCTCCCTTTTGCCAATGATTATTTTACACTAAGGGATATGATGAAACTCGCATAGCTCGTTATAACATATGAATTCACTTATTGTAGGCGCAGCATTGTTGGGGTTGGGTATTGGTTTAATGACAACAGGAATAAAAGGAGCGAAAAAAGCATTTGTGGCAGGGGGTTCCTTTTTGCTGGGGGTTGCAAGCACTGCGTTGTTTTATGCAATTATTTATTCGATATGATAAAATCGGTTTAACAATACTTAGGTGGAAAAGAAATGGGGACGAATGGTAAAAAAGTAATCGTCGGTATGTCGGGCGGGGTAGATTCCGCCGTCAGCGCACTGCTTTTAAAGGAGCAGGGCTATGACGTAACCGGCGTTTTTATGAAAAACTGGGATGAACCGGGCGAAGCCGGGGCCTGCACCGCAGAGGAGGACTTTGAGGATGTGCGCGCTGTTTCGGACACGATCGGCATTCCTTACTATACCGTAAATTTTGAGCAGGAATATTGGGACAGGGTGTTTACCTATTTTTTGGAGGAGTATAAAAAAGGAAGGACGCCCAACCCGGATGTGCTGTGCAACAGGGAGATTAAGTTTGCGGCGTTTTTGGATTTTGCAAAGCAGGCGGGCGCAGATTTTCTGGCAACGGGCCATTATGCGCGGCTGGAAAAAAAAGACGGCAAAGCATACCTGAAAAAGGGATTGGATGGCAATAAGGACCAGACGTATTTTTTGTGCCAGCTTACGCAGCAGCAGGTTGCGGGCGCAATTTTCCCCATCGGCGGGATGCAGAAACGCGAGGTGCGGGAAATAGCCCAAAGGGCGGGGCTGGAAGTTGCGCTCAAAAAGGATTCTACAGGCATTTGCTTTATTGGGGAACGGAAATTCAAGCAATTTTTGATGGAATACCTGCCCGCGCAGCCGGGCGATATGAAAACGCTGGACGGTAAAACGATAGGCCGGCATGACGGGCTGATGTACTATACGCTAGGGCAGCGGCGCGGCCTGAACATCGGCGGAAGCAAAGGCGGCACGGGCGAGCGCTGGTTTGTTGTGGAAAAGGACATGGCGGATAATGTACTGTATGTTTCGCAGGGGGCGGAGTCGGAGCTGCTATATTCCCGTGCGCTGGTTATGAGCGATATGAACTTTATTTCCGAAGGAGAGGGAAAAGAGGAATTTTCCTGCACGGCGAAGGTGCGCTACCGGCAGCCCGACCAGGCGGCGCACGTAACAAGGCTGGGAGGCGGAAGATATAGAGTGGAGTTTGAACAGAAACAACGCGCCATAACGCCGGGGCAATACTGTGTTTTGTATGACGGGGACACTTGCCTGGGCGGCGGCGTGATAGACGAGGCGGTGAAAGCGTGATTGAAATTCCGGAGGCATATAGTTTAGCAGGCCAGATGACAAAAGAACTTTGCGGAAAAACGGTAAAAAGCGTTGTTGCGGGGGCGTCTCCGCACAAATTTGCGTGGCTGTCGGGCGATACGAAAGACTACGAAAAATGGCTGGGCGGAAAAAAGGTTGGCAAAACGGACTATTTCGGCGGCCGGGTGGAAATGGAAATCGAGGATATGCGGCTGGAGTTTGCGGACGGCGTAAACCTGACGTTGCTGGGCAAAGAGGAGAAGCGCCCGGCAAAGCACCAGCTTCTGATCGAATTTACGGACGGCACGGCGCTGATAGCGAAGGTGCAGATGTACGGCGGCCTGTGGGCGCACCCTGCGGGCGGCTTTATGGATAACGAATACCATGCCGTAGCGCATGAAAAGGTCAATCCGCTGGATAAAGCATTTGATGAGGCGTATTTCCGATCGCTGCTCGACTCGCTTGACCAGAAAAAGCTTTCTGTGAAAGCGTTTTTGGCGACGGAGCAGCGCATTCCCGGATTGGGCAACGGCGTGCTGCAGGATATACTGTGGCGGGCAAAACTCCATCCGAAAAGGAAAATGGCAAGCCTGACGGATGAAGAGGTGCGGGTGCTGTTTGCGGTGATGAAGGAAACACTGCGCGAAATGGCGGAAAGCGGCGGGCGCAGCACGGAAAAAGACCTTTATGGAAACCCCGGGGGATACAAGACGGTAATGAGTAAGGAAAATGCCGCCATGCTTTGCCCGGCTTGCGGCGGCGGGGTAAAAAAAGAAGCGTACATGGGCGGCAGCGTGTATTATTGCCCGGCATGCCAGCGAATGTGAGAGTGGTAAAAGATGCAACAGTCACGCTTGTTTGAAATCGTCTATTACCTGACGGATAAAAAATTTGCGACGGCGGGAGAGCTGGCGGAGCGGTTTGAGGTATCGCCCCGAACGATTTACCGTGATATTGACGCGCTTTCGGCGGCGGGAATCCCCGTTTATTCCAAAAAGGGAAAAAACGGGGGTATCTTTGTTATGCAGGATTTTGTGCTGCACAACGCGCTGCTTTCGGAAAACGAGCGTGACCAGGTGTTGATGGGATTGGAAAGCCTTTCGGCGACGGGCCACGAAAACGAGGCGCTTACCAAGCTGCGCGCGCTTTTCAGCCAGCATAAAAACTGGGTGAGCGTAGATTATGCGGGCTGGAACGAAGAAGACAGGCATAAGTTTTCAGATACGAAAAGAGCGGTACTGGATAGCAGGGTCGTTTGCTTTGATTATTTTAATTCCGAGGGAAAAATGAGCCGCCGCGAGGCAGAACCGCTGCAGTTGCTGTACAAAAGCCGCGCGTGGTACCTGTTGGCACATTGCCGGAAAAGGGAACAAGCACGCACGTTCCGGCTGTCCCGCATGAAAAACCTTGTGCTCAAGGACGAACGCTTTGAACGGGACTTGCCCAGGGCGGACACCAAAACGGCGCCTCCGCAGCCAATGGTGCATGTGCGGCTCAAAATTTCTGCAAAATATGCGTACCGCGTATACGACGAGTTCGGCGACGGGGATATTCGGCGCGACGCAGTCGGAGACCTGATTGTGGACACGCATGTGCCGGACGATGCATGGCTGATGAGCTTTGTTCTTTCGCTGGGCCGGTATATAGAAGTGCTCCTGCCCAAAAAACTGCGAAGGGACATAAAAAAGCAACTGAAAAAAGCATTGCAAAATTATGCGGAGGAATCGTAAAAAACCGTTGATTTTACAAAAGATATGCCATATAATAAACTGGGTTTTTTCTTTTACATAAAAACCCAATCTGGTCTTATATGAGGACAATATGGCAATAAACGTTGTTTTGGTAAAGCCGCAGATACCGCAAAATACCGGCAATATCGCACGTACATGCGTCGTGACGGGCAGCGTTTTACATCTTGTTGGCCCGATGGGTTTCTCGCTGAATGAAAAACACCTGAAACGGGCAGGGCTCGACTATTGGCCGGATCTTACATTGCACACATACGAAAATTTGGATGCGTTTATGGCGCTGCACGGCGAAAAGGATTTGTGGCTTTTTTCTTCAAAAGCCCAAAAGAGTTTTGCCGATGCAGCTTTTTTTGACGATTGTTCCCTGCTGTTTGGCAGCGAAACAGAAGGCTTGGGAGAGGAATTGGTTTTAAAAAACCGTGAGCGTAGCGTGTGCATTCCTATGGCAAATGGTCAGCGCTGCCTGAACCTGTCGAACGCGGCTTGTACTGCTGTTTATGAAGCGCTTCGGCAAAACGGATACCTTGGATTACATTGATTGTTAAAATTTTTTAAATATTTTGGAGGAACGAAATGGATTTTTGGATGATTGCCATGCTGCTTGGTGGACTGGGGCTCTTCCTGTTTGGAATGAAGCTGATGTCTGACGCGCTGGAAGCGGCCGCAGGCGACAGACTGAGGACCAGCCTGGAAAAGCTGACCAAAAACCGCTTTGCGGCAGTGGGCGTGGGCGCGGGCGTAACCGCCGTTATTCAGAGTTCTTCGGCTACGACGGTTATGCTGGTCGGGTTTATTAATGCGGGGCTGATGAACTTGCAGCAGGCGCTTTTTGTGGGCATGGGAGCAAACATCGGTACGACGGTAACGGCGCAGATCATCGCTTTTAACATCACCAAGGTGGCGCCGATTATACTGTTTGTGGGCGTTTTGATTATGATGTTTGTTAAAAAGCGCTCGGTGAAACGGATCGGCGAAATTATCGGCGGCTTGGGCATTTTGTTTTTCGGCATGAATGTTATGTCTGAATCGTTGGCGCCGCTTCGGGAATACCAGCCGTTTATTGATGCGCTTTCGACTTTCGAAAACCCGATGATCGGCCTGCTTGTGGGCGCGGGCGTAACGGCCGTTATCCAAAGCTCGTCAGCGACGATGGGTATTGTACAGGCATTTGCAATGCAGGGCATTATGGGGCTGGATTCGGCGGTGTATGTCATTTTAGGCCTCAACATAGGAACGTGTATTACGGCGATTCTGGCAAGCCTTGGAGGAACGAAAACAGCCAAACGAATGGCGGTAGCGCTATTGTTTTTCAACGTCATTGGCGCGGCGCTGTTCCTGCCGCTGGTCTATTTTACGCCGATTGTAGACTGGGTAAAATCGTGGGCGCCGGGCGACCCGGTGCGGCAGCTTGCCAACTTCCATACGTTTTTTAACGTGGTAACGACGGCGATATTTGTGGGAATGCCGTTTGTTTTGACAAAAATTTCGTATTTCTTTATCCGCGGGAAGGATTCCAAGCAGGAAGGCCGCAAGCTGGAATACCTTGTTCAGCCGCTTCCGGACAGCCCGACGCTGATTGTGGGGCTGTCTATCAAAGAAGTGGCACGTATGGCAAAAATTTCGCGTGACAACTACACCAACGCCATCAAAAGCTTTGTGGAAATGGACGAAAAGCTTGCGGAGCATGTAAACGACCAGGAGGGGGTTGTCAACTACCTCAACCACGAGATTACAAGAGAGCTTTCGGCAGTGGCGGGCTACGATATGTCGGGCAACGATGCACGGACAGTAACGGAGCTGATGCACTGTGTGATGAATTTGGAGCGTATTTCGGACATTGCGCAGGACATTGCGGAGATGGCGATGTACCGAACGGACAATAAGATTAAAATGTCTAAATCGGGCGTGGCGGAGCTGAACCTGATGAGCAGCCGGGTAGAGGAGGCGCTAAACGACGCCATCGTGCTGATTGAATCGCGCGAAGATTTTGACCTTGCAAACCGCATCATGGATATTGAAAATGAAGTGGACGTTTTGGAGAAAAAAATCAAAAAAAGGCATATTAAGCGGCTTAAGAAAAAGGAATGCACGCCCAAAGCCAGCACGGCTTTTACGGATGTTGTTACAATGATGGAGCGCGTGGCCGACCATACCGGCAATATTGCCGAGGTTATGCTCAACGAAGACCTTTGACAATTATTTAACAGCTTGTACTTGAATATTGCGGGCGTTTTGATTAGAATGATAGAGTGGCGAAAAGGACAAGGGACAGGACGAGAGGAAAAGAGGAGAATTACATGAAAAAGACGATTCAGGATATAGATGTAAGCGGTAAGAAGGTATTGGTGCGTGTGGATTTTAACGTGCCGCTGGACGAAAACCTGAAAATTACCGATGAAACGCGTATTACTGCCGCATTGCCCACCATCAAATATTTGCTGGAGCATAACGCAAAGGTGATTTTGATGTCTCACCTGGGGCGGCCCAAGGGCGAAGTAAAGGCGGAATTTTCTTTGAAGCCGGTTGCGGACAGGCTTTCCGAGATATTGAATACGAAGGTTGTGTTTGCCTCGGATTGCGTGGGAGGGCCCGCGCAGGAGGCTGTGGACTCCATTGAAGACGGGCAGCTTGTATTGCTGGAAAACCTGCGCTTCCACAAAGAGGAAACGGACAACGACCCGGCGTTTGCCAAAGCGCTTGCAGGCCTGGCGGACGTTTATGTGAACGATGCGTTTGGAACGGCGCACCGCGCCCATGCATCTACGGTGGGAGTGACCAAATACCTGCCCGCAGTCGCTGGTTTTTTGATTGGCAAAGAGCTGGAGTTTTTGGGCAAAGCGCTGGAAGACCCCGACCGCCCGTTTATTGCCATTTTGGGCGGGGCGAAGGTGTCCGACAAAATTGCCGTTATCGAAAACCTGCTGACAAAGGTAGATTGCCTGATTATTGGCGGCGGCATGGCCAATACGTTTGTAAAGGCGCAGGGGTTTGAAATGGGTAAATCGCTGGTGGACGACGAGCGGCTGCCGCTGGCGCTCGAGCTGCTGGACGAAGCAAAGAAAAAGGGAATCAAAATACTTCTGCCTTCGGATTTTGTGGTAGCGAAGGAATTTAAGGCAGACGCCGAAGCGCATGTTTACCCGGTGGACAACATTCCGGCGGACGGTATGGCGCTGGATATTGGGCCGTCTTCGCGCATTATTTTTGCGAACGAGGTAAAAAGCGCAAAAACGGTGGTCTGGAACGGGCCGATGGGCGTTGCCGAAATGCCCGCATTTGCAAATGGCACAAAGGCGGTTGCCGAAGCGCTTGCCGAAACGGACGCAACGACCATCATTGGCGGCGGAGACAGCGCGGCAGCTGTTAAAAAGCTTGGCTTTGCAGATAAAATGTCCCACATTTCGACGGGGGGCGGCGCATCGCTCGAATTTTTGGAGGGCAAAGAGCTGCCCGGTGTGGCGGCGCTGAGCGACAAATAGTTAAAATAGTGGCATAGCTGCCCGCAAGAGAAGGGGGCGGCTGATTTTTGAAGCGACCGCGGGGAAAAACGATCCCCATGCGGCGAAAAAACTTTTGGAGGGAAAAAAGTAATGAGAACACCTGTAATTGCCGGAAACTGGAAAATGAACAAAACGCCTGACGAAGCGGTGCAGCTGATAAACGACCTGAAGCCGCTGGTTGCGGATGCAAAAGCGACCGTTGTCGTTTGCACGCCGTACCCCTGCCTTGTGGCTGCGGCCGGCGCCGTAAAGGGCTCCAATATTGCGCTGGGCGCGCAGAACATGGACTACCACGATTCGGGCGCATTCACTGGGGAAGTATCGGCGGATATGCTGCTGGCTGTGGGCGTAGAATATGTGATTATCGGGCATTCGGAGCGCCGCGAATACTATGCGGAAACGGATGAAACCGTTAACCTGAAGGTTAAAAAAGCGCTTGAAAAGGGCCTGAAGCCCATCGTATGCGTGGGCGAGCGGCTGGAGCAGCGCGAACAGGGCATTACGGCCGAATTTGTAAAAATGCAGACAAAGCTGGCGCTGCTTGGCCTTTCGGCAGACGACGTTAAAAAAGTGATTATTGCATATGAACCCGTATGGGCGATTGGCACGGGCAAAACGGCTACGTCCGACGACGCAAACAACACAATCAAAGAGATTCGCTCTGCGGTACGCGAAGTATTTGGTGCGGTAGCCGAGGAAGTACGCATCCAGTACGGCGGAAGCATGAACCCAAAAAATGTTTCCGAGCTGATGGCAATGAGCGATATCGACGGCGGCCTCATTGGCGGCGCAAGCCTTAAGGCAGACGATTTTTCCAAGGTTGTCAAATACTAAGGATAGAATTATGAATATAAAACTCCAATCCCCCGCCGCATAACGCCGGGGGGTTGGGGTATTATTTATCGGGTAGCGATATTTACCGAAAGACGGGTGGCAAAAACATGAGTTTTACAGCAATGATTATTATGGACGGGTTTGGCGTAGCGGAGACGGAGGCCGGAAATGCAATTGCGGCGGAAGGCACGCCAAACATAAAGAAACTGAAAGCGGCGTATCCGCATACCAAAATAGGCGCAAGCGGCGCTGCCGTTGGGCTGCCCGACGGGCAAATGGGCAACTCGGAAGTGGGCCACCTGAACATGGGCGCGGGACGCATCGTGTACCAGGAGCTGACGCGTATTTCCAAATCCATTGCGGACGGGGACTTTTTTTCTAAGCAGGAGTTTTTGGATGCGATAGAAAATGTGAAAAAGAACGGCAGTGCGCTGCACCTGATCGGGCTGGTTTCGGACGGCGGGGTGCACAGCCACCAAGAGCACCTGTACGCCCTTTTGGAGCTGGCAAAGAAGCAGGGGATAGGCGACCGCACATACATACACTGCCTGATGGACGGGCGCGATGTTCCGCCGGACAGCGGCAAAGGGTATATTGAACAGCTGGAAGCGAAAATAAAAGAGATTGGCGCGGGCAAAATTGCGACGGTTATCGGCCGCTATTACGCGATGGACCGCGACAACCGTTGGGAGCGCGTAGAGCTTGCGTATAACGCGATGGTCTACGGCGTGGGCGAAGAGGCCGCCGACGCGGTAACGGCCATGCAGGCTTCTTACGCAAAAAAAGAATTTGACGAGTTTGTAAAACCGACTGTTATTATAGAAAACGGCGTACCCGTTGCAACGGTCAAGGAAAAGGATTCCATTATTTTCTTCAACTTTCGGCCGGACCGGGCCAGGCAAATTACGCGGACGTTTATTGAAGAGGACTTTAGCGAATTCCAGCGGGATTATTTTAAGGTCTATTTTGTTTCCATAACGCAGTATAACAAAGACTTTAAAAATATTGTGGTAGCGTACAAGCCACAGGTATTGAAAAATACGCTGGGCGAATACCTTGCTGCCAGCCACAAAAAGCAATTCCGCATTGCGGAAACGGAAAAATATGCGCACGTTACCTTTTTCTTCAACGGCGGCGTGGAAAAACCGAACGAAGGGGAAGACCGGTTTTTGATTGATTCGCCAAAGGTTGCCACATACGACCTGAAGCCGGAAATGAGCGCCTATGAAGTGGCCGAAAAAGCCGTAGAGCTTATTGAAAGCCAAAAGTATGACGCGATGATCCTGAATTTTGCCAACTGCGATATGGTGGGCCATACGGGTATGTTTGACGCGGCGGTAAAGGCAGTAAAGGCGGTTGACGAATGCGTGGGCAAGGTAATCGATGCAATTTTGCGGGTGGGCGGACAGGCGATTATTACTGCAGACCACGGCAATGCCGAAACAATGGTGGAGCCGGGCACGGGCAAGCCAATTACGGCGCACAGTACAGACCCTGTACCTTGCATTGTGGCCAGCGAAAAGTATAAGCACGCTAAGCTGCGCGAGGGCGGCATTTTGGCGGACCTTGCGCCGACCATGCTGTATTTGATGGAACTGCCCATACCGGCCGAGATGGAAGGGAAAAACCTGATCGAACAATAATAAGCGGAGCCCGGCAAACGCCGTAGCAATTGCCGCAAACACAAAGCCTGCTGCCATAAGAAAATCGATGGCGCTATGCGCCTTGGGAAAAAAGCCGGCTTCATTATTGCACAAAAAGATGGGCGGAGCCGATGGCAGCTTTGGCGTATTGGGCAGGCGGCGGATGGTTTTTAAAATTTGTTATAGCAATATATGGTGCAATCGTTTATAATATATCAAAAAAGGGGGTCGTTTGAATTATGATACAATTGATTTATGCGCCAAAGGGCAGCGGCAAGACAAAAAGGCTGATTGACCTTGCAAACGCAGAGCTTAGTACCACAAAAGGCGAGATCGTATTTATTGATGACGATAAGCGCTATATGTACGACATCGCCCACCAGATCCGCTTCGTGGATGTTCACGATTATGAAATCAATTCGAGCGACGGTCTTTATGGGCTGCTTTGTGGAATGCTGGCGCAGAATTTCGATATCGAAGCAATATATGTCGACGCCTTTTTGAAGATCATACAGTCTAAAGCGGCGGATACGGAAGAGTTGATTGGAAAAATCAGCAGGCTTGCAGAAAACAATGATTTCAAGGCTGTTATCATTATCAGCGATGATCCGGCAAACGCGCCCGAGTTTTTAAAGCCCTATATTATCTGATAAAAGGAGTTTTGGGCGGAATGATGGAGCGCTCGGCTGCGTGTTTTGTATGGGAAGAATCCCGCCCGAATATTATTTACAAGACAGACTGGCGGGGCCTACCCGCCGTTTTTGTTTTATGCCCGAAGATAGCGCCGACACAAGCAAAGGCAACCGGCGCAAACAATGGGGGCCCTGTGCGCCGCCCTTCCGTTGGAAAGGGCGCTGTAAAGGCCTGCCAAATACATCAGGAGAACCGAATTTGATATGAATGTACTTAGCACAAGAAACAGTGAGATCCGCATACCGGCAACAAAAGCCGTTATTATGGGAATTTCGGAGGATGGAGGGTTGTTTGTTCCCGAGCGATTTACGCCGCTCGACCTAGACAGCCTAATAAAAACAGGGAAATCCGGATATGCGGCACTGTGCGCAAAAATCCTCGGCGTTTTTTTTGATATCCCGCAAAACGAACTGCTGGAACTAACAGAGGAAGCGTACAAAAGCTTTGACACGGAAGAGGTGGTGCCTCTCCAAAAGCTGTCTGAAAAAGAATATGTTATGGAGCTTTTCCACGGCCCAACACTTGCGTTCAAGGATATGGCATTGCAGGTGCTTCCCAGGCTGCTGACAAAATCGCTTTATTTGCACCACCAAAAAGAGGACATTCTTGTGTTGACGGCGACGTCGGGCGATACGGGCAAGGCGGCACTGGAGGGTTTTAAAGATGTTCCGCGGACGGCCATTGTTGTGTTTTACCCGCAGGACGGCGTTGCGGATATGCAAAAACTTCAAATGGTTACGCAGGATGGCTCGAACACGGGCGTGTATGCGGTGGGCGGCAACTTTGACGACGCACAAACGGGCGTTAAAAAGCTGTTTGCCAGCAAGGAATTCCGCGACGAGGTGCGCGGCTACGGCTATTCGCTTTCCTCTGCAAACTCCATCAATATCGGCAGGTTGGCGCCGCAGGTTGCCTATTATGTTTACAGCTATATCCGGTTGGTGGAAACCGGCGCGGTACAAAAAGGAGACCCGGTCAATTTTGTTGTGCCCACAGGAAATTTCGGCAATATCCTGGCCGCGTATTACGCCAAAAGAATGGGGCTGCCGGTGGGCAGGCTGGTTTGTGCATCTAACCAGAACAACGTGCTGACAGACTTTTTCAACGAAGGAAATTATGACGCCAAGAGGACGTTTTACAAAACGATGTCTCCTTCGATGGACATATTGATATCGAGCAATTTGGAGCGGCTGCTTTTTGAAGTGGCGGACAGGGACGACGCGGTTGTAATCGAATGGATGCATGCGCTCCGCAAAAGAGGAGAATATAAAATTCCGCAGGAAATTCAGACGGAGCTTAAAGACGGCTTTTATGCAGATTGCGCGAGTGAAGAGATGACGGCGCGGGCAATCCGCGATACGTTTGAACGGCACGGCTACCTGATGGACCCGCATACGGCGGTGGCGCAGGCAGTCTATAGCGAATATACCCAAAAGACCGGGGACGACACTGTGTCGGTTGTTGTATCTACAGCCAATCCGTATAAGTTTACACAGGATGTGCTTTTTTCGCTGACCGGCGAGCGAACGGAAGACGCGTTTTTGGCGGCAGACCGCCTGAGCGCGCTGACCAAAACGAAGATTCCGCCGCAGATTGGAAAATTGAAGGAAAAACCGGTATTGCATGACCAAACCTTTGAAAAAGAAGCGCTGAATAAAGCGGTATTGGGCTTTTTGAAGGACAAACAAAAATAAAAGGGGAACCACAGACGAATGATGCAGGACAAAAAGACAATATTCAGCGGAATCCAGCCGTCCGGAAACCTTACGCTGGGAAATTACCTTGGAGCAATTAAAAACTGGGTGGCGCTAAAAGACGAGTACAACTGTTTTTATTGTGTGGTGGACCTCCATGCCATTACTGTGCGCCAAAACCCGGCGGAGCTGCGGAAGTGCGCGCTGGATGTGCTTGCCCTGCTGATTGCGGCAGGCATAGACCCGGAAGAAAATGTGCTTTATATGCAGTCTCATGTACCCGAGCATACCGAGCTTGCGTGGGTTTTGAGCTGCAATACTTATATGGGCGAGCTGTCCCGCATGACACAGTTCAAGGAGAAAAGCCAGCGGGCCGGCGAAAACATTGGCGCGGGGCTGTTTACCTACCCAACGCTGATGGCGGCGGATATTCTTTTGTACCAGGCCGACCTTGTTCCGGTGGGCGTAGACCAAAAGCAGCACCTCGAGCTTACGCGGGATATTGCCATCCGCATGAACAACGCCTATGGGCAGCTTTTTACCGTGCCCGAGCCATACATTGGCAAAGAGGGCGCGAAAATTATGAGCCTGCAAGAACCGGAAAAAAAGATGTCTAAATCGGACGACAACGACAACGCATATATTGCGCTCTTAGACCCGCCGGAGGTAATCGGGCGGAAAATAAAACGCGCCGTTACGGATAGCGACGGCGTTATTGCCTATAGCGAGGACAAGCCGGGTGTTTCCAATTTGCTGACCATTTACTCTGTTGTTTTGGGCCAGCCCATTCAAAAGAGTGTGCAGGAGTTTGACGGGCTGGGCTACGGCGCATTGAAAGAGCGTGTAAAAGACGCGGTGGTCGCCGAGCTGGAGCCGCTTCAAAGCCGCTATGCCGAAGTTCGCAAAGATAAAGCTTACCTGGAAGAAGTTATGATAAGCAACGCGCAAAAAGCGGGCAGCGTGGCGGTAAAGACGCTTCGTAAGGTACAGAAAAAAATTGGGCTCGCCCCAAGACGGCTGTAGGCTCCCCGGAGAAAAACAATGAGAAAAGCACTGGTTTTGCTGCTATGTATTGCTGTTTTATGCGTGCTTTCCGCCTGTGCAGAGGAAAATGCGCCTGCCCAGGAAACGGCACAGCCAACACCTGTAGTGGAGGAAGCGCCGCCGTCTAAAACGCCCGATCTTCCAATGATCGCGCTTGTTATGACGGGGAACAACGCATTCAACCAGGTGCTTGCTGAAAAGATAGAGCCCCTGGTCGATGAAGCGGGCTATCGACTGGAAACGTACTATTCCGCGTCGGCAGAAGAGCAGGAAACGGATGTGTATACGGCCATTGGCGGTGGCGCAGAAGCAATTATCCTGATGCCGGTGGATATGGACAACCTCCAGCAGGTAATCGAAGAGTGCGACGCACAAAAGATTCCCGTGATCAATATTTTGACGCCGGCAAACGGCATTGTAAAAATACTCATTTCGCAGGACTATCCGAATGTGGGCGCGCAGGCTGCAAAAACGGCGGCGCAGCTTAAGCCGGGGGCCAAGGTGCTTACGGTGGAGCAGGAGGCAAACCCGTTTATTATGCAGCTTATCCACGATGGGTTTGTGGCGGCGGCGCTGGAGGAAGGGTTTGTTACGGTCGAAAAATCGGTTATCGTGGGCGAAAGCACCGTTGATATTTTTGAATATATCAAGGGTGTTTTGGAGCTCAACGAACAGCTGGACCTGATCTATATACAGGACGAATCGCTGACGGAGGAGGTCGTCCAGGCGGCCGAAG
Source organism: Christensenellaceae bacterium (assembly GCA_050945895.1). Taxonomy (GTDB): domain Bacteria; phylum Bacillota; class Clostridia; order Christensenellales; family Christensenellaceae; genus JBMNTU01. The sequence continues at coordinate 499 of JBMNTU010000061.1, read as the reverse complement.
CGGTGGGCCGTGAGTTTACGATCGTTGCCAGCGGCGCGGACGCCGCCACGCTGGAGATGATTGCATCGGGCAGGGTGGACGCAACGCTTTTTGCAAGCCCCCGCCAGCTTGCCGAACTGGCGGCATTGTATGTGGCGGACGAAAACAGAAGCGACCAATACGCCAAATTGAAGACGGAGATTATTACACAGCAAAACGTTTCTTCGTATCAGGCGGACGGCGGTTATGCCGACGTGCTGACGGACGAGGACCCGGAAGAAGCGGCCCCGGAGGAGCAGGAGACGGACGACGTGGAGCAAACGCAGGACGGCGACCCGGAGCAAACCGGCTTGCCGGACGATTGAAAGCGGTTACGGCTTTCCAAATGGCAGAACGGCCGGTATTTGTGGAAAATTGCTATGAGGCGCCAGATCTTTTAGCTGTAAAAAGGGAGGGACAAGCATGAACATAACAGCATTGGATACACTGTTTATTACATACTATCCGCTGGTTTTGGCAG
>JBMNTU010000060.1:0-14552 GCA_050945895.1 Christensenellaceae bacterium | reverse complement strand
TGTCGCAAAAACCCTTTTCAACAATGACGCTTCAGTGATATGATGTTGTCATAGATACGAAAAACAAATGTCATTATATCTTTTGTAAAAGGCTCTTGCTTGCCAACGTTTACTTGACACTAACTTTCAAAAGAAACAATTGTTAAAAGCACCTCGAAATGTGCTATAATAATATAGGGCTTATTAAACTGTCTGTCGGGCATGATGGTTATGACTATATAGAATGCGCTTCATTTTGAAGTAATGGGGACAGTACACTATGGTAAGAGGAAACGGTATACTTCTACACATCTCTTCTTTGCCCTCGTGTTATGGGATCGGCAGCCTGGGAAAACCGGCTTACGAATTTGTCGATGCTCTATACGAAGCCAGGCAAAAATATTGGCAGATTCTGCCGTGCACACCAACGGAAAAAACAAATAATCCATATAAAAGCCTGAGTGCATTTGCTTCAAATCCGCTTTTTATTGATGTTGACCTTTTGGCGGAAGAAGGTTTGTTAGAAAAAAATGACCTGAAAGCTTTGCGTATGGATTTTGATCCGGATAGGGTGGAATACGCCAGACAATATGCATTGAAAGGGCCGCTGCTGCAAAAGGCCTACGAAAATGGAATAAATCGGTACAAAGAAGAATTTTTGGAATACAAAGCCCAAAATGTATACTGGATCACCGATTATTCGCTCTTTATGGCAATTACCAACTACTTCAGTCATCCGTATTTTGAACGGTGGGATGCAGACTTCCGCCTGCGCGACCCAGCAACCATGTTGGAATTTTCAAATAAATTGGCACAGGAAATTGAGTATATAGAGTTTCTTCAATTTTTGTACGATAAGCAGTGGCAGGCGCTGAAAAAATATGCAAACGATCATGAAATCAGCATTATTGGCGATATACCGATCTATGTCGCGCCGGACTCTGCTGATGTGTGGGCCCGGCCAGAACTGTTTTCCGCCGACGATTTGGTTTCGGGCACGCCGCCAGACTTGTTCTCTAAGGAGGGCCAATACTGGGGAAACCCCATCTATAATTGGGAATATCTGGAAAGCACAGATTATGAATGGTGGCACCGCCGCTTACAGCGGAACATGGAGCTTTATGATATTACGCGTGTCGACCACTTCCGTGGTTTCGAATCTTATTATGCAATTCCTAAAGGCGGGCATCCTAAAGACGGTCGGTGGATAAAATGCCCAGGCGAAGATATGTTCCGGCTGCTAAGGGAATTGATGGGTAACGATGATCTACCGATTATGGTAGAGGATCTAGGCTCGCTCAACGAAGAGGTGTTTGCGTTTATTAAGCGGTGCGGTTTCAGGGGAACAAAGGTATTGCAGTTTGCGTTTGACCAAGTCAACAGCATGTATCTTCCGCATAATTATACGCCACATTCTGTGGTCTACACAGGTACGCACGACAACAATACTACAAAGGGATGGTTCAAGGAGCTATCCTGGCCACACAAGGTGCTGCTTCGGGAATATATCGGAGACTGCAATGAGGACGATATTGCTTGGAAGCTCATCCGCCTTGCCATGCAAAGCGTTTCGGAGGTATGTATTATTCCTATGCAGGATATTTTGTCGATGGGCACGGAAGCGCGAATGAACTATCCTTCTATACCGGAAGGCAATTGGGAATGGCGAATGAGAAGCGGCGCTTTCGACAGAAGTCTGCGCAAACAGCTGAAAAATATGACGAGAATTACAGGAAGGGGCAGATAGTACTGCAAACTGCATAGTGCGCACAGTAGTTTTTGGTAAAGTCTGCATAAGCAATGATTTTAGATACCGCTAAAGAAGGAGGCTGGCAATGAAAATTGATTTTAATAATATGTTGGAAAAAAACATTGGAAAGCGAGGCGTTTCGCAGTCGGAAATCGACATTATCAGCGGGCGCATTACATTCGTTCATGACCAAATGAAAGCGCGCAAAAAAGAAATGGCATGGCGGGCTTTGCCCTATAGTTCCGAGGAATCGTTGGCAGAAATAACGCAGTTGGCAAAGCAAATCAATGAACGATTTGAAAGCTTTGTTGTGTTTGGGGTCGGAGGGAGCGCGCTTGGCTCCAAGGCGCTGTTTTCCGCACTTAAGCACCCTCGCTACAATGAACTTTCCAGAGAAAAGCGGGGAGGCGTTCGCTTTTATGTTATGGATAATGTTGACCCCGATAGTATGTCTGCTCTGTTCGATATTATTGACCTGTCAAAAACCTGCTTTAATGTTATTACCAAAAGCGGATCGACCGTAGAGACGATGGCGCAATTTATGTATGTTCTCCCGTTGCTTAAGGAGAAGCTTGGCGAAAAATACAAGGATAACATTGTTTTGACTACGGACAAAGAAAAAGGGATTTTACGGAAAATAGCGGACGAACACGCTTTCAGGACGCTGGTAGTTCCGGATGGCGTAGGCGGGCGGTTTTCCGTTTTTTCGCCGGTGGGGCTGCTGCCCGCTGCTGTGCTGGGCATCGATATTCAAGAACTGCTTTCCGGCGCCGCCAAGATGGACGCACTGTGTACGAATGCCAGTGTTTATGAAAATCCGGCTTATATGTATGCAATGCTTATGACAAGCGCGATGGCAAAAAACGCGAATATTTCGGTAACGATGTCCTATGCGGATGCGCTGGGGACCTTTGCGGAATGGTATGCGCAGCTTTGGGCAGAATCTTTGGGAAAAAAGAAGGACAATAAAGGAAATAGTGTATTTTGCGGGCAAACGCCGGTTTGCGCGCTGGGTGTCACAGACCAGCATTCACAGGTGCAGCTATATACGGAAGGGCCGTTTGATAAAGTAATTACGTTTATTGAAATAGAAAACTTTAGCAATTACCTAGCAATTCCGCAGCCGCCGATCGACATGATGGGCGCGGGCTATATTGCCGGTCAGTCTTTTAATAAGTTGATTGGGTCCGAACTGCTTGCTACCGAATATGCCGTTACAAAATCGGGGAAGATGAATATGCGTATTTCTATCGACAAGCTAAACGCCCATTCGATGGGGGAATTGCTTTACTTCTTTGAGATGGCGACTGCCGCCGCCGGCGAGTTTTTAAATATCAACGCGTTTGACCAGCCGGGAGTAGAGGAAGGGAAGATTGCGACCTTTGCGTTGATGGGCAGGGAGGGATACGGCCAACAAGCCGCCGAGCTTCTGCATAGTCCAGAAAAAAATACGGAATATGTATTTGAAACATAAAATGTGTTTATATATAAATCGGGAAACTAGCAATTTATCGTTTGAACTTTTATTTTAACTGTAAAAATCGGCAAGAATCGTTGCCTGTTATAAACAGAGCCGTGCGTAACGGCGTGTTGACTGCGTTTTTTAAAACCGTTTGGTTTTGTAGGCTATATTGTTAAGGAGACTAGGATGATTCGTAAGAAAAAAGTGATTGCAATGCTTCTTGCCGGAGGACAAGGCAGCAGGCTTGGCGTACTGACTAAAAAGCGTGCTAAACCTGCTGTTTCCTATGGCGGAAAATATCGCATCATAGATTTTACATTATCGAACTGCATGCATTCGGGTATCGATACGGTTGGCGTCCTAACGCAGTATGAGCCGCTGGAATTAAATGCATATATAGGTACGGGCTCTCCCTGGGACCTGGATAGTATTACAGGTGGTGCATTTGTACTTCCGCCCTACCAAAAGGCGGAGCGTGGCGAATGGTACTCGGGTACGGCAAACGCAATTTACCAAAACTTCTATTTTATCGAGCGCTATGACCCAGACTACATCCTTGTCCTTTCGGGAGACCACATCTATAAAATGGATTATAGCAGGCTCATTTCGGCACACGAGAAAAAAAATGCAGACGTTACAATTGCATGTATTCGCGTACCGTTTGACGAAGCATCTCGCTTTGGTATATTAAATACAAACGACGATTATTCTGTCTATGAATTTGAAGAAAAGCCCAAACGTCCCAAAAGCGATTTGGCTTCTATGGGCGTCTATGTGTTTAGCTGGGCGAAGGCAAAAAAATACCTTACGGAGGACGCAAAGGATCCAAAATCTGCACACGATTTTGGCCAAAATATTATTCCCACCATGCTTCGCAAAAGAGAACGGCTTTTTGCGTGGCCATTTGATGGCTACTGGAAGGATGTTGGTACGATCCAGTCGCTTTGGGAAGCAAATATGGAACTTTTGCAGGAAACGCCCCAAATCGACCTGCACGATAGCTCTTGGCGTATCTTTTCACGAAATCCAAACCAGCCGGCGCATTATGTGGAGGCGCATGCCCGTATTAGAAACAGTATTATTTCTGAAGGCTGTTATATTGCCGGTACAGTTGAGAACAGTATACTGTCTTCTGGAGTAATTGTGCGGGACGGGGTTACCATCCGGGACAGCATCATTATGCAGGAAACGGAAATATGCTCCAAAAGCCGAGTAATTATGAGTATTATTGATGAACAGGTTGTTGTGGGAAAAAACTGTACGATTGGCGGCGGCGGAGAGATTACAGTGCTGGGCCGAAATGTGTTGCTGCGAGACTACGCAACGGTGGCGCCGGGGGAAAGCATCAATGCAAACCGTATTATAAAAGCGGAGGTTGCGGCAAATGATTAGAGACGCCTTCGGAATCATATATGAAGAAGACCAGAGCATGCAGTTTCGGGAGCTTGTTTTTATGCGTACGGTGGGAGCGCTTCCGGTAGGGGGGCGCTATCGTTCGATTGACTTTATTTTGTCCAATATGGTAAATTCGGGCATTCGGAATGTCGGCGTTGTTACGCACCGGAACTATCATTCGTTGATGGACCATCTGGGCTCGGGGAAAGAGTGGGATCTATCCCGGAAAAATGAGGGGCTGTATATTCTGCCGCCCTATGCAAACCCGGAAAACCCGTACACCTATCACGGTGTGGTGGATGGCTTAAAGAATGCATCGGGGTATATTGCGCGTTCAAAACAAAAGTATTGCATATTATCCGGAAGCTATACAATATACAATATGGCTTTTGACGATATGGTCGAGTATCATGTCGATTCGGGTGCAGATATTACCATGCTATATAACGAAGTGCCGCGTATCTGGTATTCTGACGAAAACAAAAATGACGTGCGCCTTCATCTGAATGAGGATAATCGCGTGATTGACCTGGAACTTGGATCGGGCATCAGCGACTCGCAAAAAATGGGCATGGATACCTATGTAATTCGCAAAGACCTTCTTGAATATCTGGTGGAAGATTGTATTGCGCATGGGTATTGCCACCTTGTAAGCGATCTGCTGATGAAAAACATTGACCGGATCAAGATTGTTGGCTATCGGCATGATGGTTATGTTGGAAGGCTGTATTCCGCAACCTCTTATTATCGTGTCAATATGGATATGCTGGAGTTTGGCGTAAACAAAGACCTGTTTTACAGCCCCAACCAAATCTATACAAAAATAAAAGACGAAGTGCCTGCAAAATACACCAATACGGCGCATGTGAAAAATTCCCTGATTGCAAACGGCTGCACAATAGAAGGGGAAGTTGAAAACAGTATCCTGTTTCGTACAGTATACGTTGGTAAAGGTGCGAAAATTAAAAACTGCATCATTATGCAAGACAGCGAAATATACAATAATACGGATCTCGAAAATGTAATTGTAGACAAGGGCGTAAACATCCGGCAGGGAAGAAGGCTTATTGGAGATAAGGAATTTCCCGTAATAATACGAAAAGGGGCGATTGTCTGATGAAACCAAAGGTATTGATGGTCGGCGCGGAATGTGCTCCGTTTGCCAAGGCCGGCGGGCTTGCGGACGTTATGGGAGCGCTTCCGAAGGCGCTTCAGCAAAACGGCATAGAGGTGCGCGTGCTGATGCCGATGCACCAGATGATGAAAAAAAAGTATAGCGACAAAGCAGAGATCCTGTTGACGATGTGTGTGAATCTTGGCGGCAACAACCAGTGCTTGCGCCTGAAAAAAATGGTGATTGACGACATTGTCTATTATCTGGTCGACAATAAGTTCCATTATGGATACGCAATTTACAAGGGCGGGGAAATGGAAATGGAGCAATATGCTTACCTTTGCCGCGCGCTTTTGGAGGTTTTGCCTTACCTCGACTATCAGCCGAACATCCTGCATCTGAACGACTGGCATACATCCCTTGTTCCTGTATTGCTAAAAACACAGTATCCGCAGTACGACCTGAAAACAATGCTGACGATCCATAACCTGCAATATCAGGGCGAGTGTACATGCGAGTTTATAAAGGATGCGCTGCATGTAGGCGATGCATACTGCACAGACGAGTACCTTGGCAGCGGCGGGGATGTGAATATGCTTAAGGGCGGCATCAATTTTGCCGATGTCATTACTACGGTAAGCCCGACGTACGCCAAGGAAATATTGAGCAAAGAATTTGGTTATGGTTTGGAAAGTGCGTTGGCAAAAAGAAAAACGGATTTGATTGGTATATTAAACGGAATTAACACGGACGAGTTTGATCCTTCGGCGGACGAAGCAATCAAACAGACGTACACCCTGGAAAGTATTGGCAAAAAACGCGAAAACAAAAAAGCGCTTTTGGATGAGACAAGCCTTGAGGTAGGGATAGAAACGCCAATCATTGGTATGGTAACGCGCATGGTAGAGCAAAAGGGGCTCGATATACTGGAAAAGGCAATGGACGAGCTGCTTACGCTGGATGTCGGGTTTGTTATGCTGGGAAATGGCGATCCATCGTTTGAAAAATACTTTGACCTGGTGGGAAAATGGTCCCGCGGCAAAGCGCATGTGCACATTGGTTATGCAAATGAGTTCGCGCACCAAATTTATGCAGGCTGCGATTTCTTTTTGATGCCTTCGATGTTTGAGCCGTGCGGGCTTGCGCAGATGATTGCGCAGTGCTATGGAACGCTTCCGATCGTACACAGCACCGGCGGACTTAAGGATACCGTGATTCCGCATGATAAAGAAGGCGGGAACGGGTTCTGTTTTGCGGAATACACTTCCGAAGCAATGATGGATTCTATCCAGGCTGCGCTGGAAGTATATAAGGATAAAAGCGCCATGGATCAATTGATAAAAAATGCAATGAGTGAAGATAATAGCTTCAGCAAATCGGCACAAAAATATATTGAGGTTTATGAAAAGTTATTAACATGATTTCTCTTGTTGTTCTGTGTAGGAATGATATAATATGATAAAGATTGGGAGAAATGTATTGAGGGGTCGTTATACTATTTTCGGAGGTTAACTATATGCGGGCGGCATACACGAAAGAACAATTGAAAGACGAGATATTAGGAAAGCTGAAACGGGTTTTTGGAACAACGCTTGAAAACGCCTCCAAAGAGCAGATTTATAAGGCGTGTGCGCTTACGATGCGCGATGTAATTGTAGAGGAATGGGCAGATACAAACGCACAGGTGGCGGCGCAGGGCCTAAAACGGGTCTATTATTTGTCTGCAGAATTTTTGATTGGGCGGGCGCTTGTCAACAATATGATTAACCTGTGCCTTTTGGACGAATACAGGGAAGTACTTGCAGAAATGGGAATTGACCTCGATGATATCGAGGAGCAGGAGGCAGACGCGGGCCTTGGCAACGGCGGCCTGGGACGCTTGGCGGCCTGCTTTTTAGATTCCCTTTCCACATTGAACCTTCCTGCAACGGGTTGCAGCATACGTTATGAGTATGGACTGTTCCGCCAGAAAATTGTTGATGGGGAACAAACAGAGGTAGACGACAACTGGATGGAAACGGGCAATGTATGGGAAGTTGCCCGGCCGGAAGAGCAAGTAGAAGTCCGCTTCGGCGGGGAAATTGAAGAGGTGTGGACAAGCGAAGGCCTGCACATCAACCATAAAGACTACTACAGCGTCCTTGCCATTCCGTACGACTATCCGGTAATGGGTTACGCCAGTAAAATGCCGGCGTCTTTAAGGCTGTGGAGCGCAAAGGCGCGCTCGGGCCTGGATATGGATTATTTTAACAGGGGAGACTATTCCCGCGCCATACAAGAGCGCGAGCTGGCGGAAATTATTTCCAAGTGCCTGTATCCGGGAGACCACCACGAACAAGGAAAACAGCTTCGTTTGAAGCAGTTCTATTTCTTTACTTCGGCAACCATACAGTACATTGTCAAGCATCATAAAAGGAATTTTGGAGATTTGCATACGCTTCCAAATTATTATGCGGTGCAAATCAACGATACGCACCCGACGCTTGCCATTCCCGAGCTGATACGGATATTGGTGGACGAGGAGCATATAGAGTGGGAGGATGCTGTAGATATTGCCCAGAACATGTTCAGCTATGCCAACCATACGGTTATGGCCGAGGCCCTCGAATGTTGGAACGAAGGGATGTTTAAGGAGCTTTTGCCGCGCATATACCAAATCATAACAAAAATCAACCAAGAGCTTTGCATGAAGCTTTGGGAGATGTTTCCAGGAGAGCGCGACCGTATTCTGCGCATGGCAATTATTGCATACGACGAGATCCGCATGGCAAACTTGTGTATTGCAATGTGCAAAAAGGTAAACGGCGTATCCAAATTGCATGGCGATATTTTAAAATCATATTTGTTCCGCGATTTCTTTTTGGTATACCCGGAGAAGTTTTTGAGCGTTACAAACGGCATTACGCACAGGCGCTGGCTTGCAAAGGCAAATCAGCCGCTTACAAAGCTGATTGAAAAACATATTGGCAGAGATTTTTTACAGCACTATAAAGAAATGGATAAAATAAAAGAGCTGGTTGAAAACGAAGAGTTTTTGGCCGAATTTATGGATGTAAAAAAGCAAAATAAAATTGCACTTCGAAACCATTTGAAAAAGCATCAAAACATAGATATCGACGAAAATACGATTTTTGACGTCCATGCCAAACGGATTCACGAGTATAAGCGACAGCTTCTTAAGGTGCTCCATATCATTCACTTGTACAACACCATAAAGGAAGGCCGCAAAGATATCGTTCCGCCCAGCACATTTATCTTTGCAGGCAAAGCTTTTCCCGGATACCAGCGTGCAAAAGAGATCATTCGCCTGATTTTGGCAGTGGGAAGAATGATCAACAACGATCCGGATACGCGGGATATCATAAAAGTGGTATTTATTGAAAACTATAGCGTGTCGGAGGCGGAAGTCCTGATGCCTGCTGCGGACATAAGCGAGCAGATTTCCATAACCGGCTACGAAGCCTCGGGCACAGGAAATATGAAATTTATGATGAATGGCGCTGTAACACTCGGCACAATGGATGGCGCCAATGTAGAGATTTTTGAAGCTGTTGGGCCGGACAATATCTTTATCTTTGGCGGATCGGCGCAGGAAATATACGACATGGACCGCCTGGGCACCTACAAGCCCGCAGATTATTACGAGCAAAACAGCAATATACGAAATGCTATGAACCGCTTGGTTGACGGATCTCTTCCTGTTCCAAGTGACCGGCAGTTTACGGAAATATACCAGTCGCTTCTGTTCGACAGTCTGGATAAAGCGGACAAATATTTCCTGCTCTATGATTTTGATTCGTACTCACAGGCGTTTGACGATATTATGACAGCGTACAAGGATGCAGAACGGTGGAAACGCCTGGCTGCAATGAATACAGCGTCTTCCAGCGTTTTTTGCGCCGACCGCGCCATTGAAGACTACAATCGTGAGATTTGGCGTTTGCTGGAAAAGAAATAAGAGGAAAATTCCATGAATGAAATAGATTTTTCAAGATCGGTGATTCATGACAGTACGCGGGAGAGATATCGCTATCCTTCAGGGGCAGTGGCACAAAAAAGCACAGTCTGCCTGTCGCTGGATATTTTTGATATCACTGTTAACGAAGTGTACCTGTCCTGCATGAAAGACGATTCCATTGTCAATTTTAAAATGGAGCAAAACGGGGAGCGCTGGACAGTAGAGTACCGGGCGCCGGACGGGCCGTGCGTTATTGCATATTGGTTTGTAATAAAAATAGACGGAAACAACAAAATCTATTATGGTGCCGATACAGATCGGGCGAGCGGTGTAGGAATGGTGTATTGGAGCACGCCGCCAGCATTCCAGATGACCATCCATGACAAGGAATTTACAACGCCAAACTGGCTGAAAAATTCCATTATTTATCAAATTTTCCCCGATCGCTTTGCACGTGGAAATGAAGAAAAAATGAAAAAAGGCATCCAGTATCATGAAAACATGGGACGAAAAGTGGTTTTTCATGAGAACTGGAACGAGCCGCCGATGTACAAAGCGCCAAGCGGTATGAGTGCATATTATCCATGCGACTATTATGGTGGAGATATCCAGGGAATTATTGACAATCTGGACTATCTTCAAGGAATGGGGATTACGCTGATCTATCTGAACCCCATATTCGAGGCGGCCTCTAATCACCGCTATAATGTATCGGATTATTTGAAAGTCGACCCAATACTTGGAGATATGGACGATTATGAACAGCTTGTGCATGAGGCAAGCCAACGCGGAATAAAAATTTTACTGGACGGCGTGTTTTCGCACACAGGTGACGATAGCGTATACTTCAACAAATACGGAAAGTACGATTCGTTGGGCGCTTACCAAAGCAAAGAATCGCCATACTACAATTGGTATATGTTTACCAACCATCCGGATGGATACAAATGCTGGTGGGGCTACTCCGGTTTGCCGGAAATCAACGAAAAGGAGCAAAGCTGGCTGGATTATGTTGCAGAAAACCACGACAGCGCTATAAAAACGTGGCTGAATAGCGGGGCGGCCGGTTTCCGGCTGGATGTGGTAGACGAGCTTCCCGATGATACAATTGAATTGTTTAGGAATGAAATCAAAGATGTCAGCCAAGATAATATTTTGTTGGGCGAGGTTTGGGAAAATGCAACAACGGCGGAAGTGCACGGAGAGCTCAGGCAGTATGCGCTTGGCCGCGGGCTAGACAGTGTAACAAACTATCCGTTTGCACATGCAACTGCCGATTTTTTTATCGGCCGCAAAGACGCAGAGCACTACAGGAATTTCCTGATCGACCAAAACCAAAACTATCCTCACGAAATGTATTATGCATTGATGAATATGCTCTCTAGTCACGATACTGCCAGAATCCATACGGTTTTGGGAACAGGCATCGACCCGCAAGAGCTGGACAGGGAAGAGCAGGCTGTTTTTGTTATTACCGATCAGCAGAAGGAAAAAGGAACACGGCTTCAGAAAGCCGCTGCTGCAATACAGTTTACGCTTCCCGGCGTACCTTGCATATATTATGGTGACGAAACTGCTACAGACGGGCTTTACGACCCATTTAACAGAGTATCGTTTTCTAAAGACGGCCATCCCGAACTACAGGAATACTACAAATACCTTGGAGGCATTCGGCGGCAGCATGACGCCCTCCGAACAGGCAAGTGTGTTTTTTATGCACGGGGAAGAGATTTGTTTGGCATATTACGCTATTGCCTGGGCCAAAAGGATGCGTTCGATAATGTTGCCAAGGATGGTATGTTTGTTACGCTGGTAAACCGTTCTGCATGCAAACAAGTTTTTGCGGTAGATTTGTATAAAGAAGAGCAGTTGATGAGCGAACAGGACTATAAGAATATTAAAGAGATGGAGTTTGAGAAAATCACCTGTCTATCGACGGGCAGGGAATACCGGATCAACGACGGCCTGATTGAGGTAGAGCTGGAACCCGAAAGCGCCGGTATTTTTGAAATTATATGGATATAAATTATAAAGCGGTGCTTTTCGATTTTGATGGAACGTTGGTAAATTCTGAAAAAGGCATTTTGAACGCAGCTCAAAAAACACTTGTGGAACTGGGCATTGAAGATACGGGGCAAATAACAAGAAAGGCTTTTATTGGTGCGCCTATTCGTGTATCGCTTCAAAGCACCCTATTGCTGGAAGATAGCCAGGTAGAAGAGGCTGCATCTATTTATAGGCGGCATTACAGCAATGGGGGAATTTATGAAGCGCATGTATACGATGGCGTTTTTGATTTGCTTCAAAAATTGAACGATGCGGGGGTCGTGTGTGCCGTAGCTTCCGTAAAAAACGAGCAAGTGGTACGCGAAACGGTGACATATTTTGGTTTGGGCAAATATTTGGCTGAAATATGCGGCTCGGACGGAAGTGCGTCTGTTACAGGGAAAACGCATATTATCAACCGTGCGGTAAAAAAGCTTGGATTGAAGAAGGCGGATTGCCTGATGGTTGGGGATTCGGACTATGACGCAATTGGCGCGCAAGAGGCAGGGTTAGATTTTTGTGTAGCACTTTGGGGGTTTGGGTTTGATGGAATTGGAGACCTGAAAGAAATAAAATACCGTTATGTTGCAAAAGATGTTGGAGATCTGGAAGGGATTTTATTGAATCGTCACTAACTTCATAAATCATTAAGAAACGTTTAATGATACTGAAAGACGCTTGTTTTATGATAACCACAGCAAAGGAGATAAAGTGGTTATGAAAAAGAAGCGTTTTTTTAGATGGATTGCTGTCTGTTTATCCTGCACCTGCATATTGGTTCTGTTGGCAGCATGCACAGGGCTATCGGAAAACCGGCTGGATTATTGGGCGGAAGTCCCTGCTGAGGGCAATAGCGACGCCGGAGGTTATACGGGTGTTGCAACGGAGATGGCTTTTTCGGAGGGGGTTCCCGAAATTGCGACGGTTGATGCAAGCGAGGGAACCGCTTATAGCGAAACGGTAGTCGAGGACAACCCGGGATTTTTGGATTTTATTATCAATAACCCAATTGTCGACTTTTTGTTTCCCGACGCGGGATACGATGATTTTATGACATCATACAAGGGTTACGGCATCACTTATGATAAAGCGACAGGCCTCTATTGGTACGACCAAAGGCCAGTAGGTGCGATGTATGATGCGCATGAGCATATGATGCTGCAGGGAGACTATTTCAGAAAAGGCGTTTTGCTAAGCGTAGAGCGCGATGCAGATGGCGAAATAGCAGGCGTCAGTGAAGTAACACAAAAAACGATGGCCGGATTACTTGGCATGACGGAACCGGAAGAGCGTACGGTTGAAGATGAGGCAAGAAAAGAAGGCCTTGCATATTACAGAGAGCCGATTAGTGTGTATGGCATGTCTGCCGACGAGCTCAGCCAACTGGAATGCGACCTGTATATTAAATATCCGGAGCAGGACGCGACTGTCGAGTTGAACGATTATATCGTGCCGCTAAGCAGCAAGGCACGGTTAGGCTTGACGTCATTTTTAAGTGCGACCGGGTGCGACTACGGAGTGAAAGTCTATGCGGATTTTGCGATAGCCAATACAATGGACATACAAATGCTCGATATTGATAAAACAGAAGAAGCTGCATTTGTAGCTATGAACAAACAGGCATACAAAAATGCGGATGACCTTGCACAGGCCGTGGCGCAGCAGATTGCATCTGCTTATCATATCCCGCAGGAAAATATTTATGTGGAAGCCGATGCGTTACTTTGATTCTGTCCACGAGTGGTCTGCCTGGTAAACAAGCGTGCAGGGCAAGGTGTCTTCTGGTATTTCTATATATCCGCAATCCTGCTTCAGGTTCATGGGCAGTACCGAAAAATCTTTGTTGATATAGGTTACGGGAATATAGTCCGCCGTCTTATATTCTTCGGGCAGAGGGATACGCATTGTTCTGGCGGAAGATGGCGGACTTTGCATGGTGAGGGAGGAATCGTACAGAATAAGCTTTTCGTTCCCATACAGTCGGTCCTTTACCCGCGCATAAACGTCCGTGAATGTTTCGCATGTCATGCGTACCTCCTTGGGTTCATATCTGCGTGCGGGCGCAATATACCTGTTGATTACGGTTGCCACAACAATCCCTACCACCGTGTCAAAAATCCTCATCAATGCTAAAATATATGGGTTCATGGATACGCTGGTCATAAGCGGGGATACGAATACGCTGACAAATACGATTGCCCCCATCGTGGCGCTTCCCTGCATTTTAATCAGGTTGCAGAAGTATATAACGACAATTGTCCCAAGCGAAATTACAACAAAGCGCAGGTTTGCAAGCTCCATATTGGTTGTAAAAAGCAAAAAAAGCATACCAAATCCACCGCCGATTGCCGTTCCAAGCAGGCGGAAAAAGCCGGTCCGTAAAGTGTTTTCAATTGTAGACTGCATACACACAATGGCCGCCATAGTAGAGTACAGCGAAACGTCTTTGCTGTACAGCCCGCTTACAAAAAGGCATATTGCCACGCAAATCGCTGTTTTTATTGTACGCATGCCAAGCTTTGGAAGAAGAGACTTTTTTCGCATTGATCGATACCTCGATAATATATTTTACTGTCCCCATTATACAATCAATTTAAGAAGATGGCTATGAAAGCAGCTGTTTTTTATTTATGGAATAAACCTTGCTACAATTGCATATATTATAGATGCGGGTTGCAACAAAAAAGGCGACTGCTTGCTAAAACCAGGCAAAAATACCGCTGATGTTCAGAATGTGTTTTTGTTAATCTAAAAATACAGCAAATGGTCACCAAAAATACAGCACATGCCCAGAGATAAAACGGGCATCTCAGCACCGAGCTAAAACTGCTATCCTTTAGAGTGCTAC
>JBMNTU010000059.1:0-15681 GCA_050945895.1 Christensenellaceae bacterium | reverse complement strand
GAATTTATTGCCGGCGATAGCTGCGCAATGGTATTGGGGGACAATATTTTTTATGGCAACGGGCTGTCCTCCCTTTTAAAGGACGCCATTACAAACGAAGGGCGGGCGACCATTTTCGGCTATTATGTGGACGACCCCGAGCGGTTTGGCATCGTAGAATTCGACAAAAACGGCAAAGCGCTTTCCATCGAGGAAAAGCCGCAAAAACCAAAGTCCAACTATTCGGTTACCGGCCTGTATTTTTACGACAGCCGCGTTACGGAATATGCCAAAAGCCTGCGCCCCAGCGCGCGCGGCGAATTGGAAATTACCGACCTCAACCGCATATACCTCGAAAACGGCGACCTGGATGTAAAAATACTTGGCCGCGGTTTTGCATGGCTGGATACCGGAACGTTCGATTCCCTTGCGGAAGCTGCAGAATTTGTCAAAACGCTGCAAAAGCGCCAGGGCATCGTCATCTCTGCGCCGGAGGAAATTGCGTTCCATAAACGCTGGATAAACGAAGCCACCCTCCGAAAGAGCGCAGAAAAATACGGGAAGTCTCCATACGGCTCTCACCTCAAAGCTGTTGCAGACGGAAAGGTGTTCTTTTAAGCGATGAAAGCAATTAAAACAAAAATAGAAGGCCTGCTCATCATTGAACCGGATTGTTTTGAAGACCACCGCGGCTGGTTTATGGAAACGTACAGTAAGCCAAAAATGGAAGCGCTGGGAATTTCCTGCGAGTTTGTGCAGGACAACCATTCCTTGTCCAAAAAAAAGGGCGTTATCCGCGGTTTGCATTTCCAAAACGCCCCCATGGCCCAAAACAAACTGCTTCGCTGTACGCGCGGCCGTATTTACGACGTCGCCGTAGACCTTCGGCCGGGCTCCGCGACCTATGGAAAGTGGGAACGCATAGAGCTCAATGACGAAAACAAGCTTTTTTTCTTTATTCCCGCAGGCTTTGCACATGGTTTTGTAACCATCACCGATCATGTGGAAATACAATACAAAGTAGACAATATTTACTCCAAAGAGCACGACCGGTCTGTGCGGTACGACGACCCTGCTTTTGGAATCGACTGGGGGGTAGACGAGCCTATCCTGTCTGAAAAAGATTTGAACGCGCCGCTGCTTGCGGACTGCGACATTCGGTTTTAATAAAGGAGCCCTTATGAAAATACTGGTTACCGGCGGCGCCGGTTTTATTGGAAGCAATTTTACGTATTATATGTTGGAGCAGCACCCGGATTATGAAATCTGCGTGCTCGACCTTTTGACATATGCCGGAAATATGGAAACGCTGGAAAACGCCGCAAAAAATCCAAAATTTCATTTTTTTAAAGCGGATATCGCAGACTGGGACGCTATATTTCCTTTGTTTGAAAGCGAACAGTTCGATATCGTCGTCAACTTCGCTGCCGAATCCCATGTAGACCGCTCCATCGAAGACCCGGGGCTATTTTTGCGTTCCAATATACTGGGCACGCAGGTTTTGATGGACGCCTGCCGAAAATATGGCGTTGCGCGCTTTCACCAGGTTTCGACCGACGAGGTATACGGCGACCTGCCGCTAGACCGTCCGGATTTGTTTTTTACAGAGCAGACGCCTATTCATGCGTCTTCTCCATATTCTGCCTCTAAGGCGGGCGCCGATCTTTTATGCCAGGCCTATTTCCGAACATTCGGGCTGCCTGTAACCATCTCTCGGTGCTCCAACAATTACGGGCCGTATCACTTTCCCGAAAAGCTGATCCCTCTCATGATCTCGCGCGCGCTTGCAAACGAGCCGCTTCCCGTTTACGGCAAAGGCGAAAACGTGCGCGACTGGCTGTATGTCAAAGACCACTGCACCGCCATCGACCTGATTATCCATAACGGCCAAGTGGGCGAAGTGTACAACATTGGCGGTCACAACGAGCGCACCAACCTCGAGGTCGTAAAAACCATCCTGCGCGAGCTGGGAAAGCCCGAAAGCCTGATTTCCTTTGTTAAAGACCGCGCCGGCCACGATTTGCGCTATGCAATCGACCCTACCAAAATGAAAACGGAGCTCGGGTGGGAGCCGGAAACGACGTTCGACGAGGGGATCAAACAAACCATCCAGTGGTACCTTGCAAACGAAGACTGGTGGAAAAACATCATCAGCGGCGAATACCAAGACTATTACGATAAAATGTACGGCAGCAAATAACGGAGGAACCGGTTTGAAAATACTTGTTACAGGGGCAGACGGCCAACTGGGCCACGATATTATCCATCACCTCGAAAAGAGAAATATCGAGTGCTGCGGCGTCGATATAGCGGACTTTGATTTGACAGATGCGCCCGCTGTTTTGTCGTGGGTAAAGGACTACCGGCCCAGCCGGGTCATCCATTGCGCCGCCTATACGGCAGTGGATAAGGCAGAGGAGCAGAAAGAGCTTTGCACCGCCGTCAACGTTACCGGAACACAGAACATTGCCGCCGCCTGCAAGGAAATTGGCGCGCCAATGATGTATATCAGCACCGATTATGTATTCGACGGCATTACAAAAAATACCCCCTGGGAAACGGACGACCCCAAGGCACCCATCAACCATTACGGCCAAACAAAATACGAAGGCGAGCTTGCCGTACAAAACACTCTGTCCGATTACTTTATCGTCCGTATTTGCTGGGTATTCGGCAAAAACGGCCACAATTTTGTAAAAACGATGCTGCGCCTTGCCCAAACAAAAAACGAGGTCTC
Source organism: Christensenellaceae bacterium (assembly GCA_050945895.1). Taxonomy (GTDB): domain Bacteria; phylum Bacillota; class Clostridia; order Christensenellales; family Christensenellaceae; genus JBMNTU01. The sequence goes on along the minus strand of JBMNTU010000059.1, from coordinate 12,965 downwards.
GGTCGTAGATGACCAGTTCGGCGCGCCGACCTACACCTACGATGCCGCCAAGCTGATGTGCGACATGATCGTCACCGACCGGTTTGGCGTATACCACGCGTGTAACGAAACCTATATCAGCTGGCACGAATTTGCCTGCGAAATTTTCCGCCAGGCGGGTATTTCTATGCAGGTAAACGCGCTCACATCGGAACAGTATCCGTCCAAAGCCAAGCGGCCCAAAAATTCACGGCTTTCCAAAAAATCGCTGGACGAAGCCGGTTTTGCGCGGCTGCCCGATTATAAGAACGCGCTGTCGCGCTACCTTGCCGAAATGGATATGGGAGAAAAGCAGCGATGAAGCAAGCGCTTGTATCAGTCGTTATTCCTTCGTACAATTATGCTTCTTATATAGAACAGGCCATCCGCTCTGTCGCAGCGCAAACCTACCCTAATATCGAGCTGGTCGTGTTTGACGACTGCTCTAAAGATGAAAGCTATGCGCTTTTGCAAAGTTTATGTAAGGACAACGCATTGTCTGCGCGGTTCAACGGAAATTTTCGCGTCTTCCAAAACGAGAAAAACCTGGGCGCACACCAGACCATCAATAACGGCATATTAAAATCCATCGGCAAATACGTAGCCGTTTTGAACGCCGACGACCTGTACGAGCCAAACCGGATCGGGGCTCTTTTGGATGCTATCGGTGAAAATGCAATGGCTTTTTCATCCATCCATTGCATAGACAGCGCAGGCCATCCTCTTCAAAGCAAGCAGGCGCAATCGTTCGAAGCCGTGCAACGCCATATTTCAGGGAAGCCGTTTATGGCGCTTTCTGCCGTGGCAGAAAACGTCGCCGTTTCAACCGGCAACCTGTTTTTTACCAAAGACCTTTTTTTGCGCCTGTACGGGTTCAAAAATTATAAATATGTACACGACTACGAATTTTTCCTGCGCGCATGCCTGTTGACCGAACCGGCTTTTACAGCCCATACCAGCTATTTATACCGCCTGCATGGCAGCAATACATTCCAAACGCTAAAAAAGGAAGGCCTGCGCGAAAACCGCATGGTCTGGCTGGATTTTTACCGCGCCATACAAAAAGGTCAAATCGAAAACCCCGCCATTCTTACCCATTCGGATTATGCAGCCCTGTTCTCTAATGAAATTGCCACCTACGGCAGCAAAAAACAGACGCTATGGAACATAGCGGGCAATCCGCTTGTGCACGCAGGCGTCCAGTTCCTGAAGTTTATTCATAATATCCATTGAAAGCTATTATATTTCATCCATGCGTTTTTCCACGGCTTTTTTGAGTATAACGACGTGGTTGAATTTTGGGTCTTTTGCAGCATAAACAAAGGTCACCCTGCTCCCGTCGTCCAAAATTTGCTTGATCGATTTTACAAACGGGTCAAATGCGGGGTTGCGTGCAATTTCAGACAGGTATTGCCCTTTAAACGCTTCAAAGTTTTCGGGCTTGTGGCCGAACTCTTTGCGTATCTCTGTGCTTGGCGTAATTTCTTTCGCCCACAGGTTTATTTCTGCTTTTTCCTTGCTTATACCACGCGGCCACAGCCTGTCCACCAAAATGCGAAACCCGTCCTCCGGGAGCGCGGGTTCGTATATGCGTTTCATTTCAATCATGTCGGCCCCTCCATTGCCTTTTATTAAACAATTTTTGGCAATCCAAAACACTTGTAAGCCTTCCCATCTGTACAGGAAGGCTTGCCTCATTGACACATATACTTTCCGTTGCTATAGTTACTATAAAACATATAAGTATACGGACGGTTAGTTATGAAATATACGCCCAAAATAGAAAAAGAAATTATGTGCCCCATAGAGCACGGCCTCGATATCTTTGGCGGAAAGTGGAAGTCCAGAATCATCTGCGTACTATCTTCCGCCGCTGTAATGCGGTATAGCCAGGTTCGACAGGAGCTCGGTAATATTACCGATGCCGTTTTGGCATCCATGCTAAAAGACCTGGTTTCCGACGGAATGATCTGCCGTAAGCAATACGAACAAATTCCCCCCAGGGTAGAATATTGCCTGACCGAAAAGGGAAAGTCCGTACTTCCTATTTTACAAAGTATTTGCCACTGGTCGCAGCGGCAAACAAGTGATGAAATCGCAAAAAAGTTGCCTCCCTGCCGGTCTTGCCCACAGCTTTTACTATGAAAATTATGAGCGGCTAATAAATTTGTTAATATATTTACATTGCCAAGTTGCTACTGATATACTCCATTCATAAAACAATCGATGGAGGTAATAAAATGAGTGTAAAAGCTTATCTGGAAATTACGATGGTTATCGGTGATGCAAACCGGCCGGCAGCAGCGAAGGTATATGCAGATTACAGGCAGCCTTTCCTTCAGCAGATCAAAGGCGCCTTAACAAAAGACCTGTTGATCCGCGGCGAAGACGTGCAGGTGCTTCATGGCTTTGACAGCACGGAAAGCGCCCAGGCCTATCTAGACAGCGAAATGTTCAAAAACGATGTGTTTGTGGGCCTGAAGCCGCTATGGAACGCCGATCCCGATGTAAGAATTTATTCTGTGGCATAACCACCCAAAAAGGCAAAATAAAACCGGGCAGCCTATACGCCCGGTTTTTTATTATATACAAAAGAAAAGCGGGGATGCCCAGGTTCTTTTAGTCGATTCCCCGAATCTGGTTGAACGGCCAGATAACAAACATACCATGCCCCACGATTTGGTCCTTGCTGATTGGCCCAATATAGTAGGTGCGGCTGTCCAACGAGTGCGCGCGGTTATCCCCCATTACAAACACATGCCCCTCCGGAACCACTGTCGCCGCCATATCTCCATACGGCTCCTCGTGGTTTATGTATTCCTCGCTAAGCGGCTGGCCGTCTATATAAACCGTGCTGTCTTTTATTTCAACCGTTTCGCCGGGCAGCGCAATCGTCCGTTTTACAAACGTTCCGTCAATATCTGGATAGTGCACAATAACGACGTCTCCGCGTTTGGGCAACCCAAAATACCGGGACACCTTTTCTACCGCAACCCGTTCGTTCGTATACAGCGTTGGCTGCATAGACTGCCCATCCACAAGAATGATTTCGAACACAAACAGGCGCACAAAGATAGCGATACACACGGCAGCCGCAATCGAAATGACCCACCCCAGTGCAGAGGATTTTTGGTTTTTTTTGCGTTTTACACGCGTATTCCCCCCCGACCGATTTCGGTACCTTCCAGCCGTATCCGTATATTCTTCGCTTGGCGGCTCCGCAAAGGTCTCGGGTGCGCCGGTATCCTCTATTTGCTCTGCCATATCCCCCGGCCCGGGCTGCATTGTCTGCCCAAAGCGGGAGTTGTCGTTGTATTTGCGGGCCCTTCCCGCATAAGTCGGTTTCATATCTTCGCTCATTCGCCGTCTGCCTCTACAAATAAATTGCAGCACAAAAAACTGCATCGGTTTATTATATCACATTTGCCCTGTTTTAAACCGCCGATTTCAAAAAACATTTACATGAATCCTTACCAGGCTTGCAATTCTTCGGTTTGGAGGCTATAATGAGTGTCTATAAAGGATTCTATCCATCTCAAGGAGGTGAAACGCGTGGATGCCGGGCCCGAACCTAGTAGATATATAAAACACAACTCGAAGCAACCCTGGCAGCCGCTTGTTTGCCTGGGCCTGCTTTGACATGAGTACCGCTGCAATTGCGCGGTAAAGAAAGTGGGTGATTTCCGATGATAAGGATCTTCAGCTCTGCTGAAAACAACATTTTGAAAGAGCTCGACACGATCGAACCTGGCGCATGGGTTCATCTACTCGACCCTACCGAGGAAGAGCTTACGCTTGTCAAAAACAAACTGGATATCGAAGACGAATTTTTACGTGCTGCGCTTGACGAAGAAGAGAGTGCGCGTATTGACGCGGAGGGAAACCAAACCCTTGTCCTTGTCGATATTCCGGTCGTAACGCCCGAACAGAATTCGTTTTTATACACCACTGTGCCGCTGGGCATTATTATAATCGAACAAAATATCGTTACTGTCTGCCTGGAAGAAACGTCCATTATAGAGGACTTTTGGAACCGGAACATAAAAGGCGGGTTTGATACTTGCAAAAAGACGCGCTTCATGCTCCAAATGCTTTACCGGACAGCTTCCAAATATCTCCAGTACCTTCGCCAGATCGACAAAGCCCAAACGCAGGTAGAAAGCGCATTGCACCGCTCCATGCGCAACCGGGAGCTTATCCAAATGCTGCGTATCGAAAAATCGCTTGTGTATTTTTCCACATCGCTGAAATCAAACGAGGTCATTCTGGAAAAGATGCTTCGCTTCAGCATCATCAAAGACTATCCGGACGACAAAGACCTGCTGGAAGACGTCATCATCGAAAACCGCCAGGCAATCGAAATGGGCGATATCTACCGAGATATTATGTCTGGCACGATGGACGCGTTTGCCAGTGTTATTTCAAACAACCTGAATATCGTTATGAAGCTGATGACCTCCATTACGATCATCCTGTCCGTCCCCACGCTCATTGCCAGCCTATGGGGCATGAACGTAAAGGGCCTGCCCTTTGCAGACCACCCGATGGGTTTTTGGATCATGATCGTCGTATCAATTGTTGCAAGTATCGTTGCCGCAGTATGGCTGTGGCGAAAAAAAATGTTATAGCATAACCAAGCATCATCCAGCAGGGCGGAAATACTTCGCCCTGCTGTTTTTCTGTTTGCGCTTCCCAGTCTTGATAAATCTACCGGCCAATGGTACAATAAACAAAATAAACAGAAATTAGATAAAAAGGTAAATTCAATATATATGGAAGAAAAACTGGTCATACAGGGCGGCAAGCCTCTTAAGGGCACCGTCAGCGTCACAGGCGCAAAAAACGCAGCCGTTGCAATTTTGCCTGCCACCATTCTGGCAGAAGGCGTTTGCGTTATCGAAAACCTCCCCCGTATCAACGATGTAAAGATTATCAAGCGGTTGCTTGCCGAGCTGGGCGCCGAGGTCGATTTTGCAGACAACGGTACCATGACGGTAAACACGACCAACATCTATACCAGCAAGGTTACCGTTCCCCTTGTCAAGCGTTTGCGCGCATCCTACTACCTGATGGGTGCCCTGATGGCACGCTTTGGCGATGCGGAGCTCTACCTTCCGGGCGGCTGCCTTATCGGCCAGCGCCCCATAGACCAGCACATAAAAGGCATGGAAGCGCTGGGCGCCGACGTAAAGGCCGAATACGGCATGCTTAAGGCGACTGCAAAAGACGGCCTGCACGGTTCTGATATCTACCTAGACGTAGTCTCGGTGGGCGCCACCATCAATATCATGCTGGCTGCCGTCCTGGCGAAGGGGCATACATCAATTGTCAACGCGGCAAAAGAGCCGCATGTGGTCGACGTTGCCAACTTCCTTGTGTGCATGGGTGCAAAAATCAAAGGAGCCGGTACCGATATCATCCGCATCACCGGTGTAGAAAAGCTGCATGGCTGTACCTACTCCATCATCCCCGATCAAATCGAAACGGGTACGCTGATGATTTGTGCAGCAGCAACCCGGGGCGACGTAACCATCAACAACGTAATTCCCACCCACATGGAGGCGCTTTCCGCCAAACTGATAGAAATGGGTGTGCAAGTAGAGGAGGGTGCCGACTATATCCGTGTAAAAAGCGATAAGCGGCCCAAGGCTGTGCAAGTAAAAACCATGCCCTATCCCGGTTTCCCAACAGACCTGCAGCAGCCCACCACCGTTCTCCTTTCCACTGCAAAGGGAACCAGCGTAATTGTAGAAAGCATATTTGAGTCCCGCTTTAAGCACATCAGCGAAATTCGCCGGATGGGCGCAAAGGTCACTATCAACGACCGTGTTGCCGTCGTGGAAGGCGTAGAGAAGCTTACGGGCGCGCCTGTCCGCGCGACAGACCTCCGGGCGGGGGCAGCACTTATTGTTGCCGGGCTAATGGCAGACGGAATAACAGAGATCCAGAGCATCAAGTACATCGACCGCGGCTACGACCGCCTGGAAGACAAATTGTGTTCACTCGGCGCAGACATCCGCCGCGAAGAAGTAGAACAACCCGAAGAGGAAGACCTGTAGCAAGCAGTCTCCATAAAAGATTCATAAATATTTTGCTTGTGTTTTGGCTGCATTAGGGGTATACTTTTTGTATAAAAGGAGGGGTTTACGATGGATATAGGTAGTGTAGATATTGCCGCTATGAGCATACAAATGAAAGCGGCAGACATCCAAAGCCAGTTTGCGGTGGGTGTTATGAAACAAACGATGGACACACAGGAAGAAATCGCCCAAATCCTTATTTCCGATTTTATGCAGGCAAACCCTGTAAAGGCTCCCGGGCATTTGGATATTTCCGTTTGATTGCGTCATCCAAAACAAATATAAACAGCATCATTTTAAAGGATGCTGTTTTTTATTCAGCGGACAATTCGCTTATCCCTCACTTTTTGTGTTCAGCAGATACTTTTGTGGGAGGTTCGTTTATTTGTTCCGCTGTCAATCACGCGAGGTAACTCTTTATGCTCCCAATTTCATCTGAAGATGCAAAAAAATACAACTGACCGTTCTTTCCGTTCCCAGTCCCATGGAAAACGATCGTATATACGAGTTTCCTATCGTTTTAAAGACACGCCTGTCCTATCAGCTCGACAGCACGGGTGGTGCACCTCTTCATGTACCCATTTTATGTCATCACAACGCTCGAAGAATACTATCCTTATTTGCACAGGCCTCTGCATTATTTAGGCCCTTAATATCGGCCGGCAACAAAAAAGGCCTTCAGAAATCGTATTTCCGAAAACCTCTTTAAACACCAATGTCCTTTCAACTTCCAACGCTTGCTTCGTCCTCTGTCGGTGCTTCTATTTCTTTGACCTTCTCGTTGAGCGTGTCCTTCACTTCCATAAAGCACTCTAAAAGCTTCGGGTTAAACACGCCGCACTCTCCATTCAGAATCATCTGTACCGCCTGCTCGTGTGTAAATGCATCTTTGTACACGCGTTTTGCCGTAAGCGCATCGTACACGTCCGCCAGCGAGGTCGCCTGCGCCCAAATAGATATCTCATCGCCCTTCAGGCCGTCCGGGTACCCCCTGCCATCCCAGCGTTCGTGGTGGTGACGGCAAATTTCGTAGCAATATTTAAAATATTCTTTATCCTGCGTGTAGTTGAGGCTGGACAAAATATCGCACCCGCGCGTGGTATGCGTTTTCATAATCTCAAACTCTTCATCGGTAAGCCGCCCCGGCTTTAACAGAATTGAGTCGGGAATTGCAATCTTTCCAATATCATGCATGGCCGAAGCGCCGGAAATCGCCTCTATTTCCTGCTCTGTCAGCGGGTAATAGACCTTTGCCTTTTCCAGCAATATTTTTGTCAGCGTACGAATTCGTTTTATATGTTCGCCCGATTCGCAGTCCCTAAACTCAACGGTTGTGGAAAGTGCATCGATAACAAACTGGTTAGACTGCCGAAGCCGCTGCTCCTGCTTGTCCAACATCTCTTTTTGCTCCTGCAGCTTTTGCTCCAGGTTGTGCCTGTGTTCGTACAGGTCTATTACGTTTTGTACACGCTTATACACGATATCCGAGTTAAACGGCTTGTTCACCAAATCCGAAACACCCAATCCATACCCTTTAAGCGCCTTTTCATCGTCGTTTTCGCCAGTGATCAATATTACCGGAATTGTTTTAATAAGCCCGGTCTTGTTCATTTCCTGGAGTACCTCAAACCCGTCCATAACGGGCATAACAATATCCAACAACACGATTGCAAGCTCATCCCTGTATTCATCGATGAGTTCCAATGCCTGCGCGCCGTTTTCTGCTTCCAGTACTTCGTAGTCTTCATTGAACAATTCGGTCAAAATGAGCCTGTTGAGCTCAATATCATCGACCACCAGAAGTTTCCCTGCCCTTTTGGAATCCAATTCTCGTATGTCCTTTCATTATTCTTTATTATTGTACCAGCAAATAGCATCCGATACAATTCATATCGATAAATATTTCACATTTTTTAACGATGTTCATCAAATTGTTATTTTTTCATATCCAAATATCCCGATAATTTTTGCATCAGTGCATCTATGTCAACCGGCTTTGCAATATGGTCGTTCATTCCGCTTCGCAGGCAGTCTGCTATATCCTCCTTAAACGCATTGGCCGTCATTGCAATAATCGGGATTTCTACAGCCTCTTTCAAATCAAGGCTGCGGATCTTTTCTGTTGCCGCCAGCCCGTCCATTTCAGGCATCTGGATATCCATCAAAATCAGGTCGTATTTTGCGCTATTTTCCGCAAACATTTCTACCGCTTTTGCGCCGTTTTCCGCGCTATCAATTTTCACGCCCGTATCATCCAGTATGCTGTGAATAATCTCCCGGTTGATTTCAATATCCTCTGCCAGCAGGATGTGCCTTCCCTTCCACCTGTCATGGTTTTTAGCATACTTATCCTGCATATCTATTTCCGGACGCTCCGTCAGCTCCAAAATCGTATTAAACAAGACGGATGGCCGCACCGGCTTTGCAAGAAACTGCGTAATTCCTGCACTTTTTGCTTCCTGCTCTACATCTGTCCAGTCCGCGACCGAAATCAATACGATTTCACCCTCGCCCTGCGTAATCCTGCGTATTTCGCTTGCGGCTGCCACACCGCTTATGCCCGGCATCTTCCAATCGATAAAAATAAGGTCGTAATATTCACCCTGTTCTTTTGCCTTTTGCACAAATTCCACTGCCTGCTGCCCATTTTCGGCAATATCGCAGCTCATTGCAAAGCTATCTAAAATATCGCGGAAATAGATCCGTACGTCCTCGTTGTCGTCCACAACCAATATTTTAAGATTATCCCGCAGCGTACTGCTTCTATTCGGGCTTGCTGCCTCTCCTCCAATGCCCACTTCCACTTCAAATAAAAATGTAGAGCCTTCTCCCGGAGCGCTGTTTACCCAAATATCCCCATTCATCAGCGTAACAATAGACTTGCAAATTGCCAGACCCAGCCCCGTTCCGCCAAATCGGCGCGTAATGCTGCTGTCCGCCTGTTCGAACGAAGTAAACAGCTTTTGCTGCTCTTCTTCAGACATCCCTATCCCCGAATCCCTGACTTCTACATGCAGCCGTTCCTTTTTTCCATCTTCCGATACCTTTTTAACAAGCAGGTTGATATCGCCGCCATCCGGCGTGAATTTTACCGCGTTTGTCAACAGGTTGATAAATACCTGCGACAGGCGCAGGTCGTCGCTGATAATATTCCTGCCCAATACATCCTTGAAATCGAACGTAAAATTCTGGTGCTTTTCCTCTACCTTGACATTGATGACATTAAACACATTTTGCATCATTTTTTCGAAGCTGAACTCGTGCGGCACCAGCTCCAGCTTGTCTGCCTCTATTTTTGACATATCCAGTATATCGTTGATGATGCTTAAAAGCTGTCCAGAAGCCCCTTCAATTTTATGCATGCAGTATTGGATCTTTGCCAGGTCATTCGTTTTTTGTGCAATGGCGTTCATGCCAATAATCGCATTCATGGGCGTGCGGATCTCGTGGCTCATATTAGCAAGGAAGCGTGTTTTTGCACGGGTATTCGCCAGCGCCACTTCCTTTGCCTCAATCAGGTTTTCCATCATATCGTTGCGAAGTATTGCCGAAACCATAATCATGGCGCCCGAGTGAAGCACACCCTCTTCCATATGGGAGTAGACCCTGTCTTTGGAACAATCGTCAAACCCGACAAATCCCCAAAAATCGCCGTGCAGGAATACCGGGATCACCAGAATGGAAATAACCCCCTGCGGTTCCAACACTTCGCGTTCTTCTTTGGGCAAATTCCGGACGTATGCGTTAATTGCCCGCCCTTCCCCCATTTCTTCATACCAATAAGGAACCGCCGAATAGGGGATTCCCGCTGTAATCTCCTTGCCCTGCTGCGGTTCGGCGCCTTCCGACCATTCGTATATCTGACGGCACCAGGCTTCGTCGCCTTCCACATAATTCTCCCAGATATACATCCGGTCTACCTGCACGGTTCTGCCCAGTTCCTGCAAGGCGTTGAATATCGCAGTGTCAAACACCTCCGGTTCGGCGTCCATCAGTATGGAAGCCGCCGTATTGACCGCCTTAAGCAGGTTGTCCTGCCGCATGATTTCGTTTTTCGCTTCCTTGAGCGACCGAAGGTCTATCATATATGCAACGATCGCAAACGAATGGTTATAATCGATTTTTTTGAAAATCCCCCGAAACGGTATTCGTTGGTCGTTAAACTCAAACTCTGTTTCAAACTCACAGCTTCCCGTTTGAACCGCTTCGTCGAACCGCGCCATAATTCCCCTGGATCTTTCGCCGTTCGGCTGGTATTTAGGCAACGCGGCCGCCACCATCGGCAGCATATCTGCAAGCAGCTTTTCTTTATCGTCATACCCAAAAAATTTGAGCGTTGCCGGATTGCAGTCGATCGGCCGGATATTTTCATCCCAGATCACACAAATATACGGATTTGCGTCCATTACCGCATCGTTTATGCTCTCAAATTCGTGCAGCTTAATCGTCTTTGTCTGTATCTCTTCCATCAGCTGTTCGCTGTATCGCTCATTTTCCCTTAAAGCGTCTCTGGTCGCTTCTTCGGCCCGCTTTAGCTTATCGATGTTCAGGTGCCCGCCAATCAGGCGCTTGGGTTTTTCGTCCTCATCCCACTCCACAATGCGGCCGCTGTCCGCCATCCACAGGTAGCGCCCGTCTTTTCGCCGTACACGAATCTCCCGCCTGTAGCTGTCGTTCTTCCCCCGAATGTATGCATCGATCGGCGTACTTGCCTTTTTCTGGTCTTCTGGGTGTATAAAACTTTCCCATTCTTCCGGCGTGCCGGAAATCTCTCCCCGAGCATACCCCAACATCGTCAGAAGCTCGTCGTTATAGTCTACCCTGTTGTTGGCAATATCCCAGTCGTACACCCCAATTCCTGTCGCAGCAATTGCAAAGTCAAGTACTTCGCTCTTGTCTTTAAGCTTTTGCTCCATACTTTTGATGCGTGTGATATCCCGCAGTTCCCCCAGCAACGTGCTGGGCGTTCCATCGCTGTCCCACGCTGTTATCAGCGCCGTATCCTGCACCCAAATTACCGTACCGTCTTTTTGCACCATACGAAACTCGGCTTCATAACCATCGGCCTTACCTTCCAGGTATTCCTGTATCGAACGGTTTACATACGCAAGGTCTTCAGGCAGAACCACTTTTTGCCATGTCTCCTCCGCCGAAACAAGCTCACCCGGTTCATACCCTAATATTTCTTCCCATACTGGGCTGTAAACAACCTCTCCAGCCAAAAGGTTCCACTCCCAAAGGCCTATTTTTGCGTGCTTTACGATAACGTCAAAAGAGCGCATAAAATGCGCATTGATATCGGCAGCAGAATATCCTTTTTTCCCGCGCCGGTTCGTTTTTTCTTTTTTTCCATCGACGTTGTTCAAAAAACCAGTCCCCTTCCCCCCGGAGGCCATCCACCATGCCGCGCCATCTGCTATGGAAGGCCAGCTATAGTATACCACACACCGCGCCGAAAAGAAACGAAACGAGGCGTTTGTTAAGGGAATATATACAAAATCGCCCCACTTGGAATGTCCCTTGTTTTGCTAAAATAATCCTGCATCCAGCTCCCCCTGGCAACAGGCAGTTTTACAATGCCGACTAACTGATTTTTCCGCAACAGTTTTTATACTTTTTGCCGCTTCCGCATGGGCAGGGCGCATTTCTTCCCACCGTCTTCTCTACCCGCACAGGCGTTTTTGCTTCGCCAGCATTGGCGTTTGTACGCGTATTGCCCTTGGCTGAGCGCGCACGCACGTTTATCATCACCGGGTTGCCGTCCGCATCTACATTGGCGCGCAAATCCTTTACCTCGCGCTGTTCCACCTTGCTCTCTACACGAACGTGGTACAGCATGCGTACTGTTTCTTCACGTATGCTGGCCACCATCTCGTCGAACATATCGAACCCTTCCATCCGGTATTCGTTGATCGGATTCCGCTGCCCCAGCGCCCGCAGCCCAATGCCCCGTCGAAACTGGTCCATATTGTCTATGTGGTCCATCCACTTAGAATCCACCACGCGAAGGAGAATCATGCGCTCCACTGTGCGCATGTCGTAGCCGGCGTCCGTCATTTCCTTTTCCTTGACCTGGTATACGGCGTCCACCGCTTTATCGAGCTTGTCTTTCAGTTCCGAACGCTCCGCATGTTCTTTTTGCTCATCCGTAAATCGCTCCACCTTCAGCGCAAATGTTCGCTCAAAATAGGCATATAAATCATCCCAGTCCCATTCTTCGGCATACTTGCCTTTGGGGCAATAGGTATCGATCGCGCTTTCTGTAAGCGTATGGATCATCGTTTTCACGTATTCCGAAACATCGTCGCCCATCAAAACCTGCCGCCGCTGGCCGTAGATGATCTCGCGCTGTTTGTTCATAACATCATCATAATCCAGCACATGCTTACGGATACTGAAGTTGTTTCCCTCAATCTTCTTCTGCGCGTTTTCAATTTGCTTGGAAAGCATCCCGTATTGCAGCGGCATATCGTCATCGCTCGACAGACGTTCCATAACCATCTGTATTCGCTCTCCGCCAAAAAGGCGCATCAGGTCGTCTTCAAGGGCAATAAAAAATTTGGAGGTGCCTGGGTCGCCCTGCCGGCCGGAACGGCCGCGCAGCTGGTTATCGATCCGGCGGGATTCATGCCGCTCTGTACCAATAATGAAAAGCCCCCCCAGCCCAACAACCTCGTCGTGCTCCTTGTCCGTTACCTGCTTGTGTTTTGCAAGCAATTCGCCATAGGTCTTCCGCGCCTCCAAAACTGCCGCATCCTCCGTTGCCGCATGGCTCACCGCCTGCTCTATAAGCTCGTCCTCCATGCCGTCTGCGCGCATTTCGTTCCGTGCCATATAGTCGGCATTTCCGCCCAGAATAATATCCGT
>JBMNTU010000058.1:0-15935 GCA_050945895.1 Christensenellaceae bacterium | reverse complement strand
TCGTTTACCATATTACTGCATACACTCCTTGATTGATTCTTTTCCAAAATCATTATATCAAGTGTGTATCTGTGGGAGGCGCCTTCTGGACGCCTCCCTTTTGCCAATGATTATTTTACACTAAGTGAACTTTGCCGCCGTGCCGTATGCCAGCACCTCTGCCGCCCCATCCATAATTTGCGAAGTTGCATACCGAACGCTTAATACAACGTCTGCACCCATCTGCTGTGCGCTTTGCGCCATACGCTCGGTAGCAATCCGCCGGGCGTCGTTCAGAAGCATCGTGTAGCTTTCAATTTCGCCGCCTACCATATTTTTAAAGCCCGCCATAATATCTCTACCTATATGCTTTGCCTGTACGGTATTTCCCTGTACAAGGCCAAGCACCTCGCATTCTTTCCCGGGTACATAATCGATATTTGACAACAACATAACCAAAGTCCTCCTTCGTTTTTAATTCAACCGCTGGAAGCCGGAATGACAGACCGGCCCATCCAATGCGCTTTCGATATCCTGTATATCTGCAATAGCTGCAAACACTTCGTCCACCGCCTGAAGATACGCCTGTACAATCTCTTCGGTATGCGCAAAAGAGACATAAAAAGCCGTTGAGGCAAGATAGCCTTTTTTGAGCATTTCCTGCGTAAAGTAGGTTTTATAGAACAGCGGCTTTTGGGCAAACGCAAAATGCGATAGCGGGTCTATTCCCCCGATTTCGATTTGAAGCTTATGCCGGTTTGCCGCTTGCTGCCAGCCTGCTTTAATCATCATGCCAATCTTTTTGAGGTGCTTTTCCACACTGTTTTCTTTATAAAAGCGGATGGCGGCAAGCGCTGCCGCAAACCCGATGCGCTCTGTCCAAAACGTGCTGGATATAAACGTATCCTGCGCTGCAGCCATTACCTTTTTTGTGCCGATAACCGCCGTTAGCGGATAGCCGTTTGCAATCCCTTTTCCAAAAATAGCCATATCGGGCATAACGCCCAGCACCAGGTGGCTTCCCCCGCAATTCAACCGGAACCCCGCTGTTACCTCGTCGAACACCAGCACGATATCGTTTTTTTGTGTGTATTCGCGGATTTCCTCGAGAAAACCGTTTTGCGGAAAATCGTTGCGGATCGGCTCCATTACGACCGCCGCAATTTGCCCTTCGTATGCCTGTGCAAGTGCCAAAAACTCTTCATAATCATTATAGTGGAACGGGAGGTTCGTTCCCCTTAGCCCCCGGGGCACCCCGGCGGGCTCCAGCCCGCTCAGGTGATTGTCGGCAAGCGCATCGCCTTCGCTGAGGTTTGCGGCAAGGTACCAATCCTGCCAGCCGTGGTAGCCGCAAAACAACACGATATCCCTGCCGGTATGCGCCCGCGCGATCCGCACGGCCTGCGCCATCGCTTCGCCGCCGGCTTTTGCATACCGAACCATTTCTGCCCACGGATGCAGCAGCAGCAATTCGTCCGCCAGCAATACTTCCTCCGGCGCGTTTAACGTGCTCATTCCCCCGTTTCGGATGGCGGCCACGGCAACATCATCCACCTCATCGACCGCATAGCCAAGCACATTGGCTCCAATTCCCATATAGCTTACGTCGATATATACATTTCCATCCAGGTCCCAGATTGCACAGCCCTTTGCCTTGCTGTAATAGGCCGGCCATTTTTCCGGTAAAAACTGCTCCGGCCGCTTAGACAAAAGCTGCGTTCCGCCGGGAATCACTTTTTTTGCATGTTTATACAGTTCCTGTCCTTTTCCCATAGCTTGTTATTCCTCTACTTTATAGTCGTTTTGGAGAGATTTCTGCAACCCTTCATTTCGCCCGATTGCCGCGTTTACCTGCTCTAATTGCGGATGCTCGTTTAAATACGCTAAAAGCTCTTTGGTGCCAAAATCTACATCGCCAAAGTGCGCATAAATGCTTTTGAGCAGCTCGTAATCCTCTGGCTCGTCCAGCGTCCACCGCCTGCCGTTCAGGTTTCCGAACGGACAAAGGTAATCCTTTATCCGAAAGCTGTCGGCATGGTTTTTGATATACAGCGTCACATGCTCGCGCTCGGATGCCATTTTTGCGTTTTCCCAGGCCAAGGCCAACGCCTCGGCTTTAACGATTTCAAAGTCCAGCCCGTCGGCCAGCGTTTCGCTGACGGCCGAAACATAGTCTTCGTTGCCGGTCATCTGTTCGATCGCATCGTCTAAAAGCGTTGCGTCAAACACGGGGCAATCTGCAGTTATACGAACGATATATTCCGGCTTCAGCAGCTTTGCCGCCTGATAATAACGATCGAGCACATCGTCCGGCGAGCCCGCAATTACACGCCTGCCCATACCGGATACCAGATTTACCGTTTTGATATCGTCTGAGTTGACCGATGTTAGAACGATCGTTTCATTGATGTATCTGCTTTTTTCCACTCTTTGGACAACACGCGTAAGCACAGGCTTTTTTGCCAGCTCCATCAAAATTTTGCCCGGAAGGCGTGTGCTTCCAAAACGGGCCTGCACCGCCGCCAAATACTTCATGCCATTTCCTCCGTGTTCCACATGCTTGGCACCAGCAGCCTTTCACTAGCAGCCGGCAGCTCTTCCTTTAGCGTTGCAATAATTTCCATATCTATATCTGCGTTATAATCGCTCAGTATTTCTTTTAGCTGAGAAAGTGTATCTACCCCAAAGACGATTTTATCGATATGCTTGTTTTGTTTTACATACGACATCAATAGCACGCTTCGGGATACCTTATGCTTTTTGCAGCAGGCGTCTATTTTTTCTATCACCCCGCGCGCCTCGGGCAGATGGGCCGGTGTGTTTGCCGGTTCCATCAGCAAAAGCCCCTGCAAAAAAACACTGCGCGCGTGAATCTCTTTTTCGGCGGCAGGCAAAAAGCCGTCCAGGCGGTTGTCGATCAGGTTGTAGGGCAATTGCACAATATCTACATGTGGCGACTCATTGGCAATAAAAAACTGCCCGGGCATATAAATGGAAACCCCTGTCTTTTGGGCCAGCCCCGTCTCCTTCAGCCTTGCAAGCGAACCTAACGCATGTTCGTCGTATACGGATTCCGCATTATGGAACAGGCAGCCATCCACATACCCGATGCCCAGTTTTTCAACACTGCGCGCAAGCTCCGTTTGGATCGTTTCAGTATATTCAGCAACAGGCACGCCATCCAGCGCATCCGGGCGAATCTTAGTGATGATTTCAAACGCATCTCTCGGCTGATCCTTGAAAAACGCGCCAATCACTTCCTCTGCCTCGCCATAGGCGGCGGCAGTATCGAAACAGCGAATCCCCTGCTCTATCGCGTATTCCAAAAGCACCATTACTTCTGCGCGCGAAGGCCGCCCGTTTTTGGCAATGCCGTAGTCCATTCCAAATTGTACCGTTCCCAGGCAAAGCTTCATACTTCCCTCTTATAGTAGCGCAACACCTTTTTTACAGCGGCGATAACATCTGCGGCATCCCGGTCGGTCATTGCATAGTAAAGCGGCAGCGTAATCATTTCCGCATACAGCGCTTCCGTGTTTTTGAGGAATATGTCCGCATAGCCATTCTCGCGGTAATACGGAAAATGATACGTTGGGATATAGTGTACATTTACGCCGATGTTTTCTGCTTGCAGTGCATCGTATACCTCTTTGCGGCCTGCGCTTAGCTTCGCGGTATTCAGACGGATAACATACAGGTGGCGCACCGGCACACATCCATCCGTCGGTTTTTGCAGCGTCAACTCGTCCATGCCCGAAAACGCCTCGTTGTATTGATTTGTAATCTCTGCACGGCGGGTCGCAAAATCCGGCAGCTTTTGGAGCTGGCTAATCAGCAATGCGCACTGGATATCCGTCAGCCGGTAATTGTAGCCCAAAAGCAGCTCTTCGTAATACCAGTTGGAGTTGGAATGATCGTGGATAAGGTCGCTATTCCGCGTGATTCCATGCTTTGCAAACAGCTCTAACTTTTGTTTCATGTCCGCAGAATTTGTTAAAACCGCGCCGCCTTCGCCGGATGTTACGGTTTTTACGGGGTGGAAGCTAAACGTAGTAAGGTCGGCAATGCTGCCCACAGGCTTTTGCATATAGGTGGTTCCGATGGAATGGGCAGCGTCTTCTATCATTGTCAAATTATATTTTTCGCACAACTGTTTCAGTCTTATGAGCTCTCCGGTTTGTCCGGTATAGTCTACCGTAATAATCGCCTTCGTTTTATTGGTAATCGCCTTTTCCGCTTCGTTTACCGAAAGCTGCCACGTATCTATGTCAATGTCCGCAAATACAGGCGTTCCGCCGCAATACAGCACGCTGTTTGCTGTTGCGGCAAATGTAATCGGCGGTACGACTACTTCGTCTCCCGGACCGATTCCGGCAGCCAAACAAGCCACATGCAGCGCCGCAGTACCGTTTGAAACAACTGTCGCATACTGCGCGCCCGCCAGCTTGCACAAAGCGCTTTCCAGTTCTGTCACCTTGGGGCCGCACGTCAAAAAATCGCTCCGAAGCACATCGGCAACCGCGCGGACGTCATCGTCATCAATATATTGCCTGCCGTAAGCCAAGTAGGTATCCCTTACCGGCTTACCGCCAAAAATAGCCAGTTTTTCCATTATTTCACATACTTTTTCTGTTCGAGGAGCATTCGGAGCTGCTCTGCGGACAGCCACTCTTTATTTGAGCCCGAACTATATTCGAAGCCGTCTTCCACCTTTACCCCGCCGGGCGTAAAGTGCTTCTCTCCCCACCACTCCATATGCGGGAAGATGATATAATGCTTATCGAATTCGTAGGTGGTCAGCGAATCTTCCTTTGCTACCATAACCTCGTGCAGCTTTTCTCCTTCGCGTATGCCAATTTCCGGCATTTTGCACCCCGGGAGCATCGCCTGCGCCAAATCCGTTATTTTGAACGAAGGTATTTTGGAAATATAGGTTTCGCCGCCCTTGGACTCGTCCAGCGCTTTTAAAACAAGCTCTACGCCCTGCTTCAGGTCGATCCAAAAACGCGTCATCCGGTAGTCCGTTATGGGCAGCTCTGTTTTGCCCTGTTCAATCAGGTTTTTGAAAAACGGTATAACCGACCCCCGCGAGCCCGCCACATTGCCATAGCGCACAATAGAGAATACCGAGCCGTTCTCGCCGGAATAGGCGTTTGCAGACACAAACAGCTTGTCCGAAACTAGCTTTGTTCCGCCGTACAAATTTACCGGGTTAACCGCCTTGTCTGTAGAGAGCGCCACTACTTTTTTTACGTTTCTGTCCAGCGCGGCGTCTATGATATTCGTCGCTCCGTCTATATTTGTTTTGATGGCTTCGATCGGGTTGTATTCGCATGCGGGCACCTGCTTCATAGCCGCCGCATGGATTACATAGTCCACCCCGTTGAACGCACGGAAAAGCCTGTCTTTATCGCGGACATCGCCAATGAAAAAGCGCAGCGCTTCGTCGTGCGCCATAAATTTATTGCGCATATTGAACTGCTTGAATTCGTCGCGCGAATAAATGATGATTTTTTTTGGTTTGTAATGCGAAAGTACATATTCGGTAAAAAAATTTCCGAACGAGCCTGTTCCGCCGGTGATCAATATCGTTTTACCATTCAGCATATCCTTCTCCTCAAAAACCCGGGCCGCAGCGCAGCCATCGGATTTGTGCCCGCCGTTTTGCGCCAGGTGTGTTTGCCTGTTGTTTTTTATGCCGGCATACCCGCCCGCATGTTGCTTTCCATCCGTTGCGGCAGCGCTATGCCGCGCGCCGGGTATCATTATATCATGCACATCGCTCAAAATAAAGCGTCCAAAAGTTCCTTTTCCGTTTGGGGAAAAGAGACCCTGTTTTTATCGCTGTACATATCACGCACCCCTTCCATAAACCGAAGGTAGTTTTGCCGCACCTGCGCGTCGGGAATTGCTTTTTCATAGACGTCCGCAAACAGCTTGTACAAAACAACCAAACGCGGCTCCTTTCCGTAAAGCAGCTTTGACGTAAAAAGCCCTGTGGACGCCGCGCCCATCAACGTTTTTTCGTTCATGTCCGTATAGAACGGAAGCAATTCCAACGGGCTCTTTGTATATACGGCCTTTATTCCGTCGGCATTGTAGCTGTCTGTGCGCGGGTGCAGCTTAACGATCATGTTTTCGTTGCCGCATTTTCGGGCGGCCGTATCCAGCAATTCTTTCTCCCTCCGAATATATTCCCTGCCGTCCTCCCCCGCCGAGGGCGCTTCGTTTAAAAAGACCACGGGATAGTTTTCTAAACCGGCCAGGTCTTCCTTCCCGTCAAAAAGCGCTTTTACAAATGGCTGCATGGCGGACAGGTCTTTGGGTACGGGCAGCTTTTCCACCGGAAAATACGTTTTATACGGATATAGCTCCGGCGCGGAAAAATATGCTTTTGCAATTACATCGGTCTGGCAGGTCTTTTTAAGCATTCGGCAAGCTTTGGTAAACCGCGTTTCGGGCAGCGGCGCAATGTATTCGCCAATGCCTTCTTCTATACAGAAAAACTGTAAGGCCGGGTTCTTTTGTATATTCCAGTTATACAGGTACGTTGCCATCCAGGCCGTGCGCGAAGCAATGATACAGCTAAAATCGTAATCGAACGAAAAACCCGAAAGCCGCCTGAGCATGCGTTCCGGCTTGCACAGCGATGTAAACAGCAACGCCGCACCCATGTGTTCCCTGCCATAATAGATGACATTTTCAAACATGCCGGGCGTGTTTTCTATTTCAAATTTGTGCTTGGTTCCATCCCAATACTGGTTCAGAAAAAACACCAGCGGCTCTTCCGGTGCAATATGCTTTGCCAGAAAAAGCGCAGACAGCACCTGGTATGGCGTATCGCACACAAGGGCGATCATGGCATGTCCTCCTCGTTGCTTTTGGCGCTCTCTTTGTATTTTTTCATAATACGCCGGGCAATCCACTTTGGCCAATAACGCATAAGGATTTGCTCGTCCTCCCGAAAGCGCACACCGTTTTCCAGCAGGCGCGTCGTTTCGGAAGCTTCGTGGATGCGGTGGCTCATCATTATTTCCGGAATATAGACAAACTCCCCGCGCTCTTCCGCAAGCCTGCTCCACGCATCCCAATCCAAGTCACAGGAAAAGTGCTCGTCGAAACGAAAATTTGGAAACCGCTTTTTGTTGATGCAGACAGACGGGCAGCAAATTGCACAGCCGACCGAAAGCGCACGTCGGCGCATAAACCTGCTCGGCCAAAACGCTCGCGGCTTTACCAGCCTGTTAATTCTCCGCTTTGTGTTGAGCAGCCGATTGTTGGCAATCGTTTTACTCCCGCGCAGCTCGTCGTAGTCGGTAAAAAAAATAATGGGGGTTTTCGCTCTGCTGCGGTATTCCTCCACCATTTCTAAATAACGCGGATGGTATAGGTCATCCTGGTGAGCAATCGTTACGAAATCGGCATCTGCCGACTGCAATGCAAAATTCCAGTCGTTTGCAAGGCCGCTTTGCCCGTTCCGCACAAAATACGGTATATGGTATTTTTCACACAGCCCTTCCAAAAAAGGACTGGGCGTAGACGTTGCCAAAATGACCTTTGAAGGCACGCTTTGCTGCTTCAAAGATTGTATGCATTCCTCGATATGAGGGCTTTCGCCATAGGCAGAAATAGCAAATGTGTGGCGGAACTCGTTTGTCATCCTACTTCTCACCGCCGTCTTTCTTTTCGACCTGCTGCTCAAACTCGTCGTACGCAATCTTTTGCGCCAGTTTTTTCGTTTTTTCCTCAAGCTGGGATATTTTGATTGTCATCAGAAAAACCTTCAGTATTAAAATAGCAATCATCAAAAGCAATATAAAATTGAGCGGCGTCTGTATGCCGATCAGCGCGGACAGCGCATAGGCAATTTGCGGAAAAACGCTCAGGATAATGAGCAGCGCCGCCACCACAATCCAAAAAATCGAATCGGTGATATTGAGCTTAGATTGCCGTATCTTCCGCAGCACATACAGCAACACGAGCACCGAGACAATAATCAACACGATCCGAAGGCCCAGCGACAAATCTGAATCCATCTATTTCCCATCCTTCCTAAAAAACTGTATAAACACGATTGAAATGACCATGCGAAGCATGAAAAAAATCGAACGCGGAAGTGTAAAATAGCTTGTACCATGCTCGCGCTCGTTCATTTTTACCTGTACCTCTGCCAGCTTCGCGCCGTTTTTAACAAAATATGCCCAGGTATCGGGCTCCGCGCCGCAGTTGATATCCGAAGCGATTTGCTTCATAATGCGCCGGTTTACAAGCCGCATTCCCGCCGTTGGGTCGGTAAACCGAACACCCGTCGTCAGCTTAAAAATACCGCTGATGATCCGGCTGCCCAGCATCCGCAAGCTCATTGGTTTTTTTTCTGTCAAAAAACGCGAGCCCACGACAACATCGTAGCCTTCGTTTAATTTCCCGACCAGCTTCGGTATGTATTCGGCGTTGTGTTGGCCGTCCCCGTCGAACGGCATGCACATATCGTAACCTTTTATATAGGCGTAGCGGTTGCCCGTTTGAAATACGCCATCCAGCCCCAGGTTGACGGGCAGCGATATACATGGAAAGCCGTTTTCCCGGCAGACCGCTTCCGTCCGGTCGGTGGAGCCGTCGTTAATGACTACATAATCGACCTCCGGGCAGTTTTCCCGTATATCCGCGACAACCTTCCGAATGTTCTTTTCTTCGTTATATGCAGGGATAAACACCAGCAGGCGTCCCGTTTTCTTTTCACTCATCATATAGTTTATATTATAGCTTTCCCCTGTTCCAAAGGCAACCTACTCCATCATAATGTGCCGGCTTTCTTTATATACACGCAGGCTGGCAAGCGCCAGTATTGCCAGCAAAACCCACCGCAACGCCGTTATTTCCAGCGAAATATAGGTCAGCGCAATTGCGCCCAACACAAAAAGCCCCTGCAGCATGAGCAGCCGAAACGGAATTTCGAACCCCTTAATAACAAACCGGGCGATGATATAGTGAAAAATAAACAGCATGATATAAGAGCAGATGGACGAAAATGCCGCGCCCATCATTCCCCATGCGGGAATTGAAAACAAGTTGATTATGATGTTTAGCGCCGCAGCCGAAAAGGTGCCGATTGCAATATATGCCGTTTTGCGTTTGTAGCTTTCGTATGCCACCGGAAACGTATACAGGAACATAAAATAGCACCCGCCCATCATAAGCGGCGTAATTGAAATACCCGGGCTGTATTCTGCCCCGCCGAAAATACGGACGATATCCGGCGACACCAAGATAAGCCCCATAGAAAGCAACGTAACAAACAACGCATATTTTTTAAAAAGCTGGACGATCTCTTCGCTTTTTCCTGCGTGGGTCTTGTCGTAATACCACACGCTCCACGCATTGTTGAACGCCATCCACAAAGCGACTGCCACCTGCGCAATGGTAAATACATAGCTGTATATTCCGGCTTCTGTAGTTGTTGCAAGGCTGATGAGCATATACCTGTCCGACTGCGCCAGCACCAAATTGGCAAGCCCGCTGAACACAAACGGAAGCGAGATTGCAAGGCAGTATTTCCACCAGGCACGGTTATAAAACACCTTGCCTTTAAACAGTATTACAATAACGGCCACGGCGCCCACAGCCGCATTTGCGGCAAACGAACCATAGACATCGCCCATATACAGGTCGTTTTGCTGCCGTTCCTTTAGCATCCATACCAGCGATACGGACAGTACCAGCCGCAATATGCTTACTGCCGCCGTCCAAATAACAAACGGCACGGGTTTATTGAGCACGCGGTATTTTTGTGCAATATGCTGTACGGAATATGTAAAAAAGCCCTGTAACAAACACAGCACAAGCAATTCCACCGGAAACTTCATTGCTACGGCAAAAAAATCTCCAAAAACAAGCAGAACAGCCATCATAATAAGCAGGCTGATCGATCCCAGGCCAAACGACGCGGAGGTGTATGCATCGAGCTGTTCCCGGCCAAAATCCAAGCGTGCATTGTTCATGGAGCCGTACCCCTGCAGGCCTACGATTGTGCCGAATACGCTCGCCCATGTTGCATACAGGTTGAGCATTGCATTGTCATCCGGCGAAACAAGGCGCGCCAGAACCATCAACGTCAGGAATGTCGTTCCCTGCGCCAATACCACGCCAATTGTATAGTAAAATGCACTGCCAAAAAATGAAAGCTTTTTTCCCATAGGCTAATTCCTTAAACTTAACTTCTCAATCATACCATACGAAGCAAACTGCCGCAATTCATATAAAAACACCTGTATTCCAGTCTAGCCGGAAACAGGCGCTTTTCCTATCTGAACAACAGTTATATTTTGTGGCATGTCAACCCTGTGATCATGGAAACATCTACCACAACGTCCTTTGGCGGCGGTTCCTTTTCCGCGTTAATAATTGAAAAGAAAATACTTTCGGCCAACTGCTCCATATTTTGACGGATGGATGTAATCATCGGAAAAAAGGTTTCGGGCAATATTCCATCGAAGCTGCATACAGAAAACTCATCTGGTATTTTTACTCCAAGGGCGTGCGCCCGCATAATAAAGCCGCGCGCATTCTGATCGTTGGCAGCAATGATGGCAGTGGGCGCATCCGGAAGGGAATAAAAATAATCGAACGCTTCTGAGCCGCTCCGAAATGAAAATTCGGCGTTGTATATGTATTGTTCAGGTACTTCCAACCCCAGCTTTTGCATGTTTTCTAAAAACGCTTCTTTTCTTAGCCGGACGGGCAACAGCCTTTCCGGACCGGTTATAAAGCCGATTTTTCTATGATTTAGTTTGTACAGATATTCCACCAACATTTCCGTTCCCTTTTTATGGTCGGAATACACCCTATAGCACGCTTTATCCTTATACCCATCGCTGTCTATTAACGCAACCGCTGGCGAATATCCTTCAACCCCGCCAAAATCCTCGAAGAAAGAATCTTCCGCAGAATATCGTGCATATGCAATGCCTGCCGCACGGATTTGCTTGCAATATTCAAAATACTCTTTCTGTATTTTCCTGTCATTTTCCGTATAGCACAACAGCAGTGTATACTTGTGCCTGAATGCAACCGTATTTAGATGCGTCATCAAATCAACAAAAAACGGGTTGCTGATATCGTACACAAAAAAACCGATCGTATTTGAATGATCGGATTTGAGAGGCATAACACCCTGTTGCTGCATAAAGTCGTGCTGACGGATTACATCCAATACTTTCTTTTGGGCAGCAGGAGACGTCACCTCCGGCGTGTTCAATACACGTGAAACTGTAGCGGTCGATACGCCCGCCATTCTGGCAATTTCTTTTATGCCCAATTGCTTTCTGCCTCTATACATTTTTTCACTCCAAGCCATCGACGTTTGTAAATAGTCGACATTATTATATCATCATTCTTTTCAAAATGATAGTATTTTTTCAAAAAAGGTATCTGGGCTACTTAAAAAACACAAATTGTATTCAATCTTTACGCATTGCGTGCAAAATGTAAATTATTTACATTTATATATCGCTAATTTTTTTCAAATTCCTATTGACATTTTTTTGAATAAACTATATCATAATGAAAAACAGAACTCCCTATTAAACATTTGCTAAAAAATGTCAAACCTCTCTCGAATGTAAATTGTTTACATTTCATACTTTGTATACAAATTTTTCCTGAACGGAAAATTATTAAGATATTATATGGAGGAAAGAAAATGAGTATGAAAAAAAATGCGCTTAAGGTTCTGACAACCGTACTTTCGCTGATGTTGGTGCTTGCCATCGTCGGATGCGGCAGTCCGGCGGCAGCCCCGTCAGAAAGCGCCTCCGCCGCTGAGTCGTCGGCTGCGCCATCCGAAAGCGTCGAGGCATCCACAGAAGCCTCCGCAGAGGCTACTCCTTCCGAGGAAACCGCAGAAGCAAAAGACTTTACGATCTCGTTTATTGTCGCTACAACCAATAACCCGTTCTATGTTTCTATGGAAGAAGGGGCCAGACGTAAGGCCGAAGAGCTTAAGGAACAGGGCATCAATGTGACACTGGAAGTAGCCGGGCCCCAAAAGGAGACGGATTTGGAGTCTCTTACAAATTTCTTTATGAATTCCATTACCAAAAAGGTCGACGGTATATGCATTTGCCCCAGCGATTCGCAGGCAATTATACCTGTACTGAAAACTGCCAACGAAGCGGGCATTCCCGTTATTCTGATGATTTTCCAGCTTGACGAAAAGATGGTTGAGCAGGAAGGTGTAGAATACCTGACATGGATTGGTAGTGACAACTATGAAACTGGTGTTCTTGCCGGCGAAAAGATGGGCGAATATTTTGAGGGAGAAGAAGGCCCTATCGAAATCGCTGTTCTGGAAGGCGTTGCAGGCACAGACGTATCCGAGCTTCGGTGCGGCGGCTTTAAGGATGGTGTTGCAAAATTTGCCAACTGCGAAGTAGTAACCTCACAGCCCGCCGACTGGGTCCAGGAAAACGGCTTCAACGTATTTCAGAATATCTTGCAGGCAAACCCAAACATCAAAGGCGTTTTCGCAGCGTCCGACCTGATGGCGGTTGGCGCAGCGCAAGCTGCCGAAGCTGCCGGCAAGGGCGGCGAGATTATTATCATGGGCGTAGACTATCATGAATCTGCGCAGGCCGCAATTAAAGAAGGCATTATGTATGGCTCGGTAGCGCATTACCCCGACAATATTGGTGCGGTATGTGTCCAGACAATGATAGACCATCTGCTCGATCCTTCCGCTCCTGTAGAGCCTGTTATCATTACAGATATGGAATTGGTAACTGCAGATATGATGTAGCAGCATGCAAAGTTCTTAACACAATTACCGGCATTGCGTTTAAAAAACGCAATGCCGGTATAAAAACAATCACCTTCTACAGCTTATAGCACAATGACAATATTTTATAATAACTGAAGGGAAACAGCAGCAATGAGTTTAAGAGTTGGCGTAATAGGCACCGGCGCCATAGGTACAGACCATATCCGCAGAATTAACCAGGTTATAAAAGGCGCGCGGGTTACGGCAGTCATGGACATCAACTACCAGGCTGCCAAAGACGCGGCCGTAGCATATGACGCAGAGGTGTTCCGCCAAAGCGGCGAGTTATGTGCTTCTTCGATTGTCGATGCTGTGATTGTCGCATCCGACGGCTCTGCACACGCTAAACACACGCTTGAAGCAGTTTTTGAAGGAAAACCCGTACTTTGCGAAAAACCCCTTGCCGAAACAGCAGAAAGCTGCAAAGAGATTGTCAGTGCAGAGGTGGAAAAGGGGAAAAAGCTGGTGCAGGTCGGGTTTATGCGGCGTTACGACAAGGGCTACCGCATGTTGAAGGAAGCGATAGACAGCGGTAAGCTCGGTGCGCCCTTAATGGCGCACTGCACACACCGAAATATGTCTTTGTCCCCACCCTACTATACGGCGTCATTTTATACATCCGGAATGCACATCACTACCTGTGCTATCCACGAAATCGACGTTATGCGATGGCTGCTTGATGACGAGTATACAAGCGCACAAGTTATCTTTCCCCGGCGCACGTCGCATATCCCGCCGGATAAAGGCGACATTGCAGATCCACAGGTGCTGATCTTAATGACTGAAAAAGGAATTTATATTGAACTGGAAATATTTTTCAACTCCATGTTTGGTTATGATATCAACTGCGAAATCGTTTGCGAAAGCGGAACTGCAAGCCTACCGCAACCAACAAGCCTGGATATGCGGCAGGATGCCAAAGCATACCGCATGTTGGAAACCGGCTGGAAGGAACGCTTCATAGACGCATACGACGTTGAATTGCAGGATTGGGTAGATTCCGCTTTAAGAGGCGAAATAAACGGCCCCACCGCATGGGACGGGTATATTGCGTCCGTAACGTCGGACGCATGCCTGCGCGCGCAAAGATCCGGTCAAATCGAACCCATTCAGTTCGAAACCAGACCTGCGCTCTATCGCTCCACATAATTATGGCTCTTCCTGATATTCTTCTATATATTCATTCCTATCCTATGGAAATCCCTCGGGTATTACAGCGGGGGATTTTTATTTAAACAAAAAATTTATAAAAATATTACATTTCTATTACAATTTTTTTAAAAAAGATGATATTATATTGTATATACAGCGCCGCCACTGGCCGGTGTAATTGGAGGTAAAGTATGCGCAATAGGCGTTATAAAGCGTTTCCCCGCTATTCTTTCGGCGGGTTTAAGCATTTTTTCAGCGAGCTGTTTTACCGGCTTGCACATATGGCATTCTTGAAAAAAGTGATTTCCGCAGGGGCCATTGCGGCTGCCATTGTGGTTGTGGTACTTTTTACTACTGGTACGATTACTGCTGGCGCAGCTGGTATTGAAGAAGACCCCGCACAGCAGGATACTGCGGCAGAAGAAGTCCTTCCTGAGGCTACGCCAACCCCCACTCCCGCCCCCACGCCGCAGCCAACCCCCACGCCCGACCCTACTCTACAGCAGGGAATGGAAGATGCGCGTGTTGCAGAGCTGCAGCAGCGCTTGATGGATCTGGGGTATTTGGATTTGGACGAGCCTACAAACCTGTATGGCCCTGCCACCAATTATGCTGTACAGCTTTTCCAGCGGCAACACGAGCTGGAAATGGACGGTATTTGCGGCCCGCAAACGCTTGAAATGATCTTTTCTCCGGAATGCAAGCCGTATACGCTGCTTGAAGGCACAAGCGGCGAAGACGTAAATGCGCTGCAAAGCCGCCTGGAAGAGCTCGGTTACCTGGATAAATCCACCGGCTATTATGGTACGGAAACAATTGAAGCGGTCAAAGCGTTTCAGGCAATGAACGGCATTGGCGTAGACGGAAAAACGGGTGAAGTGACGCTTGCGCTGATTTATTCGGCGGATGCCGAGCCCAGCGCGGAAAAGGCCCATGAAGCGCGCCGCCAAGGAAATATTGACAGCTTCCTTTCTTCCGCGGAAGACCAGCTTGGTAAAAAATATGTGTGGGGTGCACAAGGTCCCAATACGTTCGATTGCTCTGGACTTGTCACCTATTGTCTGCGCGAAGCGGGTTCCACCACCGGTCGGCTCAATGCCGCAGGTTTTTCGCAGAATTCCCGCTGGGAAAAAATCGGCTCGATAGACAACCTTCGCCGCGGCGACCTGATTTTCTTTACAAACAAATCGGGTTCCCGGGTCGGCCATGTTGGCATCGTTGTGGGCGATGGAATGATGATTGACGCATCTTCTGCCAACGGAAAGGTCGTGTATCGCACATACGACTCTTCGTATTGGCGCAGCCACTTTGTGTGCGGCAGGCGGCCATGGTAAAAATACGGTATCAAAAAGACGGGCAGACGCCCGTCTTTTTTAGTCGTACAGATCAATTCCCAAATGTCTTTCCCGGTGCAACCTCTTCCCTTTTTATAGTTTTTTTCCAAAGGCCCTCAAAAAACCATACCTGAGCAGGCATATCAGTGCAATCGCAACCATTGCAATCAGCGCTGTTACGATAGGCGTTCCGTCGATCACCAGTGATATGGAAAGTGCTGCAGCTGGCGGGTGCTGCATATCAAACGCCATCATTAAAAACGACGTCAGAAAAACTGCCAGCACAGAAAAGACGATCATATATGGAAACATATCCGCAATTCCGTTTATTGAGCAAACGTACACCATTAGCAACCCGAATACCACGCCGCATATGCTGCCGCAGGCATACCCGCCCAAAAGATGGCGCAGTCTTGACGATTCTGCTTTGGGAAAGCCAAATGCAATAAACGCGCTGGCGCCCAGCGACGTAATCAATAGCCCATTCGAAAAAAGCTGTATAATCAAAAAACACATCAACACACACAGCGTGTTTTTGTTAATCTAAAAATACAGCAAATGGTCACCAAAAATACAGCACATGCCCAGAGATAAAACGGGCATCTCAGCACCGAGCTAAAACTGCTATCCTTTAGAGTGCTACGAAGCCAATAAAG
>JBMNTU010000057.1:0-15965 GCA_050945895.1 Christensenellaceae bacterium | reverse complement strand
CCGACCCTGTCGTGGCGCCCGCCTATACCGCGCGGCTGGAAGGCACCCCCAACGAGCTTAAAATCAAGTATTTTGCCGATAACCAGTTCCAGGATTTGCAGGGAGAGGAGCTGGCCGAGGCCATGCGCAACGCCATACGGAAAAAAGACGGCAACCTGGTCGGCCAGATGACCGCCCAGGGAACCACGCCCCGCCGCTATGTAGACCTAATCGGCAGCCTGTGCGACCTTACCTCCGGCAGCGGCGACCGTGGAACTCCCGTCGTACATATCAAAGGCTACTTTACAAACTTTGCGTCCGAATAAGCGAATTTTTTTCAATCAGAAAACAAAAAGCGGCTTTCCAAAAGCCGCTTTTTTTATTTCTGTTCATATGGGGAAACCGCCTCTCCGCCCATCGTACGCATAATCCCCTTTTGCTGTACTGCTTTTCTACTTCCCGTCCATCAGCAGCGACACATGCCGCCCGATGTGTTTTTTAAGCGCTGCCTCATATTCTTTCTTATGCTTTTTCAGCGCTGCATACACTTCTTTTTTCAACTCGGGGTCGTCCAAAATATAGCCATATGTAATATGCATCAACTGGCGCGAATCATCCTTTGTCAGGTAGTCGGGCAGGTCCGCATCCGAAACGGTATCCAGCGCCGGAACCTTGCCGAGGTCGGCATGCACAACGTAGTGCTCGCGCGCCCGGTCCATATTCCGGAGCGCACACGCATGCATTTTTCGGTACAGCGCGGGCTCTGTCTGCGCAATGGCGCGCACGGCCTCCAGCCAGCTTGTGCCCGACGTTTTCAGGTGGAAGCTGCCGCTCGCCGCCGGAGATACATATTCAAATATCCGAAACTTATCGCTGCCCGAATGCACGCTAATCTTGTATCCAAAATGCTTTGCAATTGCCGCATGCTCTTTGATATCCCTGTTAAAATCGTCCGTGTCCCCAATATAGTCGATCCCCTTTTGGAATTCGCCCACAAAACGGGGCGCCATGCTCTCAATCTTTACGCCCAGCTTATGCAGCTCGTTCGCCACAAAATAATGCGCTTCGGGAAGCGTCGTCTGTGTCGTTTCATCCAGCGATACCTCAAAGTCAACCGCCCGTTCTTCCTGCTTTATCCGGTCATAAACGCCCTTAATAAAATCGACCGTTGCATAATACGCCGCCGCGACCGCCTTTAACGTATCCATGTCAAACTTCAGGCCCAACGCCTTCGCGCTTTCGTCTGCCGGATATTCCTTTTCAAAACGGGCGCGGACATCCGCAGGAATTTCCTCATACGCTTTTTGAACCGCAGCAGCATCTTCGGGCACATCCTTCAGCACACCCGAGCAGTCCAGCGTAATCATCGTGTAGCCGGCTTTCAGTGCAATGTCGATCTCCTCCGGCAGCTTCAAATGGTCACCGTCGGCAGAAAATCCGTTTTGCCAGCCATATTTGAACACCGACCATGCCGCCGCGTCCAGCACGTCGTCGTATGTCCGGTTGGTCAATACAAGCTCGCGCATGCTTTGCTGCGCCAAAACGGGCAGCATACCGCTTCCGTCAATGGCCGCAAGGTGGGCGACGTTCGCCAGCCCCAGCCTGTCTCCCAGCCCAATGGTCGCCGTTTTTTCGCCCAGCGCCCTCGGTTTTGTATAAGAAAATGTCTGGCCCAGCACCAGCCGGTTTTTATGGTCCGCGTCACAAAGCTTGAAATCA
Source organism: Christensenellaceae bacterium (assembly GCA_050945895.1). Taxonomy (GTDB): domain Bacteria; phylum Bacillota; class Clostridia; order Christensenellales; family Christensenellaceae; genus JBMNTU01. The sequence continues at coordinate 14,267 of JBMNTU010000057.1, read as the reverse complement.
CCCGCCTCAATTCCGGAAAAAGCCGCAAACGAGGGGCTGTTTTTTCCATATATCAACAGCTTGTCTTGCCCGTCTACCTCTGCCATAACAAACTTGGAACCGCCGCTTTCGGCGCACGAGTTTTCGTAAAACGAAATTTCCCCAATATCGCTAAATGCCTCTTTTACCCTGGCTTTTAATTCATCCACGCTCCATCCAAAACACTTTTCCATTCGATATACAGTTCCTTTCGGTTTTTTGTTGTAAGACAGTTTTATCGTACAGCGCAAAAATTGCCCTGTCAATAGCCTTTCCCGGATTCTTTCCTGCATTTTTCACGACACCCGTATGCAGCGCAGGGTTGTGTTGAAAAAAGGCGGAGCGGGTGGTATACTCGTGGCAGAGGAGCTACCCTTATGAAAAAAGTCATCGTCCTGCTGCTTATGCCGCTTTTGCTGTTTAGTCTTACGGCCTGCAACCCAGCGCCGCTTTTCGAGTGGCTGGGCAATCTCGATACTCCCTCCGAATCGGCAGCGGCAGAAACATATGCAGAATCCAAGCTGTCCGCAGCCTACGCCGGCCTCTACGACAAGCTGGGCGAGTTCCGGCTGCCGCCGTTTGAACCATACGAAGCAGCCGCTTCTTCCAATATTGCCTATGCTTCGCTCGACCCGTTTTCCGTTGTGCACGACGGCGCTTTCTTTACGCCCGAGCTGCTGACGAATGAATATTATGGGTTCTATCCAGAGGAAGATGACAGGGCTGCCCTCAACTATTATTTTTGCGATGTACCCCCCTTCCCTGGCACAGAGTATGGGTACGCAACGGCGACGTTTACCGATGACGATCTGGCTTTTTTCGGTTACACATATACGAGGTACGACAGCGCCCCGCAAACAATGGTCGATGCATTCTCCTTCGCGCAGAATATCATGGTAGACATGCTGGGCAATTACGACAATAGCCATATTTCCGATGTCGAATATATGGACGAGGAAACATACGACTTTGACGCGCAGGACATCATCTACGACGCCAACCCCGATTCCGCTAGGTCTGCTCATGTAACATATAACCGCATATGGAACTTGAGCGACGCGGCCGTGTCCCTTTATTTGAACCTCGGCCACGATTCCTCATACTACACCTTGGAGCTTAATTATTTCCCAAATAGCGACGCCTACACAGCACAGCCCGAGACAGCCAACCCCTCCGAACTAGAGGAAATGCTTGGCTTCCACCTGATCGAGCAAGGCCTTACACCCAGTATTTCCGGGCTCGACCTCGAAAACAGTACCAATATAGAGAGCACGCGCCACGACGGACGCGCCGCCTATTCCATGCCCATGCAAATTTTGGGGCAGCAGGGCGAATTGTACATAAGCGTCGAAGACTACGAGGGCTTCCGGACCATCGAATATAACTATGTGCTGCATACAGAAGCAAACAACGACAGCCGCAATGATGTGCACGACAATTTTTACCGCATGTACGAATACGCCTACGACTTTTTTGGCTTTGACAGCTACCAACATGCCGCGCGGTACAATCTTTCGGGCGACACAGATAACTACTACTCTTTTTCCCCGGAAGACGTTTTAGACGCACTGACCGACCCCGAGTACGGCTATTATTATTCGTTTGAGTTTGACTTTCACGACAATACCCCGCAAACCAACTACGCTTCCACATGGATAACGCTCGATATAGAAGAATATGGCAATTGCACTCTTATATATACTTACCAGGAGGAAACAGAAATATAATAAAACCGGCATATATTGGTTTATATTAAAATATAGGATACACACCACTCAATAAAGGAGGTTCTATCATGGCAAACATATTGGAAGACAGCATCAATTTCAGCGTGGGGCTCTTTGCGTACTCCCGCGAAAAAATCGAAGAGCTGGTCGAAAAACTGGTCGATAAGGGAAGCGTCGCCAAAAAAGACGCGCAGTCCTTTGCAAGCGACCTGATACAAAAAGGCGAAGAGCAACGCACGGAAATCAAAAAAATGGTTCATTCCGAGGTAAAGGAAACGCTGGACGACATGGGCCTCAAAAAGGACGAAGCGCCGCTTACCAAAGAAGACATCCGCCAAATCGTACGCGAAGAGCTGGCGGCACAAAAGAAAGACTGAATAATTATTTAATGGAACAAAAAGGCAAAGAATCCGGCAATAAAAACATGAAGCGCTACATGGAAATTCTGTCTGTCCTCAAACGGAACGGGCTGGGTTTCTTGTTCATAAAAACCGTGCTCAGCAAGCACCCGCGCAAAGTCCTCAGCCGGGTAGATACCAAGACCATCGCTGTAAGCATCCGTAAAAGCTGCGAAGAACTTGGCCCAACGTTCGTCAAGCTGGGGCAAATTATGGGAACGCGTACCGATCTTGTTCCTGCCGCCATCGCCGAAGAGCTCAAAAAGCTGCAGGACGCCGTGGCGCCGTTTTCTTTCATCGAGGCCAAAAAAGTGATCGAAAACGAGCTTTCCGGCTCTATTGAAGAAATATTCACCGATTTTGACGAAGTCCCCGTCGCCTCCGCTTCCATCTCCCAGGTCTACAACGCATTCCTGCATTCGGGAGACCGCGTCGCCGTCAAGGTGCAGCGCCCCCACATCCAGGAAAGCATCGAAACAGACCTGGGCGTGCTGGACCAGATTGCCGGTTACATAGATAAGCATTCCAAATACGGCACCCTGTACGATTTTCCGGGCATGGTAAGCGAGCTCCGGCGCGTGATGTACCAGGAGATCGACTTTGTCCGCGAAGGAGAAAACATCGACCGGTTCCGCGAAGACGTCCTCGCGGGCACAAACACGACCGCCCCCAAAGTAAAATGGGTATACACCACCGAAAAGGTACTGACCATGAACTTTGTGGACGGCATCAAAATAGACGATACTGCGGCGCTCGACAGGGTAGGCGCCGATAAAAAGAAACTGGCCTACGACTTCGTCAATTCGCTGATTGTACAAATACTGGCAAAAGGTTTTTTCCATGCCGACCCTCACCCCGGCAACGTAATGGTCGTAGAAAACGGCAGCCACATCGAGTTTATCGACCTGGGAATGGCAGGCAGCATCACCCCGCGTTTCCGCAATTTATTAACGGAAATGGTGCTGGGCATCGCCACAAAAAATACGCGTAAAATTGCGACTGCCATCATGCAAATGGACGTGTCGGACGCAGAGGTCAACCAGCATCAGTTCACCCGCGCGCTAGACCGCGTACTGGACGAATACCTGTATGTTCCGCTGGGCGAAGTCAACATTGCGCAGGTCTTTACCAGCGTATTCGGGCTTGCCGCCGCCAATAATATGAAAATCCCGCGGGAATTCACGTTGGTTGCCAAATCGCTTGCCACCGCCCAAAGCATCGTAGAAAAGCTCGATCCCGAAAGCAGTATTTTGAGTATTGCGGAAAAAACCGTACACAATGTCATATCCGACTCACGTTCCGTCAAGGAGGTCATCAACCAGGCACAGTCAACAGGAATGGATGTTCTGGAAATAGGCAAGCAGCTTCCCGCCTTGCTGCTAAGCTTCATGCGCAAAGCAGAAGAAAACGATTTTGCCGTCGAAATGAAAATGAAGGGGCTTAATAAAGCCGAGAAAGACCTGGAGCGGATCTTCAACCGTCTTTCGTTCACCGTTGTGCTGCTGGCCATCTGTATCGTAATGGCGGGCGTTATTGTAGCGGTGGGTTTTCGTGCACAAGACAGCGACGCACTGTTCGACCTCAGCGTGTTTGCGCTGCGTTTTGGCCTGATAATTGCCGCCGTCATTGTCGGCGGGCTCATATTGTCCATTATAAAATCCTGGCGATCCAAATAATCCCATGTTAAACAAGGAATCCCTCATCCGCTATTGCCTGGCGCTGCCCGATACCTACGAAGACCATCCCTTCCGAGGCGATGCGGTTGTTTTGCGCCACCAGGCAAACCAAAAGGGGTTTGTTTTTTTGATTTATGCCCACGGGCGGCTGCATGTAAACCTGAAGTGCGAGCCCATGTGCGCCGGCCTTCTCCGGCAGGCATTTTCAGGCGTTGTCCCCGCGTACCACATGAATAAAACACATTGGAACAGCATATTTCTGGATGAAGACGTCCCAGATGCAGAAATCCTTCATATGGTCGACATCAGCTACGGCCTCACCCGGCCGCGCATAACAAAGAAAGTACCCTAAACAATGAACAAAGCCACCATTTGCCGGCTGCAAAAAGCAGATGAACTCGATGAAGCCATGGTTCTCGTACAGCGGGTATTCGACTTGTTTGAAGCGCCGGAATACAGCGACCGCGGCAAACGGGAATTTTACAGTTATATCCGTCCCGAAAATATTTTCCGCAATATCCGGCAAGGTGCGTTATTCGTATGGGGCTATTACCAGGCAAGCCAGATGCTCGGCGTAATCGCAATTCGCCCTCCCTGCCATATCTCGCTTCTTTTTGTAGACGAACAGCACCACCGGCAGGGCATTGGCAGGGCGCTTTTCGACGCAGCGCTTAGCTATTGCCAAGTCCGTTTTGTTTGCCAGGAATGCACGGTCCACTCCTCGCCTTACGCACAAAACATATATAAAAAGCTTGGCTTTACCGATGCCGGCCCAAAAACAACAGAAAACGGCCTGCACTACATCCCCATGCGCCGACCGCTCCCATAATTTTGCATAAAAAAACCGGCCATAAGGCCGGTCTTTTTGATTTGCAATTATGCGTTCATAATAAAATCTTCAATTTCTTCCTTAGATTTCACGCCGACGAACCGTCCCATTTTTGCACCGCCGTCAAAAAGATAAACCGTGGGGATAGACATCACGCCATATTCCTGCGCCAGGTTCTGTGCTTCGTCCACATTCACCTTAACGATTTTTATATTGTCCATCTCCTCCGAAATTTCTTCCAAAATCGGCCCCAACATTTTGCATGGGCCGCACCAGTCGGCATAAAAATCCACCAACACGATGCCTTTGTCATCCAAAACTTCCGGCTTGAACTGTTCCTGGGTAATATGTTTGATCATTTTATTTACACTCCTCACCATATGATTATCAGCTTACCGATATATTATTATTAAACACGGTTTGAATATACAAAACATACCCTTGCTATTTTAATATGCTCTTGCTTTCCTTAAACACCCAATCTCGCTGGATGGTAAAGCTGGCAATAAAGATAACCAGGTCTACCACCACCTTAAGCGCCGTATGTGCAAGGTCGCTGGAGCCAAACACATACCCAAGCCCCCACACCAGCAGCCAAGACAACACAAGCTGCCCGACGGAAAGGATGATAAACCGCACAACCGCCCCCGCCGATTTAGCCTGCGAGCGGAATACCGCGCCCCTGTTCAGAATGTACGTAACAAACGAGCACAATATCCTCGATAACACCGTTGCAATCAGTATCTTATACTCATCGACCAAATACGCAAACGCCTTCTGGAACAAAAAAAACGTAACAATGTCCACAACATAGGCAATTGCCGCCGAAATACTGAATTTGATAAATACAGCATACAGCATAAACGACGCCGTCAAAATCTCCCATCCTGCCGCATGGCTGTATGCGGCGGACGTGTGGACAGGCCGGATATCCATAGAATTCTTGCGTGCCAGCAAAAGGATGTTGGTGTAAAATGCAGTTTCCTTGCCTTTCGTTTGCTGTACTTCGCGCGCAAATCCCGCATCCATCCCCATCAGTGAGGTATGGATGTCCTGCGCTTCTATGCCGGATAAGAATTGAAATATTTTCTCCTGAAAGCTTTGTTTTGCTTCGTTATTGCGAGCTCCAATATAAAGCGCGCCCGGGCGGGCCGAAAGCGCCTGTGCAATATCCACAACATCCTGCGCCGTAAAGCCGTCGCATTCGCGTACTGTAATCAGATAGTCGCCTCCGTCTCCCAAGGCGACAGAAAACGCTTCCTTCATTGTCATTCCGGGCAGCTTCCGCACTATACTCGTAAATCCGGCGGCAGACAGCGCCTTATCAAATCCGTCTCCGGCCGTATCGCAGTCCAGAACAATGGTATATTTCGTGTAATCCATAAACAGTATTGTAGCACCTAACAGAAAGGCACGCAAACAGATTCTTACAATATTAATGTATTTTTAAGAATAGAAACGCTTTTGTCCTCTGCCGGGTGCACCAATGTAAAAAAGCAGCTTGCCCACTCTATTTCCGGCCGGTTTATGCCTCCTTTGGGGCCGCCTGCGCTTCACGCCCGCATTCGGGCTCCGCCTGCATGCCGCGTTCCATTTCGTTCATTGCTGTACTCATTCGCTGCATCTCCACCGAAACATACCCCAGTTGAGACATCGCCTTTCGGATCCCCGCAATCATTTGCTGCTTTTGCAGCCCATCCGCCATCATCCGTACCTGCAACAGCTTCTGTTTCAGTTCGTCTTCTTCGCGCTCTTCTTTTCGCGACTGCGCCAGGCTCCGCACCACAGTCTCCTGCGCCTCTATAAACGCGTCAAAAGCCTCTGCTTGCTGCTTGTACCCCTGTTTTGCCGGTTGCGCTGCCGGTAAATCTTGCCGCATATATACTCTCATGTTTAATACATCGTTCAATTGTACAAAAATGTAAGCGAAAGTTTCCGTCAGTCGGATGCATGCTGTCCTGCAACAAGTGAAAAACAGCCGCCCATGCCTTTCTTTTAGGCTATCCCAGTCTCTGTTCGTTAAAAAATGCGCTTACCGTTCAATCTTTCCCGGGTCAATCGAATAATCCTGCAGCTCGTGGCTGAGGTTTTTGTTGTAAAACGGGTCTACCGGATATTTGTCCAGCCACTTTGCAAACCACTTTTGCCGTTCGCCCTCAAACCGTGCCTTCTTTTCGGGCGACTCCTCATATCCGCGCGTTTTGGACTCGTAATGATATAGCTCTGCATAGGGCGTAAACACGATGCTGTAGCCGGCTGCACGTATTTTTAGGCACAGGTCCACATCGTTTAACGCCACAACAAACTGTTCGTCGAAGCCGCCTACTTTGTCAAACACGCTTTTTCGCGTCATCAGGCAGGCCGCCGTTACCGCCGATACGTCGTGTACAATTTGCAGCCGGTTAAACGCGCCGGCCTCATCCCTGCCCGAGCCTTTGTGCGAATGCCCGGCTACGCCCCCAATGCGCAGTACAATTCCCGCGTGCTGCAGCGTGTCGTCCGGGTAATAGAGCTTTGCCCCCACCGCCCCAATCTCTGGCCGCAGGGCATGCATGGCCATTTGCTCCAGCCAGTTTGCGTTTATAACAGACATGTCGTTGTTCATAAAGAGCAGCAGCTCGCCCTTGGCCTCTTTTGCAGCGAAGTTGTTGAGCGCCGCAAAGTTGAAGGCGTGCTCCCATTTTATCACGCGGATGCGCGCATTTTTTTCAAGCTGGCGATAATATGCAAATATCGACTCTTTTGTGCTGTTATTCTCAATAATAATGATTTCGTAGTTATCGTATGCCGTCTTCCCCAAAATAGAATCGATGCACTTTTTAAGCGTATCCTTCTCGTCTTTGTTTGGAATGATAATAGAAATCTTCGGCTGCGGCTGAGGGAGACCATATACCACGTTGTAATAGTTGGGCAAAAGCCCAAGCTCTACATGCGCATGCAGCCCACGCCGCTTTATGGACGCGTCTATGGCCGCACGTCCTGCCGCAATCGTATATTCCTTTGCCCCCGACGAATATGCCGTGCTGGCGTCGCTTACACGCCAGTGGTACAGTATATCGGAAATATGGCCGACCTTTTTGGCTTTTTCCGTCGCCCGCAAAAACAGGTCGTAATCCTGCGCACCGTTGTATTGGTCGTCAAAATACCCGACTTCGTCCAACAGGGTCTTTTTGATTAACGTAAAATGCGTAATATAGTTGAACGCATACAGCATGTTCGGGCTGAAATCCGGCTTGAAGAATGGGTCGAACCGGCGGCTGCCGTCTTCGGTGATTTTATCTTCGTCGGAATAGATAAATTCGTAATCCCTGTCTTCATTCAAAAGCCGGACATATTCGTAAAGCGCATGCGGTTCTATTGTATCATCGTGGTCGAGCAGCGCCACATATTCCCCCGACGCCATTTCGATCGCAGCGTTCGAATTTCCGGATATTCCTTTGTTTTCGGCAAGCTTCCGGTATTTTATACGGCTGTCCGTATATTCGCTTGCGATTTTCGCAAGTTCGTTTTGCTCTGTGCTCCCGTCCGCCAAAAGCAGCTCCCAGTTTGGGTAGGTTTGCGCCAATACAGAGCCTACCATTTCCCTAAAAAATGAATCCGGCGTATTGTACAGCGGCACGACAATGCTGATTTTGGGCGCATAGGCAAAGGCCGTTTCCTTTTGCGCGGCAAGCTCTCCCAGGGTTTTTGAATTGTTCTTCATCCAATGAAGGTAGAGCGCGTCCAGCCGCGTATAGACTTTGCACGCCACGCTGCCCCCGCCCTTGACGAAAAAACCATGTTTTTTGCGCTTTTTATTTACCAATACGCCGACGGACGCAGTATCGGATGTGATGACAAACGTAAGCGGCACATACATGACGTCCAGCACGGGCAAGAACGTAAACACCGTATAGCCATTGTGGGAAATATTTGTTTGCCGACAGGTCATAAGCAAGTTTCCCTCACGGTAAATACTCAGCGTCAGCGCCGCGTTTTTGTCCTGCTGTACATTTGACGTCAAAATATCCAGCCGCCCCACATTTTTAGACCGAGGCGCGACAACAAAGCTGACGGTGCTTTCGGGCAGAAAATTTTTTGGCGAGGCGTTTTTGGCAAGATATGCTTCGTTTGTGACCACATACACGCGTTCGTACAGGTGGATGGCCGAGTCGCCATAATTCATCTTTTCGCGGACGCGCCGCAGAAATTCGCGCAGGCCATAGTCGCGGATGATCGTCCTTACCCGCCCCCACTTATTCCGTTTTAATTTTTTAGCAACGCCCGAAAGGTTTTTTACCTTTTTTACAATACCCACGTATTCCTCCTGCCTGTGTCTGCCCTATTAAAGAAACAACCCGGCTCTTATGCGAACCAGATTGCCCTAAACACCCAAAACTGTATAGCGCTGCGGACAATCAGTAGCCGCACCGCAGGATATATTCTACCAGTTCGTCGATCATCTCTCGCTGCTCCTGCGCATACCGCCCCTGCCCCAGCTTGTCTGCAAGGTGCGAGGAGGCAAACTTGCACCCCACCAGCTTTTTGGGAAGCTCTTCGATAAAATCGGCGTCGTTTGCATCCGAATAGACCGTCGCGTCCGTAATCCGCGCGTCAGACAGGCTAAACAGCAGCTCTACCATACCAAACGAATAACGGTTTTTGATGGAAATATCAAACTTCGGGCTTTTTCCAAAAAGCCAGTTCCAACTGGCATTTCGCGCCGCAAGCTCATTTACTTCTTTTTTGACATCCTCTGTCAGTATATAAGGAATTCTTTTTCCGTAAATATCCTCAAAGGTCAGCTTCAAAGCTTTTGCCATAGAAGAAACCGTAATACTTTCAGACACATCGGAAAGGTTTGCCACCCTTGCGCGCACGGATGGTATGCTTTTGGACTGTATCTTGTCCTTCGATACGGTCAGGTACTCATCCATTTTTTCGACATCCGTATCGATCATCAGCGTTCCATGATGGATGCACCCATTTTTTTTAGAGCAAAACGCATTGCCCGAAAACTTACGCCCATCTTGCAGGACAAGGTCGTTGCGGCCCGAAAACTCCGCCGGCACACCAAACGTACGCACTGCTTCAAGTATTGTATTGGTCTGCCCCAGCTGGTCGTAATTCTTTTTGCCGACAATAAACGAAAAATTGAGGTTGCCGATATCGTGGTATACGGCTCCGCCGCCCGATATGCGGCGAGCAAGCGTTCCCCCGTCAGAAATCAGCTTTTCGTGGCGGCACTCCGACCACACATTCTGGTTTCTTCCAATGATAACGGAATCTGTATGCGAATACAGGTATAAAATGATTTCGTCCTGCTTGATACGGTTTAGCATCACTTCTTCAAGCGCCAGCGTTTCGTGCGGATTTGTTGAAGGATTGTGGTAAAAATACTTTTTTCTGAGCATCGCCCGCTTACCCCTGCGTTATGCCTGTTGTAGGCATCAATCGTTTACATTCACACATGTCCCGTCTTGCTCTATATAACCGCAAAAACCGAGTACTCACAACACCAGGCGGCCATTTTTGGAACCTCCGGTATAAAAAATGTGAGCAATCCGTTTGTTAAATGCAATTTCATTATAAAACATCCCAACCAGACAGGCAAGCATTTCTTTAAATTTGTGTGTTTTTCATACGGTTGCCAAACCTTACGGCGTATACTAAAATGATAGTACTACTTAGCTTAGGAGGACTATTCTATAATGCTATACCAGGCAGAGCTCCACTGCCACACCAGCGAAGTAAGCCGCTGCTCGCGGATTCCGGCAAAGCATCTTGTTGAGGGCTACCTTGCTGCGGGCTACAAATATATGTTTGTGACCGACCATTACCATCCCAATGTGCTGGAAAGCTTTACTATGCGAAGCAAGCCCTGGGAACAGCGCATCGACCACTTTTTAGAAGGCTATTACCGTGCCCTTTCCTATGCCAGGGGCACCGGGCTAAAGGTTTTGCTGGGTATGGAGGTGTCGCTCCATATCGATGAGAGGTCCGGCATTGGGAACGATTTTTTGGTGTTTGGCTTTGACGAGGAATTTTTGCGGCAGTATCCATACCTGTACAACATGGATTACGATGCATTTTACGAGTTTTTACACAAAAACGGTCTGCTTGTTTTTCAGGCCCATCCTTACCGGTACGGCATGCATCCGGTGGAACCCATCTGCTACGACGGAATTGAGGTAATTAACACCAATTCGCACCACCTGTCGCACAACGCGATGGCTGTGCGCTTTGCGCTTAAAAACAATATTTACCTGATTGGCGGCAGCGACACCCATTCGGAGGAGGACATTGGCCGTGGCGGCGTACTGCTTCCCGGCGGGATAGAGACCCCTGCCGATTTTGTCCAGTATATCCGCGAGAACGGCTCTCCCGAGTTGGTTGTAACATTTGGCGCGTAAAACTGTTTGGGGAAAGATATTGAAGTTTGTAGAAAAAAGGTATATATTAATATGGTACTAGGTACGATTGTACTATTATTTTGAGAGGAGATAATCCGGATGGCAAAAATAACAAAGGACATGAATATCATGGAGATTATTCAGATGGACGAAGGCTGTGCCTCTATTTTTTCCGAGGCCGGCATGGGGTGCCTTGGCTGCGCTGCCGCCCAGTTTGAAAACCTGGAGCAGGCATGCGCCGTCCACGGGATCGACGCAAATATGCTGGAGCAAAAGCTGAACGATTATTTTGCAGCACAACAATAATCCATATGGAAATTTAATATGTGAGGAGATCGTTATGGAAAAATATGTATGCACGATATGCGGTTATATTTACAACGAGGCGGACGGCGAGCCGGACAGTGGCGTAGCCGCAGGAACAAAATGGGCTGATGTTCCGGACAGCTTCGAATGCCCAATGTGCGGCGCAGACAAATCCGCTTTTGAAAAGGAATAACAACGTATAGACAAAAGCTTGACCGCCACACGGCGGTTAAGCTTTTTTATAGTAAACAGCTTCTTTTGTGAAACCAACCTGGAGGTAAGAAAATGAAACCCGTAAAAATCATGCAGGATATCTGGTGGGTAGGCGTGCAGCATCCCGAGCTTCGGGTGTTTGACGTTATTATGGAAACAAAATGGGGGACTTCGTATAATTCCTATTTTGTTCAGGGAAACGAAAAAAACGCGGTCATCGACTGTGTAAAGGACGGTTTTTTTGACGGCCAGCTTTCTCGGCTGCGCGAGCTGACCGATCCGGAAGAAATCGATTATATCGTGATCAACCACTGCGAGCCAGACCATACCGGTGCGCTTACCCAGTTGATGGACGTTGCAAAAAACGCGACCATCGTATGCAGCCGCCCGGCAAAAAAGCTGCTGGAAGAGATTACCAACCGGCAATTTGAATGTATCGTCGTTTCGGACGGCGATACGATAGACCTTGGGGGCAAAACGCTTCGCTTTATTATGGCACCTTTTTTGCACTGGCCAGATACGATGTTTACTTATGTTGAGGAGGATGCGTTTCTTTCTACCTGCGATGCATTTGGGTTCCACTACTCTGCGCCCGAACTGTTCGACGACCTTTCCCCGTTATCCGACGAGTTAGTTGTTTCGCAGAAATATTATTTCGATGTAATTATGTCGCCGTTTAAATCTTATGTGCGCGACGCGGTAGGGAAAATATGCGGGCTCGATATTAAGGTAATTGGGCCGTCTCATGGGCCCATCCTCCGGCACGACCCCTGGGAGGCGGTAAACCGCTACGAAAGATGGGCAACGGAGGAAGAAAATATTCCCAAAAAAATATACATTGGCTATGTGTCCTGCTATGGCTATACCAAAAAGCTGGCAGAAAAGGTATTTGAGGGCGCCAGCGCCGGTTCGTGCGAGGTGGAGATGGAAGATATTTCTCTAATCGAGCCGGGCGAGGCAGCAGCAAAAATCCGCCAGGCGGATGGATTTGCGCTGGGCTCGCCCACGCTGAACCGCGATGCGCTGCCCCCTGTTTGGAACGTGCTTACAAGTTGCTGTGCTTACTGGATGAAAGGAAAGCCTGCCGCCGTTTTTGGCACATACGGCTGGAGCGGCGAGGCCTGCGGCTATATGGCAAACCGGCTGGAAAACCTGGGCACAAAGGTATCCGGAGAAGCGCGCGCAAAGCTCAACCCGAACGAAGACGAGCTAAAAGCGGCTTATGACCTGGGAAAGGCATTGCTTGCAGCTGTGAAAGCCAACTGAGCCCTGCAATGTACTGCTTATGCGTGATGTGAGCGCCGAAACGTTGATGAATCTCCGCTTTAGCTTTAGGATGGCAGGCAAAAAAGCAAGGTGATGGTATTGTTTTGGAATAGGTACGAAGGCCCTGCCAATACCTTATCGGTTGGCAAGGTGAGGAATATTATTATTAAGCTGCAGTTGCCCCAAATTGTTTTGGAATTGTTTGACGGGAAATGCAACGATGAAAAAGCGGGCCGCCTTTTAGGAAGCCAATACCAACGGCCTTTACGCCTTTTCGAGCAACCGGGCGAAGCGTATAAGGTGGACCGATATATACCCTTTTTGGCTGTTTGGCAAAGCGTTATATTTGCTTATGACACCATAAGCCAAGGCTTCGTGCGCTACAGCTTAGAGCGCTTCTGCGAAGCAGAGCTGGTTTTTTTGACATGGAGCGGCCTCATGCTTAAGGAAATCATTGGCTGGTGGGAACTCGAATGGCCGGATGAAGATATTATATTTGCGGGGAACCTGTTTGGTATAAACGATACCGAAAAACTCATTCGGGAAATTGCTCTGCATAACGTAGCGGGCCTGCCTTATAACGCCCGCGCCAAATGGGAAAACGACCTGCTGAATAAAATCGGCGGATTGGCCAGGTAGGCGCAGCCGCCTTGCGGCTACACCAGAATAAAGCAGAACAAAAAACGCCAGGCGGCTGCCGTTCTTTTTTGTTGTACATGACTGCCTGCCGCCAATAAATCCGATCTTATTTTTATGTTCTCTTTTATATACTATACTAAATAAAAGGGCATTCGGCGATGAAACAATATCAAAAAACATCCAGGTTACCGACCAGCGAGGGTTCCATTCCCCGGCAGCGAATTGACGCATTGCTGGAGGAGGGGATCAAGTTTCCTGCGTTGGTCGTAGCCGCCGGCGCAGGGTTTGGAAAAACACAGGCCGTGGCAGATTTTCTCAACCGTTCCGACTATCGCAGCGTATGGATGCAATTAACACTGCTCGATAATTTGCCTATGCGGTTTTGGGAAAGCTTTGTGTACACGGTTTCGCTGCACAGGCCGGCAATGGCCGAAAAACTGAAGGAGCTGGGTTTTCCGGATTCGCTGTATAAATTCAATAAATTCCTGCATCTGTTTGTAGAAGAGCTTTACACCGACAACCAGTTCGTTGTTTTTGTGTTTGACGATTTCCAGCTCGTGCAGGACAAATCTGTTTCGCAATTTTTTGAGTATTTTGTATCTGCAAACCTGGAGAATATATGCCTGCTGTTTATTACCCGAAAGCTGGAATCCTATTCATTCAACACAAGGGTATATGTGTTTTTGTTAATCTAAAAATACAGCAAATGGTCACCAAAAATACAGCACATGCCCAGAGATAAAACGGGCATCTCAGCACCGAGCTAAAACTGCTATCCTTTAGAGTGCTACGAAGCCAATAAA
>JBMNTU010000056.1:0-15968 GCA_050945895.1 Christensenellaceae bacterium | reverse complement strand
GCCCCCTTCCACAACGGAATTCTTAATTAACTTCGGTGATTGAGGGTGCTGTATATTTTCGTGACCAAACGCTGTACTTTTCAGTTGACAAACACAGAATGTATCAACCGGTAAAAATGTATTTTTGTACATGCTGGTCTTGAGAAGTAAGGAATAATGCATTATGATATATAAAAAAGCACGGAGAGGGTAGTCTATGCATAAAAACAGCATCCTGCTTGCGGTAGGTGAAAAAAAGGAAATTATTGCCCAAATTCACACGCTGTTTGATAAGGAATACGGAATATTGGAAACGACCAGCGGCGACGAAGCGCTGCGGCTTCTCGAAGAGCACAGCGATGCAATAGCCGCTGTTTTGCTCGGTAAGCTTTCGTCGGGCAAAAGCAGCCAGGAGTTCTTGGATTATATGCGGTTCAACCGGTTGCTCGGGAATATTCCGGTCATTTTTGTATCTGACGACCCATCCTGCATACAGGAAGAAAAGGCGCTGGCATCGGGCGCAAGCGACTATATCCGGGTGCCGTTTAACCCCAATATACTTAAATGGCGCGTTAAGCGAATGGTTGAGCTTTATGACAATAGCAACAACCTGAAAACGGTCATTGCAGACCAAACATTACGGCTGGAAAACTATTCGAGATATATTATGGATGCGCTTGCAAACATTTTGCAGCACAAAAAAAGGCAGCCCCAAAATTCTATGCTGCGGATCAACGCGTATGCCAAAACACTGCTTAGCTTTTTGTATCATGAAGGCGGATACAACTACCGCCTGACCGAAAAGAATATTTCTATTATGTCGGCGGCGGCTATTATACGCGATATTGGCGAGCTTGTCCTGTCTGATTATATTGTCAACAGCCCGGAAGAGATACTAAGCGACAGAGAGCGCCGAATTTTTCAATTGCATACAACAAGGGGCTACGAGATCATGCTGGCCATCAAGGACGAGGAAAATAATATTTTCTTTGACTATGCCGCGGATATCTGCCGCTCTCATCACGAGCGCTGGAATGGCTCGGGTTTTCCAGACGGCTTGGTGGGGGACGAAATACCAATTGGCGCGCAGGTTGCTTCCGTAGCGGAAACCTATGACAATTTACGTTCCGGAATAACGGGAGGAGAGCCGCATAGCCACGAAAAAGCGGTAGATATTATGGAAAACAGATATAAAGGGTATTACTCACCTTTGTTGATGGAATGCTTTAAGCTGCTAGAAGATGAGCTGGATGCGGTAACGATTGAATATGCTGATTGATTGTACCAAAAAGCCTTTCTGAAAGGTTGCCGGAAAGGCTTTTTTTATTCTGCCGAAGGCGCAATGTAAGGTTCTTTTGCAGAATATTGGTATAGATTTTATGTTGGAATGGCGATGTTCCAGCGTAAATATGGCATTTGCAATTAGAGGGGAGACAATATATAATATTGAACGGTAGGGAACGCATTACTTTTGCCTCGAGGATAAGAGTGTAATAATTATGATGGAAATGATTATAGATGCTATGGGCGGAGACCATGCGCCGGAAGCAATTGTGCGCGGGGCGGTGATGGGGCTGACCGAGTACCAAGATATCCGTATCGTACTGACGGGTGACAAAACAGCAATTGATGCTGTTTTATCTCAGCTGGATTACGACAAAAGCCGCATTGACATCATACATACTACAGAAATTATACATATGGACGACCCGCCTGTGAAATCTGTTAAGGAAAAAACGGATTCCTCATTGGTCGTCGCTTTAAACGAGACTGTGAAACGGCCAGGCAGTATTGTTATATCTGCTGGGTGTACGGGGGCACTTGTTGCAGGTGCAACACTAATTGTGCGGCGCCTGCCCGGCGTCAAACGACCCGCGTTCGCGCCGGTGCTGCCTACCAAAACCGGCCATGTCCTTTTGGTGGACGGCGGTGCAAATGTCGACTCGAAGCCGCGCTACCTGGAACAATTTGGAATTATGGGCAGCGTATATATGGAAAAGGTTTTTGGTATCAAAAATCCAAAAGTCGGACTAATCAACAATGGCAGCGAGGCGGAAAAGGGAAACGAGCTGACAAAAGAAGCATATGAACTACTCGAAAAGGCGTCTATAAATTTTGTAGGCAACGCCGAGGGGCGCGATTTATTGTCGGGGGATTTTGATGTCCTTGTATGCGACGGCTTTGTGGGGAATATTGTTTTGAAGCTGGTAGAAGGCAGCGCAAAGACCATTCTTGGCATGATGAAAACATATATAAAAGAAAGCATTGCTGCAAAAATTGGCGCTGTCTTTATGAAAAGTGTTTTTCGAAAGCTAAAGAAAAAAATGGATTACGAGGAAACGGGCGGCGCACTGCTTTTGGGTCTCAATGGTGGAGTTGTGAAAGCACATGGCAGTTCGGATGCGCGTGCGATTTTTAGCGCAATTCGCGTTGCGCGCAATTTTATAACAGGCGATGTTGTCAATATCATAAAAAAAGAAGTAGCGGGCAGGGAAGAAGGAACGCCTGTCTGAACATTGGGGATGGGAAGGAATGCTCAAACAAGCACAACTGGAAGACAAAATTGGATATTCTTTTGAAAATGAGTTACTTATTAAAACGGCGCTGACACATCCGTCGCGCGCCGGAGAGCCGAATTATGAACGCTTGGAATTTCTGGGCGATGCCGTATTGGAACTTGCAGTAAGTGATATGCTGTACGCACGCTATACCTCTTTGAATGAGGGTCAGCTAACGCAGATGCGCGCAAAGATTGTATGCGCAAAAACACTTGCGCACCTGGCAAGAACGCTGGATTTGGGTGCGCACCTGTCGCTGGGAAACGGCGAGGAGCGAACAGGCGGGCGCGATAAACAGTCTATTTTGGAAAATGCGATGGAAGCGGTATTTGGCGCAATCTATGTGGACGGCGGCTTCTATGCGGCAAAAACGGTGATTGCAGGCCTGCTGGGCAGCATGGTGGAAAGCCTTGGCAAAGGCACGCAAAAAAGCGATTATAAGACGCAATTGCAGGAAATAATACAGAAAAACGCAAAAAAAGAGATCAATTATTTGGTAGAGCGGCAGGAAGGCCCGCCGCACGATACGACCTTTTATGTGCGTCTTATTATTGGAGACGACGTCGTTTGCGAGGGAATTGGCTCTTCAAAAAAAGAAGCGGAGCAAAACGCGGCGAAGTTTGCGCTGGAACATATAGAACAATACGTTTGAAAAAACGTAAATATTTAATAATTATGCGAGGTGTATGTAAATGCTGGATTTTTCACTGGTAAAAAACGCGGATCCGGAAACGTATGACGCTATGATGAAAGAGCTTTCGAGGCAGCAGCACAATATTGAGCTGATTGCGTCCGAAAATTTTGTGTCGCCGGCGGTCATGCAGGCGATGGGCTCTCACCTGACGAATAAATATGCGGAGGGGTACCCAGGAAAGCGCTATTACGGCGGGTGCGAATTTGTTGATATTGCCGAAAATCTGGCGCGAGACCGGGCAAAGAAGATTTTTGGCGCAGAGCATGCAAACGTACAACCTCATTCGGGTGCGCAAGCCAATATTGCCGTGTATTTTGCTGTATTGGAACCTGGTGATACCATTTTGGGCATGAACCTTTCGCATGGGGGGCACCTGACGCACGGAAGCCCTGTCAACATGTCTGGCAAGTATTTTAATATCGTTCCGTACGGCGTTCGTAAAGACACAGAAACGATTGATTATGAAGAGCTTTACGATCTTGCCGTTACCAATAAGCCCAAGATGATCGTGGCGGGCGCAAGCGCATATCCTCGCACAATCGACTTCCAGAAGTTCCGCGAGATTGCAGACGCTGTTGGCGCATATTTGATGGTAGATATGGCGCATATTGCCGGGCTTGTTGCCGCAGGCGAGCACCCTAACCCTGTTCCGTATGCGCATTTTGTTACTACAACCACACATAAAACGCTGCGCGGTCCGCGCGGAGGGATGATACTCTGCACGGAAGAGCACGCAAAAGCTGTAGATAAGGGAATTTTCCCCGGGACGCAGGGCGGTCCGCTCATGCACATCATCGCCGCAAAAGCCGTTTGCTTCAAGGAAGCGATGACGGATGAATTTAAGGCGTATCAGAAGCAGATTGTTAAAAACGCGGCGGCGCTTTCCAAAGCATTGATGGATAACGGACAGAGAATTGTGTCCGGCGGAACCGACAACCACCTGATGCTTGTGGACGTGGGAGCCAAAGGAAAAACGGGCAAAGAAATTGAAGCATTGCTCGACGAAGCGGGAATCACTGCCAACAAAAACACCATTCCTTTTGAAACATTGAGCCCGTTTGTAACAAGCGGCATCCGGCTGGGCACCCCGGCGGTGACGACACGCGGCATGGTCGAAAAAGATATGGAGACAATCGGCGGGCTGGTTTCGGGTATCATCAACGAAGGCGAGGGCGCCATTTCCAAGACGAAAGAACAGGTAGCCGCGCTTTGCGGAGCGTATCCTCTTTACGATTGATACGCTGCGCTGCTATTGTATGATTGGTATTCCATGGGGAACGGGGGCAGCCCTGTTCCTCATTTGTTAGGTAGGAGAAAAAATGCTGGGGCCAGTAAAAAGCGTCCGGGAAAACAGCATAGCGAGCGAGTGCGGTATAAAAGTAGGAGACCGCCTTTTGTCTGTTAATGGGCAGCCTGCAACGGATTATATCGATTACGAGTACCATATGGCGGATACAAGCCTGCTTTTGGTATTTGAGACCGCGGACAGGGAAAAATACGAGGCGGAAATCGAAAAAGAGCCGTACGAAGACCTTGGGGTCGAATTTGCCGATGACGGTTTCGGAAAAAAAATCGTATGCAAAAACAAGTGTGTATTTTGCTTTGTAGACCAAATGCCGCTCGGCATGCGAAAAACGCTTTATTTTAAAGATGACGATTGGCGTATGTCCTTTTTGATGGGAAGCTATATTACACTGACCAATCTTTCTTCGGGCGAAATTGACCGAATCATCCAAAAAAAAATTTCACCGTTGTATATTTCTGTGCATGCCACAGACGACAACGTTCGCGCGCTGTTGCTGGGTACGCCGCGGGCGGCGGAGACGATGAGCATCATGCGCAGGCTGGCAGAAAACGGCATCCACATGCACACGCAAATCGTACTTTGCGAAGGGATAAACGACAGAGAAGTGCTGCAAAAAAGCATTCGAGACCTGTCTGCGCTTTTTCCGGCGGTACAGTCCTTAGCCATTGTTCCGGCCGGGCTTACGAGGCACCGGGAAGGGCTGTATGAATTGCAGCCGCTAACACAAGAAACAGCCAGAAATTCTATAAGCATGCTTGAACAATTTCAGTCGGAATTTTTGCGCGAAAGCGGGACGCTGTTTGTTTTTGGCGCGGACGAGCTATACATAAAGGCGGGCTTGCCGCTGCCCGAATACGATACATACGAAGATTTCCCGCAAATAGAAAATGGCGTGGGCCTGATTGCAAAATTTATGCAGGAGGCGGAAGAAGGGCTGGAAGATATTGCTGCTGCCGCTGACAAAAGTATAGCATATGGGATTGTGACGGGTGAAGACATGGCGCCGTTTTTAAAAAAACTTGCAGACAGAATAAAAAAACGGCATAATGTTGAAGTGACGGTGTTTGGCGTCGAAAACCGTTTCTTTGGGCAGAGTGTGACCGTTACCGGCCTTCTGACTGCGCAGGATATTGTGGCGCAGCTAAAAGGTAGACTTCGCGGTGTGGATATTTTGCTGCTTTCGGGAACGTGCTTCAGGGAACACACGGATACGACGCTGGACGATTGGGCGCTGGCCGATATTGAAAAAGCGCTGAGAATAAAATGCGAGATTATACCGCCCGATGGCTTTGCGCTTGTCGAGCGGTTGATGGGCTAACACAGGAAAAGGAAACAGCATGGCAAAACCATTGGTTGCGGTTGTCGGGCGTCCAAACGTCGGCAAATCGACTTTTTTCAACAGGATGACAAAAACAAAGCTGGCGATTATCGAAGATACGCCGGGTGTTACGCGCGACCGGATCTATGCGGACACCGAGTGGCTGAATCGGGAATTTACACTGATAGACACCGGCGGATTGGACATGAAAACAGAAGATAAGATTATGACTGCAATGCGCAACCAAACGGAAATTGCAATTCATTCCGCGCAGCTTATTTTATTTTTTGTTGATGGAAAAACCGGCATAACCGCCGAGGATTACGAAGTCGCAAATATGCTCCGCAAATCGGATAAGCCTGTTTTGGTCGTTGTCAATAAAGTGGACAATAAAACGGATCTGCAAAATATCTATGATTTTTATCAGTTGGGGCTGGGCGATGTCATTCCTATTTCGTCTACACAGGGGCTTGGGCTGGGCGAGCTGCTGGATGAAGTCATCAAGCACATCGACGACCACCCCGAAAGCAAAAGTATCGAAGAGTCCCTCAAAATTGCGCTGGTCGGCAAACCGAATGTTGGAAAATCTTCGTTGGTCAATAAGATACTGGGCTACGAGAGAACCATTGTCAGCGACATCCCCGGCACAACACGCGATGCGACAGATACGGAGTTTTCCAGAAATGGCGTGGATTATACGTTGATTGACACTGCCGGCATGCGGAAAAAAGGCCGTATTGAGGACAAATCCATTGAGCGCTACAGCGTAATACGCTCGTTGGCGGCAATACGGCGGGCAGATGTTGTTGTGCTTATGATAGACGCAAATGATGAGGTAACGGAGCAGGATGTAAAAGTTGCCGGATATGTGCACGAAGAAGGAAAGCCCTGCGTGGTTGCCGTAAACAAGTGGGATTCGATTGAAAAGGACACCTATACGATTGAAAAGTACGACAAGGATATAGACTTTCAGCTGAATTTTATGCCATACATAAAAAAAATATATATTTCCGCAAAAACGGGGCAGCGGGTTGATAAGCTGTTTGACCTTATTGGCGAGGCATATGAAAACAGCCGCAGGCGTATTAGCACAGGGATATTGAACGATACGCTGCGCGACGCAATTATGGCGGCAGAACCGCCCTCCGATAAGGGGCGTCGGTTGAAAATTTATTACATTACCCAAGTAAGCATTGCGCCGCCTGCTTTTGTGCTCTTTGTCAACGAACCTGCGCTGATGCATTTTTCCTATAAGCGTTACTTGAACAACTACCTGCGAAAAACATTTGACTTTAGCGGAACACCTATTAAAATAATAGTGAGGCAGAGAAGCGACAAGGAGGAACAATAGTAGTGTTTTCGCCAACTGCGACAGTAGTATACATTTTAGTTGCCGTATTGGCATATGTAATTGGTTCCATATCTTTCTCGTATATATTTGGAAAAAAAATAAAAGGGGAGGATATCCGCGAAAAAGGGAGCGGAAATGCAGGAACAACAAACATGCTCCGCAATTATGGCTGGGGTCTGGGCCTGCTTACGCTTATCTGCGATATTCTAAAAGGCGTATTTGCCGCCTTGCTTGGCCTGTGGATCAGCGGCGGCGCGCTCGGCCTTTATATTGCCGCCGTATTTGCTGTTGTGGGGCACAACTATTCCTGCTTCCTGAAATTCAAGGGAGGGAAGGGAATTGCCGCAACGGCCGGCGTTTTACTGGTTATTCAGCCCATTCCTACTATCATCATTTTTGCGGTTTGTGTATTGATCGTGTTCATTACCAAGGTGATGAGCATCGGCTCGCTCATCGGGCTAGTTTCAAGCGCTGTTTGCGGTTTTTTGTTTATGAACGGCGATATTTTCCATGGGCTGGCAGTATTGATCATTGCCATCTTGGGAATAATTGGGCACAGGGAGAACATTGTACGGTTGGCAAACGGTACTGAAAGAAAACTCAGTTTGTCAAAAAAATAGTTTAACATGCGGTTATTGCGTATAAAACTATTGATTTCTTACCGGTTCTATGGTATTCTTTTTTAGGAATAAACTTTTGATTAAGAGTGGGTGCCCCCGCTCTTTGTTTTTAAGCCCGCAAAAGAAACGCATGGAAAGGTTTTGAAAGGTTCTGTCAAATGTCAAAAAGTATAAAAAAACAGGTGGAAACCTTTGTGGAACCGATTGTGCAGGCGCTTGGATTTGATTATGTGGACACTGAATATGTAAAACAGGGAAAAGACTGGGTTCTTACGGTGTTCATAGATAAGCCGGGCGGGGTAAACCTGGAGGATTGCGAGGCCGCCAGCCGAAAGATAGAACTGGTGCTGGATGAAAAGGACCTGATAGCGGACAAGTACTGCCTTTGTGTATCTTCGCCGGGGCTGGACCGGCCGCTTAAATCGGAACGCGACTTTAAGCGTTGCATGGGGAAAATGATCGATATAAAGCTATACAAGCCGTTTTTGGATCGAAAAGCCTTTACTGGCAAGCTGAGCGGCTACGGCAAAGATAGTTTTACCATAGAAGACGGCGAAAATGAAATTACGTTTTTGCTGAACGAAACGGCAAAAATCAGCCTGCATGTTGAATTTTAATCTGGAGGGAAAAAGATGAACGCAGAATTTATGAATGCCCTGAATGATCTGGAGCATGAAAAGGGCATTAACAAAGACATACTGATTGAAGCAATCGAAATGGCTCTCATTTCGGCATATAAAAAGCATTTTGGCAACAACCAGAACGCAAAGGTGACCATTGATGGAGATACTGGCGAAATCAAGGTTTATGCTGTAAAAATTGTGAAAGAAGAAATTGAAGAGGACGGCGCGGATATTACACTGGAGGAAGCACGGAAGGTGAACCCGGCTTATGAAGTTGGTGATACGCTGGAAATAGAGGTAACGCCGGATGCATTTGGCCGCATTGCTGCGCAAACGGCAAAACAGGTTGTTGTACAGCGCATTCGCGAAGCAGAACGAGGGATTATTTACGACCAGTTCTCTGAAAAGGAAAACGAGGTTTTGACAGCCATTGTTCACCGCATCGAGCGTGGAAACGTTTATGTGGAATTGGGCCGCGCAGAGGGAATTATTCCCGTCAGCGAGACGGTGTATTCGGAGCGCTACAATATCAATGAGCGGCTGAAGGTGTATGTGCTGGAGGTTAAAAAAACAAACAAGGGGCCGCAGATCATCGTGTCTCGTACGCACCCGTTTTTGATAAAGCGCTTGTTTGAGCTGGAAGTTCCTGAAATCCGGCAGAATGTTGTTCAGATCAAGAGCATTGCGCGTGAAGCGGGCGGCAGGACAAAAATGGCCGTTTGGTCGGACGAGAAGGATATCGATCCGGTGGGCGCATGTGTAGGGCACAAAGGAACACGCATCGAAAAAGTAGTGGAAGAGCTGCGCGGAGAAAAGATAGACGTCGTGCCGTGGAGTGCAGACCCAATTGAATTTATTGCAAATGCGCTGCGCCCGGCAAAAGTCGTTATGGTTCAGATAAACGAGGATGAAAAAGCAGCGAAGGTAATCGTGCCGGACTATCAGTTATCGCTTGCAATTGGCAAAGAAGGGCAGAACGCCCGTTTGGCTGCTAAGCTGACCGGTTGGAAGATCGATATCAAAAGCCAGTCCCAGACGGAGCAAGAGGTGTTTGGAGAGGCCTTTGCAAACGCCGAGGTCGACTTCGATCCAGATCGTCCGCCGTCTTTTTCGGATGACTTTGATGTAATCGATGAGCTACATGAAGAGGAAGCGGTCGAAGAGATTGAAGAGGATTTGATAGAGGAAGCAATGGAAGAGAACGAATAGGCGGAGGTTTTTTGTGTCGGACAGAAAGACACCAATGCGTATGTGCGTGGTTTGCCGTAATTCTAAACCAAAGCACGAACTGGTACGCATGAAAAGAACGGAAGAGGGAAGCCTGCTGGTGGATAAAACAGGAAAAGGCCAGGGGCGCGGCGCATATATTTGTGCAAATGACGCATGCATAGAAAGAGCGCGCAGTACCAAAGTGCTGCAAAAGTCTTTAAAGGCTACGCTTTCGGAAGAAAGCTATGCGCAACTAAAGGAATTGGTTGGAAAAAATGGTATATGAAGCTTTTTTACGCTTTTTGGGGCTGGGCGCGCGGGCAGGAAAGCTGGCGTATGGCTCCGCCGCCACCGATTCCGCCATCAAAACAGGTAAAGCCAGGTTAGTTGTTGTAGATGGTAGCGCGTCAGACAGCACGAAAAAATCGTTCGTGGACGCATGCAGCTACTACGGCACACGGATCATCGTGCTTCCCGAGGGGGAGAACTTGGCAAAATACATTGGTAAAGGCAATAAAGTGACAGGAATTATATGTCCGGAATTTGCGGAAAACGCTATAAAGAAATACGATATGTGCACCGGGGGTGAAGTTATTGAGTAAAGTAAAAATAACCGATTTTAACAAGAATGTTTTGACGAACGCAAAGGCGCTCTTTGAAGACATCCTTAAAATGCAGTCTGATACTGAGACGCAGATTAGGGAAATCAAAGAAGTCGAAGGCAAAATTGTTGAAATTGAACGTATAAAGAAAGAAAAGCTGGAAGCGGAAGAAGCGGCGCGTGCGCTTCGCGCAGAGCAGGAAGCGTTGAAATTGGCTGCAGAGCAGCAGGCGCAAAAAGAAGCGGAAGCTTCAAAAGCAGAAAGCACACCTGCGGCAAATAAAGAAGACAAACCGGTAGAAGAGGTTGCGCAGGCCTCAAAAACAGAAGAAAAACCCGAACAGAAGCCCGAAGTTACTCCGGCTGCCAACGACGCACGGATAAATAAACCGGCGCCGACGGTAGAAGCAGCGCAGAAGCCCAGGCAAAACGCGCCCAAAGCAGACTCTGACAGTAAAAAAGGCGGACCCAAGCCAAATGCCGCGCGCAAAGAAGAAACCACACCGCCGGCAGGGCATGGAAAATCCCGTAGCGACCACGCAAAAAAAGGCAAACAACAGGAGGACGATAAGAATAAGCGTCCCAGAAAATCCGCTATTAAGGAGCGCTTTTTCAACGTGGATGATGATGATTTTCCGCGCGGTTCAAGGAAGCGTCCTAAACGGCATCAGCAAGTGCAGCAAAAAGCGCCCATTGAAACGGTTGTTATCGAAAAAGCTGTTATTACAGAGGAAACAGTATCTGTAAAGCTGCTTTCCGAGAAAATTGGTAAAACAGTACCAGAAATACTGAAAAAACTTATGCTGCTTGGTGTTATGGCTACAATCAATTCGCAGATCGACTTCGATACAGCACAGCTCGTTGCGTCCGAATTTGGCGTGGATTTGGAACAGAAAATTGAAAAAACAGCAGAAGATATTTTGGTGGAATCGGCAGACGAAGAAGCGGACGTTCCTGAAACGCTTGTTAAGCGGCCGCCGGTTGTTACAATCATGGGGCATGTAGACCATGGCAAAACATCGCTTCTTGATAGAATCCGCGCTGCAAAGGTTGCGGAAGGAGAGGCTGGCGGAATCACGCAGCATATTGGCGCTTACCAGATTGACGTGAATGGTGAAAAAATTACGTTTATCGATACGCCCGGCCACGAAGCCTTTACCGCTATGCGTGCGCGCGGCGCACAGGTGACGGATGTTGCAATCATTGTTGTGGCGGCGGACGACGGTGTAATGCCGCAAACGATCGAGGCAATCAGCCATGCAAAAGCCGCTGAAGTACCCATTGTTGTGGCAATCAATAAAATCGACCGCGAAAACGCCAACCCGCAAAAAATCATGCAAGAGCTTACGGAATACAGCCTTGTAGCAGAGGAATGGGGCGGAGATACGATCGTTGTGCCTGTTTCGGCCAAGACTGGCGAAGGAATCGATAAACTTCTGGAAATGGTTCTTTTGGTATCGGAAGTACTGGAACTGAAAGCAAATCCCGAACGCCTTGCAAAAGGAACGATCGTGGAGGCGCAGCTCGACAAAGGCCGCGGCCCTGTCGCAACCGTGCTGGTGCAAACAGGCACGCTTCGTACCGGAGATACGGTCATTGCTGGTACGGCCTACGGTAAAGTGCGCGCTATGATAGATGATATGGGGATAACCGTAACGGAAGCGCCGCCATCTATGCCTGTGGAGGTCATTGGTTTTTCCGATGTGCCCATCGCCGGCGATATTATGCAGGCAGCGCCGCAAGACAGGCTGTCCAGGCAGGTTGCCGAGCAGCGCAAAGACAGGCAGAAAGCGGAAATGCTTAAAAAGATGTCCAAGGTTTCGCTGGACGATTTGTTCAACCAGATTGCAGAAGGGCAAATCAAGGATTTAAACATCATTATAAAGGCGGACGTGCAGGGTTCTGTGGAAGCTGTGCGGCAGTCGCTCGAAAAGCTTTCCAACGACGAAGTCCATGTGCGCGTTATACACGCGGGTGTCGGTGCGATTCGTGAATCGGACGTTATGCTGGCGTCTACGGCAAATGCAATCATCATTGGCTTCAACGTTCGTGCCGATAACATGGCAGCACAGGTCGCCGAGCGTGAAAAAGTGGATATCCGTATGTACCGCGTTATTTATAAGGCGATCGAAGATATTACCAACGCAATGAAGGGCATGCTTGATCCGGAGTTTGAGGAAGTGGTGACCGGTCATGCGGAAGTGCGCCAGACGTTTAAGGTGTC
This sequence comes from Christensenellaceae bacterium, assembly GCA_050945895.1. Classification (GTDB taxonomy): domain Bacteria; phylum Bacillota; class Clostridia; order Christensenellales; family Christensenellaceae; genus JBMNTU01. Next base: position 3,485 of record JBMNTU010000056.1, on the reverse strand, counting down.
GAGCATTGGAACGATTGCCGGATGCTATGTGCAGGATGGAACAATCAAACGAAATACACAGGTGCGCCTGCTGCGTGACAATGTTGTTATATACGAAGGAAAGTTGAGTTCGCTGAAACGCTTCAAGGACGACGCAAAAGAAGTGGCCCAAGGGTATGAATGCGGGCTTTCTCTGGAGAATTATAATGATATCAAAGAAGAGGATGTTGTTGAAGCTTTCGAAATGCGCGAAATAGAGCGTTAAACAAAAGGTATAACTATGGCAAAAAACAGGATGGCGCGAATAGAAGAAGAGTTGAAACGCGCATTGGCGGGTATCATACGAACAGAGGTGAAAGATGACCGTTTGTCTGAAATCGTAGGCGTTACAAAGGTAGATGTGACCAACGATTTAAAATACGCAAAAATCTATACCAGCGTATTTGACACGGAAAAGAAGCGGGGTTCCAGTATTGATGCGCTGAACCATGCGGCGTCCTTTATTCGGACAAAGCTTGCACATTCGGTAGACATCCGGCGCGTGCCCGAACTTACGTTTATTCTGGATGACTCGGTGGAGTATGGCATTAAAATCAGCCAGCTGCTGGAAGGGGAAAAGCGCAAAGGGGAGCAATGAATAAGATTTCAGATTTTATCAGGAAATTTCATAAATACGCTGTTGTAACACACCAAAATCCCGATGGTGATGCGCTAGGAAGCGCTTATGCACTGGCAGAAGTAATCAATAATCTTGGCAAATCTGCCGAGGTTATTTTGCTTTGTCCTCCGCCTGACAAATACGATTTTCCTGTATTTTCTAATATGTATAAGCTGTATGCCGATGCAGACTTTCGGGCGTACGATGCTATTATTGCCGTAGACTGCGCAGCTGCTTCGCGCCTGGGCGAAGTTGAGCGCGTTTTTTTCTCCCTGCCCAACGCAAACATCGACCATCATATTTCCAATACAAATTATGCGCAGGTAAATTTTGTACTGGAAGCACCCGCGACGGGTATATTGGTTTTTGATATCATGAAATTTTTGCAAACCATGTGCTCGGCGCATACGGACGATATCGTCCGCCATGCAATCTACATTGCAATTGCAGCGGACACAGGGAATTTCACTTTTTCCAACACAACATCCCGCTGTTTCGAAGTATGTGCGGAATTGATGCTGGAAGGGCTGGATTTGCCGCATACTGCCGACCGAATATTCAACCGGCGTTCGATTGGCGCGACAAAATTAATTGCCTGTTTTATTGACAACATACGGCTGCATTACGAAGGCAGGCTGGCTGTATCCGTAATGATGCTGGACGATATTGGCCGCTTAGGCGCCAAGGTAGAGGACTGCGAGAACCTCATCAATTATGGGCGGGATATAGAAGGCGTAGAAATCTCCATTTTTATCCGCGAGATGAAAGAAAATATTTATAAAATAAGCTTTCGTTCTAAAGAATATGCCGACGTATCCGAATTCGCTTCCCGTTATGGCGGTGGCGGGCATATCCATGCCGCGGGTTGCCGTATGGAGGGAAACTTGTACAACGTACTCGATCTTTTGGTAAAAACTGCGGGAGAATACCTGCGATGAACGGCGTCTTAAACGTGCTCAAACCCCCGGGAATGTCCTCCTTTGACGTGATTAGGCGGCTCCGGCGGGTATTGGGCATAAAAAAAATCGGGCATACGGGAACCCTCGACCCCGGGGCGGCAGGCGTGTTGCCCATTTGTGTAGGCCGGGCAACAAAGATTTCCGAACACCTTATGGGTAACCCCAAAAGCTATATTGCCGAAATAACTTTTGGCAAGGCGACCGATACGCAGGATAGCTATGGACAGGAAATAGCCGTTGCCGATTGCAAAATAGAAAAGCCCGATGTCGAACGCGTATTGCTTCGATTTACAGGAGAAATTGAACAGCAGGTGCCGATGTATTCCGCCGCCAGTGTGAATGGCGTGCGCCTCTATACGCTGGCGCGGCAGGGGAAAACCGTATCCAAGCCTCCGAGAAAAGTTGTTATTCACAAAATAGAATTGATCGGCGGGGATGTAAACCGTTTTTTGCTTCGGGTACACTGCTCGAAAGGAACCTACATTCGGACTTTATGCAAAGATATTGGAGATGCACTGGGCGTGCCGGCTTATATGTCCTTTTTACTGCGAACGGGAACAGGCTGTTTTAAAATAGAAGATTCGCTTACGCTGGATGAAGTTGAGGCTGCAAAATCGGCTGGAACTGAGAGGAATGCTTTTACTACAATGGAAGAAGCACTTTCTTTTTTACCAAGGGTAGATATCCCGGACTACCTTCAAAAAATCGTGTTGACGGGCGGCACGATCGATTTAACAAAAGCGCCGCAGATTACTGTGAAGCCGGGCCTAAGCTATGCGCTTTATTGCAACGAAGAGCTGGCTGGCATTGCAAACTGCATGCAAAACCAATTGAAAATAAAAACGATGTTAAAGATCGATTGATACAGGGATGCTTATGAAAATATTGAAACCAGGCGAGCTGCCGCTGAAAAAGAAAACCGCAATTGCGATTGGGCTGTTTGATGGGGTACACATTGGCCACCAAGCGCTGATCCACGAGCTTATGCACCACAAAAACAAGTTGGTTTATACGTTTGATAACAAACCCAAAACATACAAAAACATCTATACCGGAAAAGAAAAACGACAGATTCTGGCAGATATGGGAATGGATTATTATTATTCCCAAAATTTCACTGAAGAGTTTGCAGGCCAGTCTCCGGAGGATTTTATTGCGTATTTGAAGGAAATGTTTTGCCCAACCCATATTACGGTAGGGTTTGATTTTCGGTTTGGTAAAAATGCACAAGGTGACATCCATACCCTCAATCATTTTTCGGCAAAGTATGAATACCACCTGAGCGTCATCGGGGAAATTATGATGGGCGGCGAAAAAGTTAGCAGCACCCGCATCCGCGAACTGATTTTCCGCGGGGATGTAGAAGAAGCAATGCGGCTTTTGGGACGGTGTTATTTTATTGAAGGCGCCGTTGAAAAGGGGAAAAACCTGGGCTCCAAAATCGGCTTTCCAACAGCCAATATTTCTACCGGCAAAATCCTGCCGGCGTACGGCGTATACGCGACAGTCGTAAATATCGGCGGCAGGCACTTTAACGGTGTAACGAACGTAGGGATTCGGCCAACTGTTTCGGATGAACACGGGCCAAATATCGAGACATATATTATGGATTTTGATGAAAACGCTTATGGACAAAAAATGCGTGTAAATTTTATTAAAATGCTGCGTCCGGAAAAGAAGTTTATGAGCATCAAGGCGTTGATGGAACAAATAAACGAGGATAAGCATTGTGCGGAAAAAGTGCTGGCTGAAAATACTGTTTACAAAAAATGGGTTATGTGATAAACTTTGTTAGGTGTGCTGAAGGGCATGTACACAGACCGTATGCTCTGTCGTTCGACTACTCCGGCGGCGGCATAGTATTGCGGGATATTAAAAAATGGAGGAAT
>JBMNTU010000055.1:0-16039 GCA_050945895.1 Christensenellaceae bacterium | reverse complement strand
TGTTGTGTATTTTTTCCTTGCCATCTCCATTCTCCTTCTTCGTTAGTTTATCATCACTCCACTAACTTTGGAACTGGTTCAAGGATTGGGGGGCACGCCAATCTGACATATCAGGAAATGTATCCGCTTCTTCCTGAAATTGAAGTGAAAACGATTGACGGCGTATCCGGCAAACTTATGCTGGAGGGTATCGGATATGACGGCAACTCCAACACAAATAAAATGCTTGCGGAGGTGAACGTGCACTTAGAGGATAAGCTGTCTCAGCTTACACCTCCGAGTAGTGCTGCCGAATACTATTTCTATGTTACAAAGCATGACCGCGTGGATACGCAAACAATTGAAACATATCCAATTCCTGCATTGGGCGTGCCTGTGGATATTACACAAACATTGCTGCTAGACCGCTATTACGACTATACGGTAGAGCTTTACGTTAAGATAAACAACCGACTGGTACAGCTCGACGAAATAGAATTTGCGACGGATGACGAAGTCATCGGCCTGCGGGTGATTGAAGACTTTAAGAAGCTAGGGAACGAAAGCCTCCACCCGGGCGGGCGTTTCAAAAACTATATTGTTTTGAATGATATCGATTTTACGGAGGGGCCGTGGAATTACGATTCAAACCCGTTTGAAGGCACGCTTGATTTCCAAGGATTTAAAGCGACGTTTAACGGCGTTGGAAATTATCTGTTCTATAATCTGGGCAGAAACGGTGTGGTAAAGAATATCGAAGTAGAAGCATCGATGACCAATACCGACCCGCTTTCGTATAGGGCGTTCATTGCATACAGGAACTTTGGAACCATCAGCAATGTCAACTTTACATACAAGGGCAGTACGGCTGAGGTGATGAACTGGGCGTTTGGGTTGATTGCCTATGCAAATTATCCGGGTGCAGTAATTGAAAACTTTGCGATTTATGTAGAAAACCCAATATATGCAAGGTCGCACTTTGGTTGTGCGGCATATTACAACGAAGGAACGGTGCGCAACGGCGCCGTATACGGAAATACGTACAAATATAACGCAACGGAAGAAACATGGGAAGGCGACATCATCGTTCCCGACAAAATGCCGGGCGTTGCCCACGATATAGTATATTTGGGTGGTGTTGTAGGCTACAACTATACATCCGGACGCGTAGAAAATGTGTATAGCCTTCTCAATATTCGCGTGGGCTATACAGGTGCGTCGCCGACCCCGGCCAACCGCTATTACGAGCGGGTGGGAACGGTAGTAGGCTACAACCTGGGGATGACTGCAAACACCTATACAACAGGCGAAGTTGGCTGGCAAATGTCTACAGACCCATTGGATATGCAAAGAGATCTTCGTTATGGTCCGGCCGTAGGCTCGCAGGCGACGCGTAACCAGACGGAGCGGACATATTACGTATCTCTATATAGAAATTCAGATTCGCAGGGCAATATTTATTCAAACGCGATCAACCTGAAATTGACGCGGGATACGCTTGTAGACCAAAATTGGCATACAAACCTTTTGGGTAACCAGTTTGATACGTCTGCCGTAGCGACCTCTTACTTCCCGCTGGTGAAGCTTTCGCCGCGGTTGCCGCGTATGCACTATATTCCTCTGCCCATGCGGATAGGAGCGAATATTGATATTGCAAGCGTCATTGTATCCAGGCAGTTTGAGGATTATGCAGACGTTGTATTTACGTTTAAAAACCCATCTGCGCAGGTAATTACACGAATTGTAATCGACGGGCTGGAGGCAGAGGTCGTAGAGGGCGAGCAATATGATACTGCAGGGCTGAGTAGGGTGCAGGTACGGGTGAAGCCGCTTGACCAGAGCGACCCGGCTGCGGTATTTAAGTCTGCCTATACGGTAACGAGCTTTTACAGCAGAGATATTAGCATACCAAGCGGGTTAGGGTCTCAAACCTATACGCCTACCGCGCCGCTTTGCGAAGCAGAGTTTTTCCGGTCGGTCAATACGGTGGATGAATGGGTCAACATAAAAACAAAGCCGACCGAAAATCACCGCGTAAAAGCGACGCTCGACTTTACGGGCAGGCCTATTACGGACATACGCATAACGGGTACATATTCCGGCAAGCTGGACGGCGGTATTTATGTTGCAACAAACACCGGGCTGGAGCTTACAGGTATGCAGGAATTGAACAATATAACAATATCATCAACTGCAACTTCCGATGCAAATGGTGTAATACATCAGTTGACGGGAACGGCGTCCAACTTTGTTATTAACAATATGACTTTGGATTATCCGAATGCGTCGTATACCGGGTTTGTCCGAGATACGAATGCGGGTGCTGTGCTCGACAATTTACACTTCCGGAACGCGACCATTGCAACACAGGGTTCGGGCATCCTTGGTTCGAGTAGGCGTATTGGCGTTGCAGCGGGGCGCCTGCTTAACGGCGAAATGCGCAATTGTTCTGTAACGGGTACTAGCAAGATTATTGACACCCGGCATACAGACCCGAATATCGGTGGCCTGGTGGGGCTGGCAAGCTTCGCCCGTATATTCAACAGCTACACCTATGGATTAGAAATAGAAATACAAAATGGGCAGTATGCGCTGGGTACGGGCGGCATTGTCGGGCGCGGCAGCAACACCGAGATAGACAGTGTATATTCGGCCGGTTCGATTTTGACGACTGCACAGAATAACGGTGGTATTGCCGGGTACTTTGAGGGCGCTACAACACTGAACAAGTCCTGGTCGGATGTAAAAATACATTCCAGAAAAGACAGGATTGGAGGCCTTGTGGGCCACGATACAACAACCACGACATCGGTGCTGGGTATGAACTCGCTTGTGCTGAGTGAGCTGAGCTCCTCTGTAACAGGCTCTGGATATCTGCACCGCGGCGTGGGCAACAATACAAATATTGGCGCAATATATGCCTGGGAGGGGCAGCGTGTAAATGGCGCTGTACCAAAGGATCTGTCGCTTAACGTCGACCCGGACGGTACGACCATCGCTACGGAGGCGGATCTTAGAAACGAACGCTACTATACACGCCAGATTCGCATGGGAAGCGGCTTTAACTATGACAATGTCGCAAACTTCAACATGCCATGGCTCTACAGGGAGGATGGCACGGAGCTGTTGCCGTTCCAGGAACTGCATACGCCTACCGATCCGGAAATTATCGTACAGCGGGTGGAAGGCCGGTTGACAGGCGAATATAATTTGTATATAGAATTCCTGCACGATGCGAGTATTACGATCGAAGACATCGAAGTAGAAGAAATCGTGATGATTAGGGACGACCTGCAGCGCATGACGCAGGCCGACGGCAAGGTTGTGACGGCGTATACCGGCCATGTAGACCAATCGCAAATTGGGCGCTATTGGGACGCGTACGAGCTTGGAAGCGTTGTGCATGACGGCGGACAGAAAAAGCAGGTATATGCGCAGGTGGACTTTGGCGCGCCGATCACAAAGGAAATCAATAACGCGAACGATTGGTATAACGAGCTGTTTGGAGCGGCTGGGCGTGCGGAAACATACGAAAACTTCTTGCTGATGGGCGATATCGACTTTGACGAGTTGGGCGCTGCCCAGAGGGCAAATTTCCATGGCATCAAGATCAACAGGCTGCGCGGTTCGGGTATGAAGGAAATCCGCGATATTACGACGGACCTTTCCGCCGCCGCCAACGCTGGCGAAAGCCTCATTGGCGCGATCAACAAAGAGATCAACAATATAACGTTCAGCAATATCGAAATAAAGTTTGGTACAAATGCGAACTTCGACAATAGCGGCGTTATCGGAAATATGTTTGGAGAAGTGACGAATACAAACTTCTATAACATTAAGATCACTGGCGGAAACAGCTATAACGGATGCTTCGGCTACATACTGGGCGATGTGAAAAACGTCAACATCACAGACTTCTGGCGTGAGCGTGCAGGAGGAAGCTTTGTGGGCGCGCTGGCCGGTGCTGTGCAGGATAGTAAAATATCAGGTGTAACGCTGACGTCGTCCAACCCGAGCGCTCCAACAAAGGTATACGGTGCAAGCTATGTTGGTGGTATAACAGGCTATGCGCTTCGTACCATCGTGGAAAATTGTGATGTAAGCCATGTGGACGTATACGGAACAAGCGGTTATGTCGGCGGTGTTGCGGGCTATTGCAACGGCTCGGTTGCGGGCGACGGTGTCGTGAACAAAAACCTGAAAGTTTCAAATACCAGGGTTCGTGGTGCGCTTGCAGTGGCCAGTGCCAACGTCAGCAGCTCTTATGTAGGCGGTATATTCGGTGTGGGCAGCCTGCGCAACCCGAGCGTTTTGGAGCGCAGCACGGTTACAAATAGCGTTATCATCGGCGGCAACAGGGTAGGCGGCCTTTCCGGCCAGCACAACACCTGGTACAATGCATATGGCCTTGTAGATAATACATATGTATTCGGAGCAGCGTATGTAGGCGGAAATTACGGCTATTCGCCGCAGATACGGAACAACTATACAAATAAAGCCGTCGTTTCGACGATCTATGATGACTGGTTCAGCCAGTGGAGCACAACGGGTCAGGGCACAGACGCGGCAGCCAAGGGCATTGCGCAGTCGCCCAGCTGGATGTACAGTACGGCGAGCGATCTTCCGACAGCGCGGATCAATAATCCGCAGGCCGGCTATAATATGCTCATCGGCGGTATTGGCGCATGGCGCGTTGCCACAGGCTCGGGTGTGCGCGACAGCCTGGTCGGCGGCACGAAAGCCGAAATGGTGGGCGGCCTGATTGGCGAGGGCTGGGATGCCGAAACAAACTACAACCATGTAACGAACACCACGATCAAGGGTGGCTCGATGGTCGGCGGTATTACAGGAAAACAGCGCTATCGTGCAATTCAGGTGGCGTCCGTTGTAAACTCTACAGTAACAGCCACCGGCGATTATGGCGGAGGTGTGGCGGGCTATATCATCGGCAGCCAGATATTGAACGGAACAAATCTTGGCAGGGTAAGCGGCGTGTATGTTGTGGGAACCAGTATATATGCACGAGATTACGCAGGCGGTATATTTGGCTATACAACGGGCCAGTACTTTGACCCGGCGGGCACGTCAACCGCAACAAACAACAACATCAGGTTCCAGAACAAGGGACTTCTCTCTCTGGCCAGCCGTATTGAAACGACAGGGTTTACCTCGGTCAATGCTGACTTCTTTGGAATCATCGGAGACAGCACAGTTAAGCCCATTCGCGGTCGTGTATTCAACGACGTACCTATGTATGTAGGAGGCGTGGGCGGACCGATTTATCCGTTTACTGCGTCACCGTCTACCTACCAGGTTCCGTACGACGATAAATATCTTGGCGGCGGAAACTGGAACGGTGGAAGCGCTGTGACAGATGCAGATAGGTTGCTGCGCGTTGGAACGGCAGAATTGCAGCAGGCGAGCACCACAAGTAACTCTAGAAACAATGAAAACTTTTATAGCCGCAGGCTGGGTAACCAGACGCCATCGGCGTACGACGGCGAGCATTTTGACAACAGGTATTTCAACCATACGGATGTGGCTTCGGGCTATCTGCCGCGTGTGCGCTCGAGCTCGGGCGGCACTGTGCTGGATTACCAGCAACAGATAACAATCCCGACAAACACAAACCCGCTGGGTGAGTCGGCTGGCCCCGATATGCTTACGGATGACGACTTTGCTATGGCAACCGAACCGCAGGTACTGCCGGTTGCAGATTTCTATGCGGCAGGTTCGGACAAGCTGAATATCGACTTCGATTATTCAAATGAGTACACCTACTTTACTGTAGAGGCAGGAAACACGCTGCTTGTGCCTAAAACGAAGATCGACAGCAGGACGTTTACGCTGAACTATGACTTTAATTCACAGCTTACGGTAACGGTGGGCGACGGCTACAGCGAAGAAAGCTATACGGTGAAGGCAAGAGACGTACGCCATACTGTAATGACATGGGCGAATGATTACTACTTCATCGTGTCACAGGGTATCCACCGCGGCAATGCAGAAGTCCTGCCCGGCTACTATATCAACCTTGCAGGTGGAGAGGCGCTGCATAAGGACGGATCCATCTATGAGATCATTGACGGAAAGAAAGTTCGTGAGTTTGAAGGAATCGGACTTGCGGACAAGACGGCGCTGCAAGCGGTCAACTACGATGGATTTGAGATTCGTGCATACAAGAATTACTCTACCAGCGAGAAGGATGGCGTGCGTGCATACCGCGACTTCCGAATGATCGTTAAAAACGGCATGCTGTCTATTCTGGATACAAACTTAGACACGATCTTTGACGGGCTGATTGTCGATACGGCAGGAGACCAAAGCTATATGACCGTATTGGGTTCGAATGGCGTCATCACAAACCTGATGAATGAAATTGTGTTCCCGGATGGCTTTGAAAACAGCGGCATCGTCGAAATGAGCAACAACCTGAATGCTCAAACGCCATATGTAATTGTGCGGTATGATAGCGGAGCAGTACTTGCGTTCAACTATCTGACAGGCGAGGTAAAAGATACAGAAGACGTAACGAGCGACAAATCGCTGGTCGAATATGCTGCAGACTTCTTCGAACGCAAGGCAGGAGAACTCTACTCGAACGCTTCGGAAGGCTACATCAAGTATACGAAGCTGAAGGATTCCATCCTTGTAACGCCTGCGGATAACCTTAATAACGGCCCGTCTGCAATCGGAGACAGCGATGTTAAGGGCACCGGTGACACCGGAATAATTGGCGGTGAGGCGCAGGATGGTATAAATGGTGCGGCGGGCTCGTCTGCCGGAGGTGACACAACAGCCGGAGGAGATGCGTTTGGCGGTGCCGAAGGCGAAGCACAGGATGGTGTTGCTGCAGGTGATGCAGCAGGCCTTGCCGAGAGTGGATCCGGAGATGTCGTTGATGGAACAGCAAGTGGTGATACAACGGTAGGAAGCAGTAACTACCTGCCGGTTTACGACGCAGAGCTGGGCGAATATGTGTTGTACGATAAAGCAGATATGCTTGGCGGCGAGGTTGGCGAAGGAACCGCAAATGACGATAATATCACTGCGGATGCCTCTCTTACGGAAGAGGAAGTAGAGGAAGAGAAGCTTACCATCCAGCCGATACGAATCACCAATGAGGTGGTAGAGCAACAGAAGACCTTCTTTGATGGGGATAATACCGGAATCATCTGGATCCTCGTGATGATCGGGGTTGTAGCAGTAATGCTGATTTACATCTTCGATAGAAGGAACAAAGCAGATAGGTAGAACAATCACTAAAGCCTGCCAATACAATAAGTATTGGCAGGCTTTTTTGCGCACAGGACTGTGGCAGCAATAGCAAAAACAACCAGATTACAATATACAATTGAGAACAGCATACTTTTATGTTATAATTTCAATATCGGGAGTAAAAAATAATTTTGGGGATTCCGGGGGACTGATACGGTTGGACTTTTTTAAAAGGCTACCAATAAAAAAGCTGGATGCAAAGCAAAAGGCGGTTTTTAAAAAGCACTTTATAAAAAGCAACGAACGGCGCATGATCATACCGATTTATGTTGTGTTTTTTATTGGAATCTACAATCTTTCCATTGCAACGAGTGTTAATTTTAAGGAGCCGTATGCAGGAGCACTTGCGTTGACATGGTCAATCATATTAACCAGTGTTACATACATCGTATTATCTACATTAATTATAAGACATAAAATTACAAGCCTAAAACTGCGGGAAGCGCTGATTTATATTTATTGGGGGCTTTTACTTGTAGAACTTCTTATCTACAGTGCGCAGGAGTATCGGAATTCCGGAACTGCCTACAATTATTTAGTGATTTTAATTGTTATTGCTGCAGTTCCATTGCTGAATTTTTTGCAAATTTCAATATTGTCGGTTGGGGGACTGGTGCTTTTTAGTGTTTTAGATTATACTGCCCCCCAGTTTGAAAGAGTGTTTCCCATGCTTGTCAGTACAGTGGTCATCAGCATTTTGATTTCCCAAATGATTTATTTTTCCACACGTGATTCGGTTGTGGCGCACGAACAATTACAGGACAGAAGTGAAAGAGATGGCTTAACCGGCCTATACAACCGAATGGGAATAGAAAGCAAGGTGCCGGCACTTTGGGAAAAATGCATGGACGAAAAGAAAAATATTGGTGTTATGATGATTGATATTGACTTTTTCAAAAAGTGCAATGATACCTATGGGCATTTGCAGGCAGATGAGTTTTTAAAGAAGATTTCTCTGCTCATCCAAAACAATGTAGAGGCAAAAGGTGGAATAGCAGTACGGTATGGCGGAGAAGAGATTCTATGCATCATACCGGAAATGGAAACGATTGAGTTTATTGAATTTTCAAAGCGTCTGAAAATACTGGTTGGAGACCTTCCCATGCATATAGATACGGGGAAAACGATCTATATCACAGTAAGCATTGGAATAGAGATAGGGGTTCCGTCTGCTCTTGAAGAGAGTGAATTTACGGATATGGTCAAAAAGGCAGACGAAGCCTTGTATAAAGCAAAACAGGATGGTCGCAACAGGGTAGCCTTTAGGGGAAAAACGATTGCCGCCTGACCAATTTTTTTAAAATGCATTGTAAAAAAACACTGTTCAAAAGTGTTTTTTATATGGTATACTTAGAGTAACCTTAAAAAACAACAAACATGTAACTAGGGAGAGAATGGTATGAATGTCGTTAAAGGCAGGATTTTTACTAATGATCGCTGTACAGGCTGCAATAGCTGCATTACGGCCTGCACCATTCCCGAAGCGAATGTTGCGCTGCTTGAGGGAGAGGAAAATAAGATTCATGTAGATGGCGAAAAATGTATTAACTGTGCAATGTGTATAAAAGCCTGTCCGCATGACGCAAGAGATTACGAAGACGATACGGAAGTTTTTTTGAGAGCGCTGGAAAGCGGAAAAGAAATATCACTTCTTGTGGCGCCGGCAATACGCTCGAATTATCCGGATTTTGAAAAGCTTTTGGGCCTGTTCCGTACACTTGGCGCAAAAAATATATACGATACGTCTTTTGGGGCAGACATCTGTACCTGGGCATACCTAAAATACATTACGGAAAACAAAGCAAAAGGGTTGATTTCGCAGCCCTGTCCGGCGATTGTAAACTATATTGAAAAGCACGAGCCACAGCTCCTCGATGAGCTGGCTCCAATACATAGCCCGGCAATGTGCTGTGCAGTATACATGAAAAAATACAAAAAAATCCCGGGCGAATATGCGTTTATATCCCCTTGTATATCCAAAAAAGATGAGTTTGCGGACCCAAATACCGGTGGGCTTGTGCAGTACAACGTAACGTTCAAAAAACTGGATGAGGCGCTAAAACGCCGTGGAATCAATTATCTTTCTTCTGCGCCGTCAGGGTTCGACAACGATAAACATGGCCTGGGTTGCCTATATCCAATGCCAGGCGGGTTGAAGGTCAATGTTCTGAAGAATGTGCCTGACGCTTGGGTATACCAGGTAGAAGGACAACCGGCCTGTAAGCATTTTCTGGAAGACTACCAGAAGCAGAGTACAAGTGAGAAGCCGCTTCTTGTAGATATATTAAATTGCCCGCATGGCTGCAATATGGGAACGGGCGCACTCTGTGATGAGAAATACGGAAAAAGCGGCATTCAGGTTAGTAAGGCTATGTACGATGCTGAACAGGCTTCCTGTGCTTCGGGAAACGAAAAGAAAAAGAAAAAAATCAAAAAAGGAAATGAAAATAGCTTCTATAACAGCCTGAACCTGAATGATTTCATACGAAAATACAATAACAAAGCAGTTGGAACCATTTCTGTAACGCCTGCCGATATAGAAAAAGCATATAAAGAGCTGTACAAAACAACAGAGACCGACAGGCATATCGACTGTTGTTCGTGCGGCTACGACACCTGCCAGGACATGGCTGTTGCAATTGCAAAAGAAATCAACCACCCGGGGAATTGTGTGGAATACCATAAGAATATTTTGCGCCACCGTCAGGATGAAATATCAGACATGCTGGAACAGCAAAACCAAATGAGCACATCGCTATCAGAAAATGTAGGACAAATAATAGATTCGATTTCGCGCTCGTCCCAGAAGTCTACAGAGACGGTTCATCAGGTAGAGCAAATCAACAGTGAAATTTCCGGTGTGCAGGATATTGCGGTTAAGCTAAGCGAAATCATGGACGATCTTCGCAACAAGATTTCTGACTATGTCAAGCTGGGTTCGCAGATCGTAAATATATCGCTTCAAACAAAGCTTCTTTCCATGAATGCTTCGATAGAAGCCTCGCACGCGGGCGAGGTAGGGAAGGGATTTGCGGTTGTCGCGTCAGAAATGCAGCGGCTGTCCGAGCAAAGCGCAGAGGCGGCAAACAGAATACTGCAACGCAATGATATCGTTATGCCGATTTTAGATGAGGTGCGTAGCTTTAGTGACACGCTTCAATCGGGAACACAAACAATATCGGATAATACAAAGACCATATTTGACGCCATACAGGATATCAGCCATGCCGAACAGGCGATCGTAGAAACGGCAACCAAGCTGCAGGAAGACAGCCAGGCAGGCTGACAAACAGGTGCAAAAAAACGCCGGAAGCGAATCCGGCGTTTTTGTATATATAGACTATTTTATTTACTTGTCGTCGTTTTCTTCTTCTGTAGAGGCGGATGTTTGTTCGTATACAGGTAAGGTAACAGGCACATTCATCTTTCGCAGCTTTTCAATAAATTCGCTGCGCAGCAAAACCATAGCAGAAAATGTATACGTCTTTGCATCTGTAACAATATTCATTTTACGTTTATCGAACAAAACCTCTTTGATGGCGGAATAAGCAATTTTTGCCTTCCTGCTAAATGCGTTTGTGTAAACGATATACTCAGGAAAGACCTTTATGCTGGATATAAGCGAGCGTAAAAGCAATACCAAGCCCATGGCAAGGAAAATGGCAATGCCAACGATGCTCCCAGCGTTAAAGGCCTGCCGGATAGTCGCCATCAGAGCAATAGCAGCACCTGCAATAAAGAATATCAATGCAAGCAGCAGAAAAAAAGGTGACAGACGCAAGAAAAACGGCTTATTTGGGTCCGTTACTTTTCGGGGTTTCAGGTTAATCAATGTAAACCGGATAAGAAGCACTGCAAGCAAAACAAATACGATTGTCAACACAACTTGGATTACATTCATGATGGGAGGCGTCCTTTCAATAATAAAGATAAAAAGATGGATGGCATTCCTGCCTCCAAACAGAAATACTTCCCTTAGTTAGGAAGTATTTCTGTTTGGAGCGGGTGATGGGAATCGAACCCACGCATTCGGCTTGGAAGGCCGACGCTCTACCATTGAGCCACACCCGCACGACTATTAAATGCCCGACCATTTTTGGGTCTTTTATATACTATATCATTTTGCAGGGCGAGTCAAGGAATTCAAAGATTTTTTATTTATATGTTGACGTATTTGTATGGACTCCCCACTGTAGAAGATTGCATTTTTCCAGGAGTCTAGTATAATGATTTCTGGAAAAATATTTATGAAGGCAGGAGCAGAATGCAAATACGAAAAGTTTCAATCATTGGGTTGGGTGCGTTGGGCGTTATGTATGCGGCCCAAATGGCCCCCAGTATGAAAAAAGAAGACTTCAGAATTATTGCCGATAAAAAAAGAACGCAAAGATATAAGGAAGTAGGTTTTTATTTAAATGAAAGGCTGGTTTCTTTTGAATACAGTATGCCGCAGGAAGAATTTATAGCAGACTTAGTTATTGTTAGTGTAAAATACGGCGCGCTGGGTGAGGCCATCAACGCCATAAAAAATGATATAGGGGAGAATACGGTCATATTATCGCTGATTAACGGTATCAGCAGCGAAGAAGAGTTGCGGAATGTTTTTGGAGACAAAGTGCTCTATTGCGTTGCTTATGGCATGGATGCAAAGAAAAAGGGAAATCGCATTTCCTACGAAAATATGGGCAAGCTTTGCTTTGGAGAAAAAAGCGGAGTCATCAGCCAAAGGGTCAAGGCAGTGGGGCAGTTCTTTGAAAGAACAGGCGTGCCATACGAAATTTCGGATGCTATGCCGTATATGATGTGGTGGAAGTATATTGGAAACGTGGGAATCAATCAAACATCGACCATGCTTGATATGAATTATGGCCAACTGTTGCAAAGCGGGGAAGCCAAGAATATGATGGTGGGTGCGATGCGTGAGGTAATCGAGATCGGGCAGGCGGAGGGCATCCGCTTATCCGCGAAGAATATAGACGAATGGATGAAAGTTTTGGAGGGGCTCTCTAAAACAGGATATCCGTCCATGCGGCAAGACATTAAAGCGGGACGAAAAACAGAGGTAGAATTGTTTTCTGGGACAATCCGCAGGCTTGGAAAAAAACATGGCATAAAAACGCCGGTAAATGATTTATTATACGAAAAGATATTGGAAATTGAGAAAATGCAATAATATGCAGGCTATATCAAAACCTTGGAAAGAAAATCGCGAAGGCGCGGATGGTCCGGATTGCTAAAGAAATCTGTGGGAGGCGCCTGGTAGGGAACTTTCCCTTCGTCCATAAATAGCACGCGGGTTGCTACTTCCTTGGCAAACCCCATTTCGTGGGTGACGACAACCATCGTCATTCCTTCATCCGCAAGCGTATGCATAAAATCCAACACTTCGCCGACCATTTCTGGATCTAGTGCAGATGTAGGCTCGTCAAACAGCATAACATCGGGGTTCATGGCCAAAGCACGTACAATAGCAACACGTTGCTGTTGCCCGCCGGATAGCTGGGACGGGTAGGAGTCGATTTTATCCAGCAACCCGATGCGGTCGAGCAACGATTTTGCTTTATCCAGCGCTTGGCTTTCGCTCATCAGCTCGAGCTTTATGGGCGCAAGTGTGATGTTCTGGCCGACAGTTTTGTGTGGAAACAAATTGAATTGCTGGAAAACCATCCCCATTTTACGCCGCACCCTATCGATATTGGTTGCAGGGTCCGTCAACAGCTGGCCTTCAAACCATACCTCGCCGCTGGTGGGCGCCTCCAGCAAATTGAGACAGCGCAAAAATGTAGATTTTCCACCGCCCGACGGGCCGACAACGACCACTTTTTCGCCCTGTTCAATATGTTCGTCAATTCCGGCAAGCACTTCATTTTTGCCGAATACTTTGCGCAGGTTTTTGGTAATAATCATGCAGAATACCTCACATCGCTTCTCGCAAGCCGTTTTTCCAGTTTTCTGAGCGCCCATGTAATGAGCATAACAATTCCCAGGTAAATGGCGGCAATAATTAATAGCGGCACCAGCGCCTGGTACGTTTGGGTGCGCACAAGCTCGGAGGCGCGTGTTAAATCGGTTACGGCAATATAGCCTACAATAGACGTTTCTTTAAAGAGTATAATGAATTCATTACCCAGTGCGGGCAAAATATTTTTGATTGCTTGGGGGAAAATAATCTGCCGCATCGTCATGCCGTTTGTAAGGCCCAGCGAGCGCCCGGCTTCCATTTGTCCGCGAGGAACAGCCATAATGCCTGCACGGACGATTTCTGCAACATACGCGCCGCTATTGATGCCAAAAGCGAGCGCGGCAACATACGGCGCCATCTCTCTTTTTGCACTGGCAAATACGACATAGTACATAATCAGCAACTGCACCAAAACAGGTGTTCCACGAATGACCGTCGTATAGATTTCGCAAATAACACCCAACCACTTGAATTTTCGGTTATTTAACGCAGAGACCTTTCCCATAGCTACGCCCGAGCCGATTACAACACCCAACACGACTGCAATGGCAGCAATCATCAGAGTGACAAGCAAGCCGTCGATATACAGAACCCACCTGTCATTGACAACCAGAGCTTTA
Source organism: Christensenellaceae bacterium (assembly GCA_050945895.1). Classification (GTDB taxonomy): domain Bacteria; phylum Bacillota; class Clostridia; order Christensenellales; family Christensenellaceae; genus JBMNTU01. The sequence continues at coordinate 2,200 of JBMNTU010000055.1, read as the reverse complement.
TATACCTGGTCTGCAAGATTATCAAACATACACCCAATCCACTTTCGTTTGTTTTAGCAACCCATACGAATTGCAGCATATCCTATATACCGCACCGCCAACAATTACAGGCAACATTATACCATATTCACCGATAAAATCTCCAGAGAAGAATATGGTAAAATTCGCAGGCTCATTATACCATATACCAATCAAAAGAAAAAGAACGTAAGTTTTGCCTTACGTTCTTTTTCTTAATTTTAGTAAATTGTATCAACCGTTGATTTCGGCATAACTTGTAATATGTGTGTCAATAATTTCCGTTACCTGGTCGTTTGCCATAAGACCATTGAGTATTTTATTGACTACTTCCAGCAGGGCAGTATTTCCTTTGGCTACGGCCATGGCATATTCTTCCTCGATAAAAGGCTCCTCGATGATTGTAAGAGTATTGTTGGCTTCCGCAATACTTTTTGCGGGAAGCTCGTCCAAAACGATTGCGTCCAGCCTGCCGTTTACAAGGTCCATAGCAGCCTCCATGTTGGATTTGTAACGCGCGATTTCAACATCTACTCCGTCATCGATAAGCCAGCCAACCTGCATATCGCCAGTTGTGCCAAGCTGCACGCCGATGGATTTTCCTTCGAAGTCGTCTTTACCGGCGACTTGCGGGTCATCCTTATTTACAATAATAACTTGCTTGGTTTGGGTATATGGAACGGAAAAATCGATTGCCTGGGCGCGCTCTTCCGTAATGGTCATGCCGGCGGCAACGATATCGCCTTTGCCAGCTTGCAATGCAGTGGGCAGCCCATCAAAATCCATGTCGATCACTTCCAGCTCCACACCAAGTTCGTCGGCAATCATCTGCACAATATCCACATCCGCACCTGCAACTGTGCTGTCTGCACCAAGATACTCGTACGGGGGGAAGGTCGCGTTTGTCAAAAGTACAAGCTTGCCGTTTTGCTGGATACGCGCAATGGTATCGTCATCGCTAGAAGCGGGCTCCTCTGCCGATTCGGAAGCAGCTTCTGTTTGATCGGGCACCTCGGCAGACTCCTCGCTTTGCTGCGGCGCTTCCGGTGAAGCGGAAGGCTGTGCGGCGGGCTGTGCACAAGAGACCATAAAGGCCATAGTTACAAGCACACATGTGAGCAGTATAAGGACTTTTTTCATAATTCTATTCCTCCAAAAATTATATTCTCTACTAAATAACTTATTAATTATACCAAATCGACGAGAAAAATCAATAGAACAGTGAATTCCAGCCCTTTATAGATTTTAAGAAAGTGTTCATAATTTGTATGTTAGTTCTTTCGTTTTGGCGGTTAGAATATAACCATAATAAGAAAGGGAGTGATTTTATGAAGAAAGCGTTGTATAACATCATGGTTGTCATTAGTGCCGTATTTTTAGTAAACGCGGGAATGGACGAAAGCGAGACATTAAAAATCATTCCCGACTATCAACCGAAGCCGGATGCGTAAAAGTCGCCGTTTCGGATAATGGATCAAAACCACCCGTTCTGTGGGTGGTTTTGCTTATGGCGCAATAAACATATATGGCGCAGTGCCAATAGATACCCATAAAGAGAGGAAGGGCGCTTTGTGTAGGGGCGGCCTGCAAAAAGCATTTCAAAAATATGTTGGCGGCGTAGACATCGCTTATGCGGCAATAAAAAAATTCGCACACCTCTTTGTGAAGTGCGCGAACCTGTCTGCGGGCGCTTGCCCGCTGGCAGCGGAACTAGGGCTCGAACCTAGACTAAATGAGTCAGAGTCATTCGTGCTACCATTACACAATTCCGCTAACAGCCATATTCAAATTAACATGTAATATTTTATATCAAAGGGCTTCGTTTGTAAAGAGCTATTGGGATTTTTTTACGATGGAATTTCTCTAGCACATGTAAGTTGAGGAAACAGTACGGCCTGCTATGCCGAAAATGCTTAATTGCCGCGCAGCAGATAATAGGGGCGCTTTTCCGATTTTCTTTCTTTTGCAGGGTTTTTCTTCAAAAAATGGTAGGCGGAGTAGAACCCAAAAAAGATTTTAGCCAGTACAACAGCGCCATAGTATACAAAAGTTTTCATTGGGCTGCCCCCAATCTTTGTACCAAGTACAGAGTTAGTGGAGGAGGCATCGTAAAAGTTTCTTATACAGCATATACCATGCTCTGAGGCGCTGGCGGCCTGCCGCCAAGGCTACTATGTGGTCT
>JBMNTU010000054.1:0-16212 GCA_050945895.1 Christensenellaceae bacterium | reverse complement strand
TACAGAACCTTGGGCGTGCTCACCTGAAACTCGTAGCCTTCCCTACGCATCGTTTCAATCAATATAGATAAATGCATTTCGCCACGCCCAAGCACCCGGAACGATTCCGCGCTGTCCGTTTCGTGTACGGCAAGCGAAACGTCCTTTTTCAGCTCACTCATCAGCCTGTCGCGCAGATGGCGGGAAGTGACATATTTCCCCTCCCGTCCTGCAAATGGGCTATTATTGACTGAAAACGTCATTTCGACCGTTGGTTCCGATATTTTTACAAACGGAATAGGCTCAAATTCAAACTGTGCGCATGCCGTATTGCCAATGTTTACGCTATCCAACCCGGAAAACGCTATAATATCTCCTACCTTTGCCTCTGTAACGGGTTCCCGCTTTAGCCCCTCAAACTGGTAAATAGCCGTTACCTTGCCCGTTTGGCAAAAATCTTCCGCATGGTAATCGCAAAGCGATATCTCCTGCCCTGTTTTAATGATTCCACGCTCTACCCGCCCTACTGCAATGCGCCCAACGTATTCATTGTGCTCGATAGACGACACCAGCATCTGGAAGGGTTTGTTCTCGTCTCCTTCGGGCGCGGGAATATAATTCAAGATCATATCGAACAACGGAGAGAGATCCGTTCCCTGCTTGTTTGGATCGAGGGATGCCGTACCTTCCCTTCCCGAGCAGTAAACGATGGGGCTGTCCAACTGTTCGGATGTTGCATCGAGCTCTAACAATAGTTCCAGCACTTCGTCGCCAACATCGTTGAGACGCGCGTCCGCCCTGTCTATTTTGTTGACCACAATAATGACGCGATGGTTCAGCTCCAGTGCTTTTTGCAGCACAAACCGCGTTTGCGGCATAGGCCCTTCAAATGAATCCACCAGCAGCAACACGCCGTTTACCATCTTCAGCACCCGCTCGACCTCTCCACCGAAGTCTGCATGGCCGGGCGTGTCTACGATATTAATTTTTGCCCCCTTATAACGCGTAGACGTATTTTTAGAGAGAATGGTAATGCCTCTTTCGCGCTCCAAATCCCCGGAATCCATCACCCGCTCCGCCATTGCCTGGTTTTTGCGAAAGCTTTCCCCCTGCTTAAGCATTTCGTCTACCAATGTGGTTTTACCATGGTCGACATGTGCTATAATTGCTACATTTCGTAAATCTTCCCTTATCACTCCGTATATTTCCTTTCTTTACAACTTGCAAATTATATAACAACTGGCCGTATAAATCAAGCATTCCTAAGATGTTTCCGTTGCTTTACAGCATTTTCTTGACATTGCCGCGTTGTATGTATTACCATCTCAATAGAATTGACGAAAGGGTGTTCGAATGGAGCTTTTATCCCCCGCCGGAAACCGAAGCAGCCTGCAATCCGCCATCGAAAACGGCGCCGACGCCGTTTATTTTGGTGCGGGAGGCTTCAACGCGCGTCAATCCGCAGACAATTTTCCGGACGTGGCTTCCGCTGTCCATACCTGCCACCAAAAAGGTGTTAAGGCTTATCTGACGCTAAACACGCTCGTCCGCGATCGCGAGCTAAACGACTGGCTGCAAACAGCATGTATTGCGGCAAATGCAGGTATTGATGCGTTTATCGTGCAGGACCTTGGCGGCGCCATGCTGCTGCATAAGCATTTCCCCAATGTTCCACTGCACGCCAGTACACAAATGACCATCCGAAATGTCGAAGCTGCAAAAACGCTTGTAAAGCTGGGTTTTTGCAGGATCGTGCTCGCGCGCGAAATGACAAAAGAAGAAATTGCAGAGCTCCACCACAAAGTAAACGTTGAGCTGGAGGTGTTTGTCCACGGCGCGCTTTGCGTTTGTTACTCCGGACAATGCCTGATGAGCAGTATACTTGGCGGACGGAGCGCAAACCGCGGCCGTTGCGCGCAGCCCTGCCGCCTGCAATATCTCCTGAACGGTAAAAAGGGATATCACCTGAGCACAAAGGACCTTTGCCTGCTGGAACATATGGAAGACCTTCGTAGCGCGGGCGTCACTTCTCTAAAAATCGAAGGGCGCATGAAGCGGCCGGAATATGTCGGGGCCGTAACGGCAATCTATCAAAAAGCGCTTTCGAGGAAAGCTATTACGGACGATGATATCCGTCTGCTAAAAATATTGTTTAACAGGGGCGGATTTACAGCCGGCCGATTTGCCGGCGATAAGCGCATGCTGTATAAAAAAAGCCCTGCCCATATCGGCCTTTCTATTGGCAAAGCCTTACACACACAGGCAAACAAAGCTGTATTTAAAACAGACGTTCGATTGTTTCCGAAGGACGAGCTTGTCCATACTGACGCGAAAGCACTGCCTGTTACGGTAAAAAGCGTTGCGGCGCTTAAAAACGGCCAACAAGAAGTAACGGCTTCCGCCTCATTTGTTTTGGGCGCAGAATACCGTTTGATTGCAAGCAAAAAACGCACGGAACAATACATTGCCCGGCCCGTTGCCCAGACCGAACCTTCCGCAGGGCCTCCGGAAAATATTGTGTGCCCTTCTGTTGTTACCCCAAAAAACACACGCAGACGAAACCGCATCCTTGCCGCAAAGGTAAGCACTCCGCAGCAGGCGGCTGCCATCTATAGGAATGTTTCTGTATTATACCTTCCCATCCATGCTTCGTTTATGGAAATTGCAAAAACCGCACAGTCGTTCGGCACCACCGTAATCGGCGCTTACCCTCAGATGCTTGACGACAGCGAGCTTGCGTCCATCAGAAGCATCCCCACTTTTTACTCGGGCGTTATGCTGGGCACTTTGCTTGAAACGGATGCCGAAGTAAAAATTGCAGACCATTCACTCAATTGCATGAATTCGCAAACGCTTGCAATTCTCGCTACTTTGGGCTATTGCCGCGCAACACTCAGCCCCGAGTTAAACGGCCGCCAAATGCAGGACATTTTTGTACCGAGCGGCATGGAAACGGAAGCCATTGTATATGGACGGTTGCCGCTTATGGTAACGGAGCACTGCCCCGTCGGCCCATGTGCGGACGGGCAGTGCACGTTACACCGCAAGCAACCTGTTTACTTGGAAGACCGCAAGGGTATGCGCTTTCCCTTGGTAAAGACCGGCGATGGCTGCCGCGCAACGCTGCTGAATTCCCTGCCTATTTTTATGGCAGACCGTATAAACGATGTAGAAGCAGACGTGCTTCGTATGGATTTTACGCTTGAAAAACCTGAGGAATGCGTTTATATTAGTAAACAATACAAAAATGCGCTGGCAGGGAGCGCTGTTTCGCCGCCCGCCAAGTTTACGCGCGGACACTTTAAACGGGGAGTGGAATAGGTTATCCATGAATTATTGCTCGAAAAAAATGCGGATACGCGGTGCCGTTGCCATGCTGACCTTGCTGCTCTTTTTGTTGTGCTCCTGCTCGGGTAGCGCCGGGGACATGGCGCAAAATTTGTTTTCTGTATCTGGCGACAATGCCGACGCTGTAAACTCCCCAGCGCCTGCTCCAAGTGAGTCTCCCCGCTTGGCCCCGCAGTCGCCAAAACTTTCCACAAAAGAGCTTGCGGAGCTTTTACGGAGCCACGACGCTTTGCCTTACATACCTGCGCTGCTTTATCCCTCGACAGACGAAGACCGCCAGTACGAACTTGTGCTGGAAAACATTGAAACCACCCAAGCAATCATGGTCTTGTATGAAAATTGGCTGGACGATGCGATTGCAGAAATGACAACGGCAGCCTCCGCCGGTTATGGGGAGGTCCATTGCAATATCAGCAAGGAGCTGCCGCCGTGGCAAATGCTTTCCGCTGTTTTTATGCTGTACCAGAACGACCGCGAAACGCTCGCCAGCCTGTTTCCCCGCCTCATCCAGACAAATATTACCTTTAAGAATGTGGACAGCTATATGCTGCTTAATCTGTATATCACACCCGTAACAGACCCTGAAATTTTCTATGAGTTTCCCAATGCGGGCGAATCTCAAAACATGGGGGCGCTCTTTTTGTACACCTATCTTAGAACCGTTTATGACGACAACTTTGAACGCTATACCGACGAAACCAACCCCAGCCCGCGGCTTACGCACAAAATCGCTTTTCCATTTGACGAAGCCAAGTATTTCGACGATACCTGGCATAATTCGCGGGATGGCGGTGCGCGGCTTCATACCGGAACCGATATCAATGCGCCGGAAGGAACGCCCCTTTTGGCCTGCGTGGATGGATTTATCATCGATACCGGCTCAGGCGGCGGAGCAGGCAATTATGTTGTTCTCCAGGGGAAAGATGGTACGCAATACCACTACTACCACATGGTTGTGCCCACGCAGGACGTAAGAACCGGCGACGAAGTTTTGACCGGTGATATTGTTGGCCGCACCGGCAATACCGGTAACAGTACGGCAAACCATTTACATTTGGCTATCATCAATACAGACGGCTACTACATTAACCCTTATCCCTATCTTGTGGAAGCGATGGAATCGCTGTCTGCCGGACAGGAGCCCGCAGCATAGCTTTGACAAAAAAAAGGCCTGCCCAAATGTGCTTGGACAGGCTTTTTATTTACTGAAGAACACAACGGTCAAAGCGCCGATTTGTAGATTTCTTCGACATCCTTCGCCGTCAGCGGCATGAATTTCCCCAAACTGCCACCGCTGTTTGCAATACAGCGTTCGGCCATTGCAGCAAAATCTTCATTTGCCGGAATGCCTGCGTCTTGCAGTGTTGCCGGCAAACCAAGCGACTCAAAAAATGCTTTTAACCTGCTGATTCCGTCAAAAATCGTACGTTCTGGATCGTCGACGTTGAATTCGGCACCCATTACATGGATTGCAAACTGTATAAACCGGTTACGGCCCGCGGCGTATACATGCTTCATCCACGCAGGGTAGATAATGGCTAGCCCAGCCCCATGGGAAATATCGTACTTGGCAGATAGCTCATGCTCTATCTGGTGGCTGGACCACTCTTCCAGCCTGCCCATACCAAGCGAGCCGTCGTGCGCCAGCTTGCACGCCCACATGATTTCTGCGCGCACATCATAGTTCTCCGGCTCCAGGATTGCTCGTTTCCCATACTTGATGATAGAGCGCATGACCGCTTCGCACATCTTATCTGTTACATCTACAGCTTTTGTTTGCGTGAAATACCGCTCCAGTATATGTGTAAACGCGTCTACAATGCCTGCGGCAGCGTGCTGCTTTGGAATGGTGTAGGTTATTTCCGGGTTTAGTATAGAGAGCACCGGACGCAGCTTCAGGTCGTTATACGGAACCTTAACCATTGTTTCGTCGTTTGTAATAACCGTTCCGGAAGACGATTCACTGCCTGCACCAGGAATTGTAAGGATGGTTGCAACGGGCAGCGCAGGCGATTGCAACGGCTCTTTCGTCATCATATAGTGCCAAACGTCCTTTGTATTGGTCGTACCAAAAGCGATGGCCTTGGATGAATCTATTACGCTTCCTCCGCCCACCGCCAAAATAAGCCCAATGCTGTTTGTACGGCACATTTGAATTCCTTCGTAAACCAATGAAAGGCGCGGGTTTGGCTTTACGCCTCCAAGCTCGTACACATCCACGCCCGCCGCCTTAAGCGAAGCGCGCACACGCCCCAAAAGGCCTGATTTTTCGGCGCTTTTTCCTCCGTAATGCAAAAGCACTCTGTCTGCACGCTCTGCAACCTCGCGGCCGATCTGTTCTTCCGTCCCTTTTCCAAAGATGATTTTCGTTGGATTGTAATATACGCTATTTTCCATGTTCTACTCCTCTCAAGATTCTTTGGTAGCAAGGGGAACCTTTTTTACCCCAATTAATATAATGATTGCAGACAAAATAAGTACGCCTGCCGCCAGGAACATCGGAAATAAAAACCCGGTGGTTTCGGCAATTTTACCCATCAATACGGGGAACGTCAGCGTTGCGATATTTGCGGACAGCACCACGATTGCAGATGCGGAGGCTGTGCGGGTGGGGAATTCGTCGCAACACATGATGATTAGCGTAACAACGCTTGAGCCCTGCAGGAACCCTGCAGCTACCGTTAATGCGGCGCGCACGGCGAATATGGGAATAACAAACGAAAGCATCATCAGTATTCCCGAAATAAATGTAAATATGACATATACGCTGCGTGCTGTCATCTTCTTTAAAAACAGCGGACCCATAAACCGCATCACCAGCGCACCGGCAAACAGCATTGTAGACATTACTCCCGCCATTTCGAAGCCGACATCCGTGTTGCGCAGATAAAACGTGGGCAGCCAGTTGATCATTCCCAGCTGGAAGCAGAAATACAGCGTTCCAACGATCAGGAACATCCACGCTTTGCCTTTTTTAAAAATTTCAATGGGATTTTCCGTAATTTTAGCCCGCAGTTTTTCCATATGCGCATACGGCGTTTCGGGCATAATTTTTCTTCCGGCAAGCGCATAGACAATGCAAATAACGATACCGGCTATTCCAACATACAAAAACGGCAGCCGCCACGAAAAAGGCTCTGCCGGGTTGGCGATTCCTGCCACAAACGCAGGGGCAACCATGGCGCCCAAACCAAAAAACGCATGTGACCAGGGCAACAGAGTGCTTTTCTGTTTAGGATAGACATCCGAAATGACGCTGTTCATCATAACATCTACCGCCGAATACCCCAGCCCAGCCACAAGAACGATGATGATGAGCACGGCATAGGCAGGTGCAAAACCCATGAAAATACACGCAATGGAAATGAGCAGCACGCCAAGCGTAATTACATGGATCTTGTTGAACCGTTCGCCATAGAGCGCCAGAAAGACAGCGACGACGATTCCTCCAACCGCCTGCATTGTGGCAATAAAGCCCTGCCCTGCTTCGTTGATATTGTAGTATTCCATCATAAGGGGGGCGTCGGCGCCAAAGGAATTAAAATAAAACGAATACACCAAAAACGCCAAAAAACCCATTATAATAAAAAACTTATGCTTTCTAGCCAGCTTTAAAAGAGACATAGATTTTCCTCCAACCCAAAGGGCAATACGATTATTCCGCTTCCTCGATATATACTTTTTCCATAACGACGTCGGTAATTGGCTTATCGGAAAAATCTGTTTCTACCGATGCGATTTCGTCAACAATATCCATCCCTTCAACCACTTTACCAAAGGCGGCATATTGACCGTCTAAATGAGGCGCATCTGCATGTACAATGAAGAATTGCGAGCCGGCCGAATTTGGGTCCATACTACGCGCCATCGAAATAACGCCCTTCTCATGCTTTAAGGGATTGTCTACGCCATTTGCAGAAAACTCTCCTTCTATGGAATAGCCCGGGCCGCCGGTGCCGTTGCCGTCGGGACAGCCGCCCTGAATCATGAAATTCTTAATAACTCTGTGAAAAATCAGTCCATCATAATACCCTTCCGAAACCAGCTTTTTGAAGTTTTCCACAGTTTTGGGTGCAACCTCCGCATCCAACTTTACTTTGATCGTGCCGCCATCTTTCATTTTGATTATTACCATTCTAACAGCCTCCGTTCGTAGATGAAATTATAAAATAATTGAACCAACAGGAACCGCAAAAATGAAAATGACGCGTGTGCGCAATCCTGTTTTAAACGTATAAATACAGTATATCGATTTTAAAAACGATTTGCAACAAGCATGTCACCCAATTTTTTTATTGTATGCGTGCATTGGTTTGTTGTTTTTTTCGCGGCCTTATTTCAGCGACCCGGCTACCAGGTCACCCTGTCTAGCATGGAATGTAAAAAAGCAATTGCAACACCAAAATTTGTGATGGGTACACCGTTTTTTTCAGCCGTTTCCATTTTGGAAAGCATGTTCTTTCGGTTGATCATGCATCCGCCGCAGTGCAGGATCAATTTGTATTTGGAAATATCTTCCGCAAAACCGTGCCCTGCAACCGTATCGAACTCCAGTGGCCCGCCTACATATTCCTCCAGCCACTTTGGCAGCTTTTCACGGGCGATGTCGCCTTTTTGCGCGTGGTGCGTGCATGATTCCGCAATAAGGACACGGTCGCCCGGCACAAGGCTGGCAATGGCCCGCGCACCCTTCACCAATTTTTCAATGTCGCCCTTGTTCTTCGCCATTAGCATGGAAAACGAAGTGAGCGGAATATCTTTATCCAGATGCTCGTTCACATATTTAAACACCTGCGAATCCGTTATAACAAGCGCTGGCGGATGCTTCAGATCCTCCAGCATCGAAGCAAGGTCTTCCGTTTTTACCATCACAATTTTGCAGCTGTTGTCCAGCAAATCGCGGATGACCTGCACCTGCGGCAATATGAGGCGCCCCTTTGGCGCCTGCACGTCCTGCGGCATCACAAGCAGCACAGTGTCGCCCGGCTTCACCATATCCCCGGTGATGCTTTCCAGTTCATCACCGCCTGCCTGTTCCGAGATTTTCTTCTTGAGCGCGTCAATCCCCTCGCCTGTTTGGGCGTTGATAACAACGCTGTTTTCGTCCGTTTTGATATTTTTCCTGTCTGCTTCACTAAATATATTGTATGCAAAAATAACAGGCGTTTTTTTCTGCCTGAGCTTTTGGGCATACTCCTGTTCCGCCGAAAGGTCGGTATCGCCCGCGCGAACCACCATCACCGCAATATCCGTTTTGTCTACTACCTCTTCCGTCTTTTTCAGCCGCGCCTGCCCAAGCTCGGTGGCGTCATCCAGCCCTGCAGTGTCAATAAATACAACCGGCCCCATGGGAAGCAGCTCCATCGATTTATATACCGGGTCTGTCGTCGTTCCCGCAACGTTTGACACAAGCGCCAAATCCGACCCGGTAATGCGGTTGATTACGCTCGATTTACCCGCGTTTGTCTTTCCGAAAAACGCTATATGCACCCGGTTTGCCCGCGGGGTTTCGTCCAGTTTTGCCATCGTTTCCTCCACCCTTTAAAAACGGAAATCCCGCTCGCCCCGCTCAATTTTTTTCAGATACTCGGATGTCTGCTCGCGCACGGTATCGCTGGGGATTTTTTCCAGTTCGTTTGAAATGAGCTCCTCTGCCATATGCTGGAATTCGGCGTCACCGTAATCCTCCGCATATTCCTTGAGTGTAATGAGCGCGTTTGGCTGGCAGATATTGCCGATTTGCCCGTTTTTTGCAAGCCGCATAAAACGGTCGCCCGTGCGTCCCTGCCGGTAGCACGCCGTACAAAAGCTGGGGATATACCCCTTTCCAATCAAATCCTTCGTTACCTCGACCGGCGTCCGGTGGTCTTCAATTTCAAACTGCGGCTGCTGCTTCGTTTCCGTATAGCCTCCCACACTCGTACATGAGCCCGCCGAAACCTGCGATATGCCAAGGTCTATGACCTCGTTGCGGAACGTGCCTGCCTCGCGTGTGGACAATATCATTCCCGTATACGGCACCGTCATGCGCAAAATCGCCACAATCTTCTTGAAATCGGGGTCGCTCACCGCGTGCTCGTAATCTGTTTTTTTGATGTCGCCCGCGTCACGGATGCGCACCATGGAAAGCGTGTGCGGCCCTACCCCGTATACAGCCTCCAAATGTTCGGCATGCATGATTTGCCCGACAAGGTCGTAATGCCAGTCGTACAGGCCGTACAAAACGCCCAGGCCTACATCGTCAATCCCCGCCTGCATTGCTCGGTCGTGCGCCGTTGTGTGGTATTCATAATTGCTTTTCGGCCCTTTGGGATGCATATATTCATAGGTCGGCAGGTGGTACGTTTCCTGGAACAGGATGTACGTGCCAATGCCCGCTTCCTTGAGCTTTTTATAATTCTCCACCGTCGTCGCCGCAATATTGACGTTTACCCGCCTGATTTCGCCGTTGTCAGCTTTGATCGAATAAATAGTCTTGATGCTTTCCAGCAGGTAATCGATGGAGCTGTTGACCGGGTCTTCACCCGTTTCAAGCGCCAGCCGCTTGTGCCCCATTTTTTCCAACACCTTGACCTGCTCCACAATCTCTTCCTGCGTCAGCTTGCGGCGCTTTTGTATGCCCGAATGGTGAAATGCGCAATACCGGCACTCGTTCACACAATAATCCGAAAGGTACAGCGGCGCAAACATCACGATGCGGTTGCCATAAATATGCTCTTTGATGCGGCGGGATGTTTCAAACATCTGCTCCAGCAGGTCCTCGTCCTCTACATAACTGAGAACCGCCGCCTCTTTGTACGTAAGCCCCTCGTATTTCCCGGCTTTTTTGATAATCTGGAGCACCTCGTTTTTTTCTTTCGCCAGCTGCCGCGCATCATAGATTGTCTCTACAATCTCATTGTCGTTAATAAAAAGTTTCGCAACGTCCGACTTGTTGTCATACTTCATCATTCTAATTACCCTCTCTCTCCGTTGTTACTCTGTTACAAGCCCATATTCCAAAAGCGTTTTTTCAAGCTTTTCATATTGTTCCAAAAGCGGCATATCCTCCGCGTCCCTCCCGGGGTAGATATCGTACAGCGCGCGGTATTCGGGCGGCGTGGCCTTCTGCATGATGACGTTCGCCCCGCAGAAAAGCGCGTCCCGCATTCCCCCCTTTACATTCAGCGCCGTTGTCGACGGCAGGTTTGCCTTAGGCAGAAGCAGCCGCGCCAGCGCCAGCACCTTGAGCGTTTTATAGGCGTCGCCGTCGGCAGCATCGCCAACCGCCGTTTCTGGGTGCGCGATGAACGGCCCAATGCCCGCCATGTCCACACGCATTTCCTTTAAAATTGCCAGGTCATTCGCAAGCGTTTCGTCCGTTTGCCCGGGCAGCCCGACCATAAAGCCTCCGCCCAGCTCAAACCCGAGCGTTTTCAGCCTGCGCTGCGCCATGATGCGGTCAGCAAAATCCGCTTTGTGCAGTTCCTTATAAAGCTGCATGTCCGACGTTTCATGCTTGATCAAAAAACGGTCCGCACCGGCTTCGCGCATGATCTTGTATTCTTCATACATCCGTTCGCCAATGGAAAGCGTCACCGCGCAGTTCGTGTTTTGCTTGATTTTGCGCACAATGTCCGCAAGCATTTCTGCTGTATAATGCAGATCTTCGCCGCTTTGCAGGATAACCGTTTTGTATATCTTCCCCGCTTCAATCCCCGCGGCTGCAAGCGCATCCGGCGGCATACGGTAGCGCTCGAGATTCGCATTTTCGCAATTGAGCCCGCAGTAGGAGCAGCGGCAGCGGCAGTAGTTTGAAAATTCTATGATACAGCGCACAAAAACCCTGTTGCCAAACACCTCAGTCTTAAGCGCGTCCGCTGCGGAAAAAAGCGCTTCGCCGCACGTTTCGTCTCTCAATATTTCAACGAGGTCTTCTACACGCGCGTTGTTCTCCGCTTTGATTTTTAGTATTTTCTCTTCTGTCTGCATAACCACAATGCCCCAATTCTATCTCTTCCCATTTTTATCCCATTCTTCAGTAATCGCCCTGCGCTGTAACGCGACGTTGACAGGGCGTATTCCACGTTTGCCTTGCTTTTCCTCTATTCGTCATGTTCCGCTTGCGGGGCAGAGCGCACCTTGGAAAAGCCTTGCGTACGTTCTGCAAGCAGCTCGTCCCTCGCCAGGCAGAACGCAAAAAAGCCGTCCGAATCGTTCGGACAGCCAAACACAGGTATACACCTATACCACTATAACCCCGGCTATCCTTCCGCTCAGAAGCTTCCTTGCGGTCAGATTCCTCCTATATTATATTTAACCATTTTCGTCCAAATTATGCAAGTGCTTTTACAAAACGTTCAAATCCAGTATTTTGGGAACAATACCCATTTTTGTTATCAGCAGGCGGGCCGCACTTTCCTTTTGCGCCCTGCCTTCTCCCGCGCTGCCGGGGTTAATCAGCCAAACGCCGTTTATGTATTCCGTATAGGCGCGATGTGTGTGCCCAAACAGAAGCGCCTGCGCCTCGTGCTCCTGCGCGTAATACAGTGCGCGGTCGTAAGAATACTTCACTTTCAGCGTATGGCCATGCGTCAGGATGATTTTTTGGCCCAACAGGAAGACCTCCGCAAACCCCGGCGCATTGGAATCAAAGTCGCAATTGCCTTTTACATAGATGACCTCTGCCTGCATGCGCTCTTGCAAATAATGCGCGTCGGATACGTTGTCTCCCAGATGGAAAACATAATCCACATCCGTAAAGCGACTTACAATTTTATTCAGCATCGTTGTGTTGCGGTGCGTATCGGAAACCGCCAATGCAACCAAAGATTTTTTCATATCACCCAAGCAGCTCTTTCATTTTCCGAAGCGCCCTGGCACGGTGGCTGATTTCGTTTTTGATATCTGCCGAAAGCTCTCCAAACGTTTTTTTGTATTCTTCCACATAAAACAGCGGGTCGTACCCAAAGCCGTTTTCACCCTTTGGCCCGTCGATAATGACGCCGTGCACCTCACCCTCGGTATACGCGGTTTCCATTCCGTTGCGCGCAACGACCAGCGCACAGCAAAAACGCGCCCGGCGGTCCTGTATAGTTTTTAGCTCAGCAAGCAGCTTTTGGTTGTTTTGCTCGTCCGTTGCATCTGCCCCTGCGTAGCGCGCGGAATAGATGCCCGGTGCATCCGAAAGCGCCGAAACGCACAGGCCGGAGTCGTCCGCAAGCACGTCGCAATCGACCAGCTTGCTGATCGTTACCGCCTTTTTGGCGGCGTTTGCGTGAAAAGTATCGCCGTCTTCCACAACGTCCACATCGATACCGGCATCCTTCAGCGATAGTACTTCATCGTAAAAATCTCCCAAAATCGCTTTTATTTCGCGTACTTTTCCCTGATTTCCCGTTGCAATGATAAGCCTGCTCATAGCATTACCCCTTCTTTTTCCAAAGCATTGCGCTGCACCTGCAGTATTTCACCGATCCCTTTTTTACAGATGCGCAGCAGCGTCGCAAATTCTTCCTCCGATACCGTTCGTTTTTCCCCGCTGATCTGTACTTCGGATATACTTCCGTCCGCACCCGCAACAAGGTTCATATCTGCCTGCGCACCGCTGTCTTCTTTATAGCACAAATCCAACAGGGCTTCATCGTCCACGATTCCGGCAGACACGGCCGCGAGCTGGGACAACACCGGTGTGCGGGCAATTGTCCCTTTTTTGACCGCTTTGTCCGTTGCGATCATCAATGCAATATACGCTCCGCTGATTGCGGCAGTGCGCGTTCCGCCGTCCGCACTCAACACATCGCAGTCAATATAAATGGTATGGCCATCCAGTGCCGAAAGGTCCAGTATGCTTCTGAGCGAACGCCCGATCAGCCGTGAAATTTCTGTTGCACGGCCATCCTGCCCCTTTGCGCTGCGCGCCTTTCGGCGCGGCGTCGATGCAGGCAACATGGCATATTCGGCCGTTAGCCACCCTTGCCCTTTTCCGTCCATAAAAGCCGGAACGCCCTCCTCTATCATTACGCTGGCAAGAACCTCCGTATTGCCCATCGAAAACAGCACGCTGCCATGTGCATTTTTCAGGGTACCAGTCTGGGCCGAAACAGGCCTTAGCTCGTCGTTTTTGCGTTTATCTATCCTCATTTTCATTCCTCCAAAAACATATTATCACAGATTTACTGCCCAAACAAACATTCGCAGGCGAATTGTGCTATAATATTTCAATCAATAACCGTAAGGACGGATTTTTTGCGTGACACTGGATGGACTAACACTGAACATATGTATAAAGGAACTGCAAACGCTTCTTACCGGCGCCAAAATTCAAAAGGTGCTGATGCCCGAAAAAGAAGAAGTGGTGCTTTTGCTTTATACCGCGGAGGGAACCCGCCGGCTGGCTCTATCTGCCGACGCAGCAGGTTGCGCGGTTTACCTTACATCCCGCCAGAAGGAAAACCCCAAAACGCCGGGAACCTTTTGTATGTTTCTGCGTAAGCATTTGACGGGGGCGCGCATCAAAGCGATTTCGCAACACGGGTTCGACCGCGTCGTTATGCTTGACCTCGATTCCAAAGACGAGCTGCTTCACCCTATCGTTTTGACGCTTGTAATTGAAGTAATGGGCAAGTATTCCAACATCATTCTGACAGACGAAAACAGAAAGATACTGGACAGCCTGAAGCGTGTATCCGTGGATGTTTCCAGCCTGCGCCAGATTCTTCCGGGCGCGCGCTACGAAGACCCGCCGCAGCAAAAATATGACCCGCTGGCTACCTCGCAAGTCACGGCTGCCGAGCTCATTCAAACGCAAAAGCAGGTTCGCATTGCAAACCATCTTGTTTCTGTATTCGACGGTATTTCTATGCAGACCGCTGCCGAGATTCTTTTTCGCGCGGACATCCATCAGGAATTTACAACGGAGCTTACCACAAAGCTTGCGGAGCGTATTGCAAATGTGATGCACGGCTTTTTCCGCGAGGCAACGGAGTCTCCCCAGCCCAGCCTGCAAAAGAACGCGGACGGCCTGCCTGTTTTTTTCTCCGCTGTTCCGTACGAAACCTACCCGCGGGAAACACGCATGGAGTTTGGGTCCGCAAACGAGATGCTCGACTATTATTATGGCCGCCGCCTGGAGCTTTTTCGCCTGAAACAACAAAAGGAAGCGTATACTAAAACCGTAAACCAGGCGCTTATCAAGCTGAATAAAAAAATCCATATATACGAAAACAGTTTGAGCGACGCCCAAAAATCCGAAAAAATTCGGCAACGGGCCGAGCAAATTACAGCAAACCTGTACCGGCTGGAAAAAGGTATGCCCAGCTTTGAGGGAATCGATTACGAAACCGGCGAACCAATCGAAATACTGCTGGATCTTTCTATGACGCCGGGCGACCTTGCACAAAAGCTGTATAAAAAAATCGCCAAGCTGAAGACGGCCGCCAATATGAATATGGAAAAGTTGCAAAAAGCGCTGGAGGAACAGCAATTTCTCCTAAATACGCTTCATTTTATAGACCAGGCAGAATCTGCCGGGGATATTCGTGATATTCGCGCCACACTTGAAAAAACCGGCTATATGAAAACTCCCTCCAAATCAAAAAAAGAGCCCGAGCCGGAGTTTGAGCCGCTTAAATACGATGCTCCTGGGGGATACACGGTTTTGGTCGGCAGGAACGACCGGCAAAACGACATTTTGACCATGCGCACCGCTGCCAAAGACGATATATGGTTCCATGCACAAAAAATACCGGGTTCGCATGTATTGCTTCAAACAAACGGCACCCCGCTGGACGACATTGCCGATGAAGCGGTCGTTTTTGCAGCGCAGCTTGCGGCAAGGCACAGCCGCGCAAAACAGTCGGGCAAAACGCCTGTCGATTATGCCCTGCGCAAAAACATCAAAAAACCGCCGGGGGCCAAGCCCGGCATGGTAATATACGACGATTATTACACCGTGTATGTTGACGCCGCCTCTTCTGCGGAAAACGCTTAAGAGGCCTTGACAAATGTCCCGCCTTCATGGGAAGATATGTTGAACCGACATAAACACCACGGTATGAAAGGATAGCCTATGCTCCATTATTTTATATCCAAAAAAATAGATACCTTGCTGTTGAGCATTACCAGCCAATGTGCGTACATCAAGGTTGCGGCAGATAAGACCGTAAAAGTAAATAAAATGAGCACAAAAGAAAAAGAAGCCCTGAAGCAAGAACTGGCGAAAAATGCCCGCAATTCCTTGGAGTCGGTTATGCAGAAATCCTCCTCCGACATATATGCAAGGTACCGTGCGCACCGCGACCGTTCATCCCGTGTGTTCGAAGATCCGTTCAGGGAAATTTATTATGACACCTATATCGCTTTTTTGAAAAAAGCACCCAAGGATTCCCGTATAGACCGCTATATGAAAAAGCACGAGCACCTTCTTGGCCAATATTTTTCCTAAATTGATTTATATGTAATATTTACGTTGATGTCCATTCCTTTCCCCAGTAATTTGTGGTATTCTTTTGGTAAAGGAGGTGAACTCGTTTGAAAATCCTTATCTCATTTAAAGATGGCTCTGCAAAGCCAATGAGCGGCGAGCTAAAACATGTGACCTCTGAGCTTCACGCCGTTCGCGTAGAACTTGAAAGGCACCGGTTTGTCACCTTAATTAAAGACAGCGGCGAAGAGGTTGTCATCAATACCGATGCAATCCTGTCGGTTAGCCCGGAGAAATAGACTCTCAATATTATATTTTTGGATAGGTTTTCCTGCACCCCTTACCCGTTTGCTTTGGTTAAGGGGTTTTGTATTGTGTTTGTCAACTGAAAAGTACAGCGTTTGGTCACGAAAATATACAGCACCCTCAATCACCGAAGTTAATTAAGAATTCCGTTGTGGAAGGGGGCACCGTCCCCCTTC
>JBMNTU010000053.1:0-16292 GCA_050945895.1 Christensenellaceae bacterium | reverse complement strand
TCTAAGCTTTACAATTATCTGCTCTGTTGTGTATTTTTTCCTTGCCATCTCCATTCTCCTTCTTCGTTAGTTTATCATCACTCCACTAACTTTGGAACTGGTTCAAGGATTGGGGGGCACGCCACCCATAAACGAGGCTTTTAGCTCTAACAGGGTAATTGTATCCATGCGGGTTATTATACGCTACGCAAAAGGCAGGAACAAGGCTTGACTTTTTAAAAACACGGTTTTTCAGGCGTTTTCTATAGACGCGGGCCCGTCCGAACGGGTGATGACCTTTGCCTTTAGAAGCACCATAACAATGAGAGGAATGAACACAAGCTGGATAACGATGCCCGGAATGCTCGTAACAAACGAGGCGGTAATAAAGGTGCCAAAGGCGTAAGGCTGGCCCGCAATTCCTAGAATCGCGGCGTTGGCCAGGCCCGAAACGCCGCGCCCCGCAAGCATGCCCACAACCAGCGAAAGATATATATTGCGTTTATGGCGGCGGTACAAAAGCCCTGTAATAAGGCCATAGGTGCAAAGCTCCAGGCACATTGCGACAGCCGTGGGGAAAATGGCCGGCATTCCCGTAATTGCCGAAGAAATAAACGGCAGCACGAGCCCTACGGCAGCACCGTACGGCGCACCGCAAATCAGCCCGCACAGCAAAACAGGGATATGCATGGGCAAAAACACGGTACCTGCCCCAAACATATGGAAAAACGTTGGTAACAAAAGCCCTAACGCAAGGCACAATGCCGACATAATCAGTTTTTTAACGGAAAATTTCATAGCAAGCTCCAACTCTCTTTTTTACATTATACTGCCGATACGAAAATACGGCAAGCCTATGGCCGCTTTGAAACGGAGCGTAAAGAGCTTTGGTTGATTTATATCGGTGAAAATGATATATTAATCTGGTAAAAATAAATTCGGATGAGTGAACGATGGACAAAATAACCGTTATTGTTCCCTGCTATAATGAGGAGCTTTCCCTGCCTCTTTTTTATGCTGAAATCAATAAAATTACGGAACAGATGAAAAGCGAAGTGCAGTTCCGGCTGCTTTTTGTGGACGACGGTTCTAAAGATAAAACGCCGCAAATACTCGAAGAACTCAGCCAAACGGACGACAAGGTAGACTACCTTTCGTTTTCCCGCAATTTTGGCAAGGAAGCGGCAATGTATGCAGGGTTGGAGCATGCGGATGGAGATTATGTTGTGATTATGGACGCAGACCTCCAGCACGACCCAGTGCACCTGATCGAAATGTACCGCATTATCCGGGCGGGCGAGGCAGACTGCGTGGCCACGCGCAGGGTAGACCGAAAAGGCGAACCGGCCTTCCGTTCGTTTTTTGCGCGGCAGTTCTACAAGCTGACGGCTAAAATTTCCCCCACCGAAATTGTGGACGGGGCGCAGGATTATCGCATGATGACGGCGCAAATGGCGGAGGCCGTATTGTCGCTTAAAGAATACAACCGTTTTTCCAAGGGGATTTTCAGCTGGGTCGGCTTTACAACAAAGTGGATCGAGTGCGAGAATATCGAAAGGAAGGCCGGTGAAACCAAGTGGTCCTTCTGGAAGCTGTTCTTGTATTCGCTGGACGGCATCACTGCTTTTTCCACAGCCCCGCTGCTTGTTGCCTCGCTGATCGGCGTATTGTTTTGCCTGATTGCGCTGGGGCTGGTTATTTTTATCATTATCCATACCATTATATTCGGCAACCCCACGGCGGGCTTCCCTACGTTAATCTGTGTGATTTTTATGATCGGCGGCATCGTTTTGCTGTGTATTGGAATATTGGGGCAATATTTGGCAAAAACATACCTGGAATCCAAAAACCGCCCCATTTATATCCTGAAAAAAGCATCGCGGAGGCGTGAGGAGAAATGAGCGAAGCCGTTCAGATGCCCGGCGGTAAAAAGCCGGGGCAGCTTCAAAAAAAACCCTGGTACAGGCAGGATGTGTTTTTGCTTCTTGTTATTTCTTTTGGGCTGGGGCTGTTTTTTTCTGTGCTGTTTTACGGGGCCGAGCTGCTGGATGTAACGAATATCGGATGGGTCTCTTCGGGGGACAACGCCACGCACTATGTTGGCTGGCATGCCTACCAGCATGCAGACTGGCAGAAAAACTTTGTTGCCATCGATAACGTTGTTTCGCCGTTCCGTACGACAATCGGCCTGTCCGACTCCATACCGCTTTTTGCCCTGTTTTTCAAGCTTTTCCAGGGAATCCTTCCTTCCTATTTCAATTATTTTGGTTTGTGGTGCGTATTTATTTACTGGATGCAGATTTTTTTTGGCGCGCTGATCGTGCGCCGCAAAACAAAAAGCCTGCTGGTCATGGTTTTGGGCGGCGCTCTGTTTGCTGCCAGCATGCCGTTTACATACCGGCTGTTTACCCATTCGGCGCTGGGCGGGCAGTTTGTATTGCTGGCTGCGATTTATGTAATGCTGGAATACAGGTCGATGCGGCACGCAAACCTTGCGTGGATCGCCGTAATTGTCGTATCTATGCTCATCCACCCCTACCTGACCTTCATGTGCCTCATCCTTTTGTGCGGCAATATTCTCAATATTCTGCTGGATAAAAGCATCCGCATCAAATCAAAGCTAATCGACACTGCCATTTTGCTGGGAGGGTCGCTTGGTGCGCTGCTGGCAATTGGGTATGCACTGGGCTATTTTTCGCATGCTGCGGAAAGCATGGGTGGATTCGGCATCTATTCCATGAACCTGAATGCGCTTGTAAACCCGCTGTCTTCCGACCTTTCCCTTTTTATGCCTGCCATGCCGCATATCGAAGGCCAGTCGGAGGGAATGATGTATCTGGGTTTGCCCATCATCATTGTGCTTGTTTTTCTGGCTATTGTGCGCAACAAAAAGCTTAAGCAGGATTTTCTTTCCGCATGGGGGTCGGGCAAAGCGGTCGGCGTTCTTGCTGCGTGTATCGTATTGTTTTTGCTTGCGGTTTCCAATGTTGTAACGCTGGGCGGCGATGTACTGTTTACCGTGCCGCTGGGCGAGCCGCTGCTCAAGCTTTTGAATATTTTCCGGGTAAGCGCGCGCATGTTTTGGCCGGTTTTCTATTTCATTTATGTATTGGCGCTTTACGGCCTCATCAAAGTATTTGGCGAAGCAAAGCCGCTGAAAGGCAAGCTTTTGCCAATCGTCCTTTGTGCGTTGGTCGCATTGCAGTTTGCAGATCTCTCCAAGTTGATCCTAATCAAAAGGAGCGAAATACAAAACCGTGTTTCCTACTCCACTTCGCTTACTTCCGATTTTTGGGAAGCATGCAAAGGGAAGTTTGACCATATTGTTTTTATGCCCTATATTCTCTACGATGATTATTTCGATATGGCGGTCTATGCGATTGATAACGATATGGCCTTCAATGGAATGACCGTGGCACGGCTGGATTATGCAAAAATGAATGAATACCTAGCGGGCGAAATCGAAAAGATGAAGAATGGTACGTTTGATAAAGATAGCCTCTACGTAATTCGGGACAGCGAATGGCTTACATCCAACCCCGGGCTTGCAGAGCATCTTTATATCGCCAATGTAGATGGGTACACCGTATTGTTTGATAAAGGGCATCCGGAGCTTGCGGCGCTGACAGACGGCATGTAAGGACATAGGGAACAAGCGGGCGGCGCAGGGAATGAGCCCTTGCGCTGGTACGTATTGATAAACTGTTTGATGTGCATCGGCTGTACGCGCTCCACCTCGTCTATGCCGCAATCCTGTTCTAAAAAGTTGATAAAATAGCCGATCTGCTTCGTGTAATTATCTATCGTCCGCTTGGACAGTTCCCGCATGCAGCAGTCAAACTTAAATTCCTTTGCCAAATCTTTCATTAACATAAAAAAATCGCACTCCTTCCAATACGCTCAGAAGAAGTGCGACAATGTTTCTTAAAATCTGTATCGTTATCATAGTTCCTCAACAGTTATCATAATTGAGAAGCACATGATACTGGTTTTTGACCACCTGTAAACCGCTTTATAAAGCCTTATTTCACAGTATCCATGTAGGAAATGAGGTCAAGTACCTTGTTGGAATAGCCCCATTCGTTGTCATACCATGCAACCAGCTTTACAAAGTTGTCGTTCAGGCTGATGCCTGCGTCCGCATCAAAGATGGATGTGCGTGCATCGCCGATGAAGTCAGACGATACGACAGCGTCTTCCGTGTAGCCCAAAATGCCTTCAAATTCTTTGGATTCCGAGGCTTTTTTCATCGCAGCTTTGATTTCGTCGTAGCTTGCGCCTTTTTCCAGACGGCAGGTAAGGTCTACAACCGAAACATCCAAAGTGGGGATGCGCATAGACATACCGGTCAGCTTGCCGTTCAACTCGGGAATGACCTTGCCAACCGCTTTTGCAGCGCCTGTAGAGCTTGGGATGATGTTGCCCGAAGCTGCGCGGCCGCCGCGCCAGTCTTTTTTACTCGGGCCGTCTACCGTTTTCTGTGTTGCCGTAGTAGCGTGGACCGTCGTCATAAGGCCTTCTACAAGGCCGAAGTTATCGTTGATAACCTTTGCAAGGGGTGCAAGGCAGTTTGTTGTGCACGATGCATTCGAAACGATGTTCATGTCGTTTTTATATGTTTTGTTGTTTACGCCCATAACAAACATCGGAGCGTCTGCGGAAGGAGCGGAAATTACAACTTTTTTGGCGCCTGCGTCGAGGTGCGCTTTTGCTTTGTCTGTCGTTGTGAAAACGCCTGTCGATTCCACGACATAATCTGCGCCAATCTGCCCCCACGGAATTTCCGACGGGTTCATTTTGTCATACACTTTGATGTCGTTTCCGTTTACTACGATGGAATTGTCCGTATAGGAAACCGTACCGTCAAAACGGCCGTGTACCGTATCGTACTTGAGCATGTATTCCATATACTCCGGATCGATAAACGGATCGTTGATTCCCACAACCTGAATATTGGGGTTTTTTACCGACGCCCTAAAAACAAGCCTGCCGATTCTTCCAAAACCATTGATACCTACTTTAATTGCCATAAAAGATTTTCCTCCTAAAAGTGAATATTAAATTATTTTGATCGTATGAGGCAGGCAGGATGACTCTAAAAGCCCACCAAACGAATAAGCCAACGCCCTACATTATATTGCATTTTTCGGGCATTTGCAACAACATTGTTACGCTTTTGTCAAACTTTCTCAGTCTTGCAAAACCAGTCTATTTATGCTGCCTATCGCCCTCCCTGCTTGTATGGGTCAGCCTTCGTGTTTTTTGAGCAGCAGCCTAACCTGCTCGACCGAAGACATTGTTTTTTCTGCAACGTCTTCTACCGGCATCCCCTGCTTTACCAGCCGGAGCGTAACCATCTCCATGTTTTCCCCTACTTCAAGAATATTTCCGTCCGGATCGTAAAACCGAATGCCGCGCTGTCCCCACGAGTATTCTACAACGTCATGGACATACTCTATTTCCGGGTAGCCCCGAAGCGTTTCGAGCAGGCGGTCTAAATCGTTCACCTCAAAATACAGCTCGAAATTATTGCTTTTTTCCAATATTTCCTCTTGTGGTTTGCCAATAAATTCCTGCCAGGTCTCTTTGGTTTGCAGGGAGAAAGGTCCGGAAAATGTTACATTTGCTCCAAAGTCCGATACTATTTCTAAACCAAATATTTCCTTGTAAAACCGTTTGGATTTTTCCATATCCTTTACAACAATCAGCGGGCCGGAAAATTTCATAATAGCATGCTCCCTTGTGAAATTGATACCAAAATCGTATCATAACGGCATGGCAAAGGCAATCCCGGATAGGGTTCCCTTTACAAAAAAGCCAAAAAATGATACCATAATGGAGCGTTTAATCAGCAAAAATACAGCGCCGCAGCGCGCGTGAGGAGTATACGGAAATGGCAAAGCAAAAAGAGGGATTTGTAGAACACATTACACCGCAAAGCGAGGATTTTTCCCGCTGGTACACCGACGTTGTTAAAATGGCGGATATGATGGACTATTCCGAAGTGAAGGGCAGCATGGTCATCAAACAGTACGGCTATGGGATCTGGGAGTTGATCCAGCGTGAAATGGACGATCGTTTTAAAGAGACGGGGCATAAGAATGCATATTTCCCGTTGCTCATTCCAAAGCATATGCTGGAAAAAGAGGCCGAGCATGTAGAGGGCTTTGCGCCCGAGGTCGCCTGGGTTACAAAAGGCGGCAACGAAGAGCTGGAAGAACCGCTTTGCATCCGTCCTACCTCCGAAACCATTATTTGTTCGATGTATTCCAAGTGGATACAAAGCTACCGCGATTTGCCTGTGCTTTTAAACCAGTGGTGCAATGTGCTCCGGTGGGAAAAAAGCACGCGGCCGTTTTTGCGCACCTCGGAGTTTTTGTGGCAGGAAGGCCATACCGTACACGCCACGCAGCAGGAAGCTGAGGAAGAAACTGTTAAAATGCTGAACGTATATGTGGAATTTGCCAGAAACGTGCTGGCCATTCCCGTTATTGCCGGAAAGAAGAGCGAAAAGGAAAAATTTGCCGGCGCAGACCACACCTATACGATGGAAGCGATGATGCTGGACGGCAAAGCCCTGCAGATGGGTACGTCGCACAACCTTGGGCAAAACTTTTCCAAGGGGTTCGATATACAGTTTCTGGACAAAGACGGCAAGCAAAAGTATGCATGGCAGACCTCGTGGGGAACGTCTACCCGTATGATCGGCGGGCTGATTATGGTACATGGAGATGAGCGCGGGCTTAAGCTGCCGCCCAAAGTTGCCCCGGTGCAGTGCGTCGTTGTGCCCATTGCCATGCACAAGGAAGGCGTAATCGAAAAGGCCAACGAGATTTTTGCGCTGCTTAAGGAAGCAGGCATTCGGGTAGAGCTTGACGACCGGGATCAAAGCCCCGGCTGGAAGTTCAACGAATGGGAGCTGAAGGGCGTTCCGCTGCGGCTGGAGATTGGCCCCAAGGATATTGAAAAAGACGCCTGTGTGCTTTTCCGCCGGGATACGTTTGAAAAAGAAAGCTACCAGCTGGACGACATTGCAGATACGGTGGAATCCCTGCTGGATGATATCAACAAAAACATGCTGGAAATGGCGCTCAAATACAGGGAAGAACGCACCTACAATGCTACAAATTGGCAAGAATTTGTGGACGGGATCGAAAACAAAAAAGGCTTTGTGCGCGCCATGTGGTGCGAGGATGCGGCCTGCGAGGCGGAAATCAAAGAAAAAACGAGTGCAACCACGCGCTGTATGCCGTTCGAGCAGGATTCGCTTTCAAACGTTTGCGTGCATTGCGGCAAGCCCGCCAAAACGCTGATGTATTTCGCAAAAAGCTATTGAACGATGATACATAAACAGAAAGACTGCTCCCGTTTTGGGGAACAGTCTTTTTTAGTTGCTTTTTGTTTTTACAGCATCCAGTTCGTTCCGGCTGCTTCCGATCAGTTCCAGCTTTTGCGGACGCTTGAGTTTCTTGATGCTGCATTCGCGCTGCTGCCCCTGGCTTTTGGAATCTACCGTTTCCACATATACCAGCTTTACCGGCAGCCGCGGTTTCGTATACTTTGCGCCCTTTCCCGCGTTATGAACCGCGAGCCGCTTTTCCACGTCCGTTGTCCAGCCGGTATAAAGGCTGCCGTCGCTGCACTCCAGTATATAAACATAGCTTGCTTCTTTTTCCTGCTTCAAACCTCTATACCCGACCGAGTATTTTATCTGCTACATAAAGTCCGTTTGCCGCTGCCTGCGAAAGGGAGCGCGTAAAGCCGGCGCCGTCGCCCGTGGCGTAAATGTTTTCTGTTTGGTCCAACTCAAAATCTTCGCTTTTGGGCCGCGCCGAATAGTATTTGCACTCCACGCCGTATAAAAGCGTGTCGTAGTTTGCCGTTCCCGGCGCAATCTGGTCCAGCGCATACAGCGTTTCGATGATATTATCCAACTGCCGTTTGGGCAGGCAAAGGCTGAGGTCGCCCGGAACTGCGTCCATCGTCGGGCGCGTGGTAGACTGGAGCAGGCGCTTTGCATTTGTCCGCCGACCGGCAATCAAATCTCCAAAGCGCTGCACAAGAACGCTGTCTCCGCTGATCAGGTTGGCCAGGCTGGCGACATAGCGCGCATATTCGATGGGCTCTTTGAACGGCTCTGTAAAGCGCATCGTACACAGCAGCGCAAAATTGGAATTTTGTGTTTTCCTGCTTTGGTCGCGGTAGGAATGGCCGTTTACCGTAAGCACGCCGTTTGTGTTTTCCGTTACCACATTGCCCTTTTCGTTGAAGCAGAACATCCGCGTAATATCGCCGTAGGCTTTGGAACGGAACCAGATTTTCGGCTCGTAAATATGCTTGGAAAAATGCTCCCAAACGAGGTATGGAAGCTCTACCCGTACGCCGATATCCACCTGGTTGTTCATCAGCTCGATATGGTTTTTCCGGCACCAGTCCGAAAAAAACCGGCTGCCCACGCGCCCCACGGCAAACACGATATGCTTTGCCGTATAGGTCTTATCGCCCTCTTTTGACCGGGTAGAGATCGTATGTGCCTGCTTATCGACATCGAGCACCGCCGTATCGGTGAAAATGGCACATTTTTCGGAAATATGCTCGATGATTTTACGCATCGTTTCGAAGTTTTCGTCTGTGCCAAGATGCTTGAGCTGCGCCTGCGCCATGTGCAGGTCGTGCTTGAGGCAGAGCGTTTTGAGCGTGTCGTTGGGCATAAACCGCTCCTCTGTTGCACCATAGGAGACAAGGTAGCTGTCTGCCTGGTTAATATAATCGATGACGGTATCCGGCTCTAAAAAATCGGTCAGCCAACCGCCGTATTCGGTGGAAATAATATACTTCCCGTCCGAAAACGCGCCCGCACCCGCCATGCCTTCCATAATTGCACACGAGGCACACTTTACGCAGGATTTTGCAGTTTTATTGATAATGGGGCACGTTCGCTTTTCGATCCGGTGCCCTTTTTCAAACAATGCAATTTTTAAATGCGGATTGTTTTCCGTCAGCCGGTATGCGCACATGATTCCGCTGATTCCGCCGCCAATGATGGCAATATCGTAATTTTCCAAATTGGTTTCCTCTGGTCTACAGGTTAAAGGCCCGCGTTACCGCAGAAATGGCCTTGCCGGTATCCGCCGTATGGATACAGCAGGAGATTTTTGTAAGCGAAGTGGACAGTAAAATGATTTTTATATTCTCGGTCGCAAGCGCATGGAACAGCTTTGCAGCCACACCGCTTTCCTGCGCCATGCCAATTCCCTCTATTGTCAACCGGGAAATGTCGTCCGCTACTTCGTATTGGATATTTGGCATGTCCTCCATCAACTTCTGCACACTGGCAACATCGCCTTTTTCCAGCGAGAACGAAACATCGATAATGTCGTTTTGCGGATACGTTTGGCTGATGATGTCTATGTTGATTTCGTTTTGCCCAAGCAGCTCAAAAACATCGGCAATGAAGGCCGGCTCGTACGGCACGCCGCGCAGCGTTACAATTGCTTCGCCGTCGCGGCAGTAAAGATGCGTGACAACATTTGACTCGGCAATCATATCCTTCATCGAATACAGCCCCGCGGGCTTGCCATGCATATATTGCGCCGCGCGCACGGCGCCTTCCGCAAACACCTGCTTGGAAAGCGCGGAGTGCGTGATGGTAATAACCTCGTCGTTTCCCAAAAACAGTACTTCGTGCTCGCCCACAACCGTTCCCCCGCGGACGGCATGCAGCCCGATCTCGTCATTCGTGCGCTTGCCGGGGGTTTGGGGGCTTCGGCCGAATACATATTTTTTTCTGCCGCCAAACGACTCGTTGATGTGGTCCGCAATAAAAAGCGCCGTGCCCGAAGGCGAGTCTACCTTTTGGTTGTGGTGCTTTTCAATGATTTCAATATCGTATTTGTCTCCCAGGAAATCTGCCGCAGATTTTGCAAGGCTCATTTGCATGTTTACGCCAAGAGACATGTTTGCCGAAAAAAACACGGGGGTTTCTTCCGCTGCCTGAAAGATATTTTTCTTGTCTGCTTCGGTATAGCCCGTCGTTGCAAGAACAAGCGCCGTACGGTTCTTCTTTGCGTAGGAAAGCAGCTCGGGCAAGGCGTCCGGGCGCGAAAAATCGATAAGGACGTCTGCCTGCTCCTGTACGTCTGCAAGCGACCCGTATACGGGAAACGGATTTTCTATAACGTCCGGCATCTTGTCTACCCCGCAAACGACTTCCGTTCCTTCGGTATTTTCGATGCAATTCCTGAGCGTTTGGCCCATCCGGCCGTTTACGCCCGAAAGCAGTATTTTAATCATGGTTCTTTCTCCTATTGTCAATCGATCAGGTCAAATGCGCGCATTTCGGTAAGGAGGCGAGCTTTGTTTTTTTCTTCCATCTCTGTGAGCGGCAGGCGGAAGGGGCCCATATCGTAGCCCATTTCGCGCAGCGCCGTTTTTGCAGGGATGGGGTTTACCTCACAGAACAGCGCAGATACAAGCGGCAGCACCTTAAGCTGCATTTTGCACGCCTTGTCCGTATCTCCATTCAGGTAGTGCATGACCATATCGTGCGTATATTGAGGAAGGATGTTTGCCAGCACAGAAATTACGCCCACACCGCCTACGGAAAGCAGCGGAACAATGCAATCGTCGTTGCCGCTTACAATATCGGCGCGGCCGTTTGCCACGCGCGACATTTCCGCGACTTGGGCAATGTTTCCGCTGGCTTCTTTAATCATCGCAATATTCTTGTGCCCGCAAAGCGCGTCCCACACGTCCAATGGAAGATTTACATTGGTGCGCGCAGGTACGTTGTATACAACAATGGGTATGGACACCGCATCTGCAACCGTCAGAAAATGCGCGAGCAAGCCGCTTTTGGTGCATTTGTTGTAGTACGGGGTAACGTACAGAAGGCCGCTTGCTCCTGCCTGTTCGTAGGTCTTGGCTTTTTCCAGGCTGGCAGCCGTATTGTTGCCGCCAATTCCGGCAATAACGGGCACGCGGCCGTTTGCCTGCCCGACCGCAAAACGCACCAGCTCTTCCTGCTCTTTGTTTGTCATCGTGGGAGGCTCGCCCGTCGTGCCGCAAACGATCAGCGCGTCCGTATCGTTTTCGATCTGGAACTCGATTAGCTTTTCATATGTACCGAAGTTGACTCCGTCCTCTGTAAATGGGGTGCACAACGCAACACCCGAACCTTTAAACAACATAACCTTTCTCCTCCCCGGGCACTCGCCCGCAGCCGTTCGGCTGTTTTCTCGCAAATATACGGCGCAGTTACCAAAATCTCGTCCGCCACGGTACATAATTATCGGTTTGCCGGCGGGTATTCCCTCCCGCAGCCGTTCGGCTGTTTTCTCGCAACTATACGGCGCAGTTACCAAAATCTCGTCCGCCACGGTACACAATTATCGGTTTGCCGGCGGGTATTCCCTCCCGCAGCCGTTCGGCTGTTTTCTCGCAAATATACAGCGCAGTTACCAAAATCTCGACCGCCACGGTACACAATTATCGGGTTGCCGGCGGGGCTTCCCTCCCGCAGCTGTTCGGCTGCTTTCTCGCAACTATACAGCGCGGCTACCAAAATCTCATCCGCCACGGTACATAATTATCGGTTTGCCGGCGGGGGCTTCCCCGCCTACTCCTGCATTGCGATCCACGCCTGGGCGATCTGTACGGTGTTGGTTGCCGCGCCTTTGCGGATGTTGTCCGCAACCACCCAGAGGTTTACGCCGCTTTTGACGGAGAGATCCCTGCGGATACGGCCGACATACACCTCGTCTTTGCCCGTAACATAAACAGGCATGGGGTATTCGCCTTTAGATACGTCGTCCTGCACCACGATCCCCGGAAAATCCCGAAGGGCCTGCTTAAGCTCGTCCAGCTCGTAATCCTTTTCAAATTCGATGTTGATCGACTCGCAGTGTCCGTTGAATACGGGAACGCGCACCGTTGTTGCCGTAATGGGCAGCTCCGGCTCGCCCAAAATTTTGCGCGTTTCGTAAATCATTTTCAGCTCTTCTTTTGTGTAGTCGTCGTCCGAAAACACATCGATCTGCGGCAGGCAGTTGCCAAAAATCGGGTAGGGGAATTTTTTGGGCGGATCGCCGTTGATGCCGTCTTCCAGGTCTCGGTACCCGTCCATCCCTGCGCCGGACACCGCCTGGTAGGTCGAATATACAATGCGCTTGATTGTGTATTTGTCGTGCAGCGGTTTTAGCGCAACAACCGCCTGTATCGTCGAGCAGTTTGGGTTGGCGATGATACCGCTGTTCCACTTAATGTCTTTTGTATTGACCTCCGGAACAACAAGCGGCACTTTTTTATCCATACGCCATGCGCTGGAGTTGTCTATAACCAGCGCACCCGCCTGTACCGCAATGGGCGCAAATTTCTCGCTGGTGCTTCCCCCTGCAGAAAACAGCGCGATGTCTATATTTTTGCCGTCGAAGCACGTTTCCGTCAGCTCCTCGATGGTGTATTCCTTGTCCATAAACGATACCTTCTTGCCTGCGCTTCTTGCGCTGGCAAAGAGGTAATAATTGTCGACAGGCAAATTACGCTCCTCCAAAACCTGCAGGAACTTCCGGCCGACCATGCCTGTTGCGCCGCACACGGCGACATTGTACTTTTTCATGATGAACTGTAACCCTCCTAATCACCCTTTTTGGGGTAAAATTATCTATATACAAATAAAACGACACATATGCGCCGTCTTTACCCTAAACCAATACATGGATGGGAATATAATTGATATGATGTTAAGGACACCGGCAGCGCTCCACCAAACCAATGGTGACAGTCATACAGCTGTTTGCTGTATGCCCAGACGGCAAAACGATGGCAGCGTTATGTCGTCTTCGGCGTCGGGCCCTTTCGCGCGGGCCGGCCTGCCAGCCATGGTCCGCGGTACTGATGCGCCAACGCGCCTCTTTCGGTTTGCGTGTATTATACACCATCTTCCCCCATCTGTAAACAGTTTATTAATTCCTGTGAAAAGCAGGCGAAATATGGTAGAATAGGCACAGAAAGAGACGAGGCTTACATGAAGATACGGACATGCGCGAGGGAACAACAAAATGAACTGATAAAGCTCCGGCGGACGCTGCACCAAATCCCCGAGCTTGCTTTTTGTGAGGAAGAAACGGCAGCGTTCCTGTACGAGTATCTCGAACCGCTTTTGCCAGACAGTTTGGAGCGCATTGCCAAAACGGGCATAAAAGCCGTTTTTTATGCGAAGGGCGCAACAAAAACGGTGGCTATCCGCGCGGATATGGATGCGCTGCCCATAACGGAGCAGAAAGGCTGCCCCTTCCAATCCAAAAACGCTGGTGCAATGCACGCCTGCGGACACGACGGGCATATGGCAATGGCGCTTGTAACCGCAAAAATCGTCAGCGAAAACAGGGACAAGCTCCGCGTAAATTATGTGTTCCTTTTCCAGCCTGCCGAAGAGGCGGGCGGCGGGGCAGAGCCGATGATTGAAGCAGGCGCGCTTCAAAACCCGGATGTGGATGAAATATACGGCATTCACCTGTGGCCGTACCTTCCGGCAGGAAAGGTTGGGCTTTTGGGCGGGCCGGTTATGGCGCGCATGAACGACGTCAATATAGATATAACCGGCAAAGGGGTCCATGGCGCGCGCCCGCAGCAGGGTGTGGACGCAATTGTTGCGGCGGCGCAGCTTGTTTTGGCGCTGCAAACCATCGTTTCCAGGAATATAGACCCGTTTGGCAGCGCCGTGCTGACAATTGGCAAAATAGAGGGCGGAGATACGCGCAACGTTGTTCCTGGGCGCGTTCACCTGGAGGGGACGCTACGCACGCTGGACGAGGATACGGCCGCGCATATTAAGCGCCGTATTTGTGAGGTTATGCAGGGGATCGACACTATGTACGGTACACAAAGCACCAGCTACGAAACAATGATGTATCCGCCGGTTGTAAACGACAGGGCCATGGCGGAAGCGCTTATTCCAAAATTTTCGGACAGCTACACCGCGGCCGTGCCGGTCATGCTTTCGGAGGATTTCTCCTATTATCAGAAAGAAGTGCCGGGCGTGCTGATGTTTTTAGGAACGCTGGACGACATGCATACCGAACCGCTCCATTCAAGCAGCTTTGGGTTCGATGAAAAAGTTCTGCTGCATGGTGTGGAATACTACTTAAGGGCGACGGATTTTGATGAACCAGTATGAGTATCTTGCAGCCGCATACGACGAATTGATGTACGATGTTATGTACGAAGACTGGGCGGGCTATATTGCCGGGCTGCTTGGCGAAGAGGTACGCACAGTGCTTGAATATGCATGCGGCACGGGAAACATCACCGGCTGCCTGCTGGAGCGCGGGTACGAGGTAACTGCGACAGATATATCTGCCGACATGCTCGATATCGCACAAAAAAAGCTCGACCGGGCACACCATGGAAAGGTGCGGTTTGCCCAAGCAGACATGGCCGATTTTAGTTTGAACAAACCTGCCGACGCGGCGGTTTGCTGCTGCGACGGAGTGAATTATATACTGGAAGAACAACGGCTGCGGTCGTTTTTTGAAAATGCCTGCGCCAATATCCGCCGGGGCGGCCGGTTTTTGTTTGACATCAGCAGCGCATATAAGCTGGAAAATATACTGGGAAACGAATTTTTTTATGACGACAGCGACGAGGCGACCTGCCTTTGGCAGAGCGCATTCGACGCAGATGCTTCGCTGCTGACAATGGACGTGACATTGTTTCGGGCAAACGGAGCGTGTTATAAAAGATATGACGAGCGGCATACCCAGCGCGCATGGGCGCGGCGGCAAATAGAGGACGCGCTGGAGCGCGCGGGTTTTGAAGACATCCATGCATTTGCGTTTATGACGAAGGATATGCCGGATAACAAAACGGAAAGGATACAGTTTTTGGCTGTGAAGGGTTGAATATATTATTATGAGCGATGTTTTGGTTCGTGGAATACTAAACGGAGAAGTGGCGGTATGCGCCTGTGACGTTACCGCGATGGTCGAGCAGGCGCGGACGATCCACAATACGCTGCCCGTGGGAACAATTGCGCTTGGGCGCACGCTTGCCGCAGGAACAATGCTTTCTTCCATGCTTAAAAGCGAGCACGATAAATTTACGCTGATGGTAAATGGCGGCGGCCCCGCCGGAACCATTATGGTAACGGGCAACGAGGCGCTGGAAATGAAGGCGTATATCGCCAATCCGTTCGTAAATCCGCCCCCCAACGAAAAAGGAGGCTTCAATATTGCCGAAGCGGTGGGCAAAGAAGGCTTTATTACTGTTATTCGAGATTACGGCCTAAAAGAACCGTATGTAGGCAAAACCGAAATGGTTTCGGGGGAAATTGGCGAAGATATAGCAAACTACCTGCTCGTCTCCGAGCAGCAGCCGTCCGTTGTATATGTCCATACCTGGCTGGAAGAGGATATGAGCGTTGTAAGCGCGGGCGGCGTTATCGTGCGGCCGCTGCCCAATTGCAGCGAAGAAACGCTGCAGCAAATTGAAACGCATTATGGGGATATCTATAACTATTCCGTCTACCTTTTGCCCAGCAATGTACGGGATGTGCTGAAAAAGATTTTCTGCGATATGGAGCTTACGTTTTTGGATGAACAACACCCCGTTTGGCGCTGCGATTGCAACAAAGAACGGCTTACCGAGGTAGTGGCGTCCCTTGGCAGGCAGGAAATAGAGGATATGATCAAACAGGACCAGGGGGCGGAAATCACCTGCCGGTTTTGCAACAAGGAATACCGGTTTAGCGCGGAAGAATTACAGAAATTATTGGAGCAGTAAAAGAACCTATGGCAAAAAAAGTATTGAAATTTGAACGGCCCGCAGAGTTTTATTTTAAAACGACGCAAAAAATGATCGACAGCGGGCATTATATCGGCGCGGTGAACATGATTCGCAAGGCGCTTAAAAAAGAACCGGAAAATGAAGAATACCGGCTGTATTATGCTGAGCTTTTGACGGATATGAACAAGTACGAAGAATCGAACAGCATCCTTTTTGAAATGCTGAGCGAATCTAAAGAGCCAAACGCCGATTGCTTTTTCAATCTGGGGCGCAATTTTCTTGGCCTCAACGATTTTACGCGCGCCCGGGACAGCTTTGAGAAATATATGGAAATAGAGCCGGACAACGAATTTTCGGAGGAAATGGACGACCTCTTCATGCTGCTTGAAGACGATATCGAAAGCGAAGAAGAATTTATTGCGGACGCTATGGAAAAAGAGTATTACCGGCTGGCACAGGAAGGAAAAAGCGCGCTCGATTCGGGAGAATACGAGAAAGCGGCGGAGGTCCTTGAAAAAATAAAGACCGAT
>JBMNTU010000052.1:0-16632 GCA_050945895.1 Christensenellaceae bacterium | reverse complement strand
GTGTTGGGGTTTCAACCCCTCTGTGCTTATTTTAGGGAGTATCTTTTATTTCCTCAATCCGCCTTTTGTTCCATTACAGGAATGCTCCTCCTAAAGCAGCGGGCCACATCACGCAGGCCCGATTGGAATTTTGCAAGCCACGACGCCAGGCATGCAAAAGGTAAGGCCGAGCGTCTTTATTCTTCGGTATTTTTAAAAGTAAGTGCAGGGTTTGCGCTGTTTACAAAATGATGGTCAAACGACCATTCTGGATATATCCTGGACCACCAAAAACACCGCCAATCCCATAATGAGTACAAATCCCGCAAGGTTCAAGAACCCCTCCAGCTTTTCGGGTGCAGGTTTTTTCCGTACGCCTTCCACCGCATACATCACCAGCTTGCCGCCGTCCAGCGCCGGTATGGGCAGCAGGTTGATAACAGCAAGGTTGATGCTGATCATCGCTATCATTTTTAGCAGCAGGTCGAGCCCCTGCTGCGCGGCCGCGCCTACGATTGCCACCGTTCCCACAATACCGGTCAGGTTTTCTACCCCCTGGCCCATAAAAAACAGCCTCCCCAATACAGAAAACATCTCCCGGATCATCATGCCCAGCCACTTAAAGCTGAGGCCGACCGCTTCAAAAAAGTTGTATTTCCGGGGGATGGCCTCGATGTTGATGCCCGTAACCTTGCGCCCTTCTTCCGAAAGCTCGTCCATATAGGGTACGTCAAACGATTGCGTTTCCCCTTCCCTCAACACGGTGATAGGCAAGCTTTCGCCCTGCGCCGCGCGCTGGTAATCCTGCCAGTCGTACGTCGCAAAGTCGATCCTTACACCGTTTATCTCACGGATAATGTCCCCCTCCCGCAGACCCGCCTCATACGCGGTTGAGCCTGCCTCTACCTCGGCGATCCGCGGCTGGTAGTCGCCGAATGCACACAGCACAACAACCGAAATAATGACTGCGACAATCATGTTCATAACCGGCCCTGCGGCAATCGTCAGTATGCGGCTTTTTAGGGACGCCGCGCGAAAATCCCCCTTTTGGGGAGCGCGTTCCTCGTCGTCCGCAAACTTTACGAACCCGCCAAAAAAAATGGGCCGGATGGAAAATTCCGTTTCGTTCCTATGCCACTTTATTAGCCGGGGACCAAACCCCACTGCAAATTCCGCTACCTTGATGCCTCTTTTTTTCGCCGCGATATAATGCCCAAATTCATGCACAACAATGAGCAGCGTCAGCACCAAAAGAGCCGTTATGATCGTTACTACAATATTGCCCGTATCCAAATTCAGCCTCCAAATATCACCGCGCGTTTTCCATCGAGAAATGCGCGGACCTCTTTATCCAGTTCCAATATTCCATTTAAGTCTGTTGGTATTGTTCCCCCAAATGTTTGCAGTGCAAGCAAGATGATTTCGGGTATTTGCCCGAATTTGATCCGCTCTTCCAAATACCACGAAACGGCGACCTCGTTGGAAACATTGTACACCGCCGTTGCATTATCGCGGAGCGCTTGGTATGCCAATGCAAGGCAGGGGAATTTTTCCGTATCGGGCGGAAGAAAAGTCAGCTTTCCAACTTCAAGCAGGTCCATCCGCTTTTCGCCCACGTAGTCTCGAATCTCTGGAAAAAACATCGCCTTTTGCAGCGGCAGCCGCATATCGGGCAGCGCAAGCTGCGCCATTACAGACGCGTCCTTTAGCTCTACCAGCGAATGGATAATGCTTTCCGGGTGAACGACCACCGAAATCATATCCGGCGGCGCTTTATACAGGTAATGCGCCTCTATTACTTCCAACCCCTTGTTTGCAAGGGATGCGGAATCGATCGTTATTTTTTTTCCCATTTCCCAGTTTGGGTGCTTTAGCGCCGCGCCTACCGGTGCGTTATAAATAAAATCTGCATCTTCATGTAAAAAGGGCCCGCCGGAAGCGGTGATATAAATTCTTTGCACATCCGAAATATCATACGAATTGCCAAGACACTGGAAAATAGCCGAATGCTCGCTGTCTACCGGAAGCACTGTGGATTTTGAATCGTCCATCAGCTTCCTCGTCACCCCCGCGCCCGAAACAAGCGCTTCCTTGTTGGCCAGCGCAACGTCTATGTTCCTTTTCAGGCATTCGTAAAATGCGGGGAGGCCCGCAATTCCCATGACGGCAAGCACGACCAGTTCCGCGCCGCTGTCTGCACATGCAATAAGCAGCGAATCCGGCCCGCAAAGCACATGCGCGCCATATACAAGCCCGTTTTTAACTTCATTCAGCTTCCCGGCGTCTGTCAGGCATACATATTCCGGACGAAATTCGTTCGCCGCGCGAACCAGCCCCTCCGCATCGCGGTGGGCCGTCATGGCAACAATCTTAAAATCTTCGCTGTAGCGGCGCACTACATCCTGCGCCTGCTGCCCGATGGAGCCGGTCGCGCCCAGTATTGCTATTTTTTTCAAACGAAAAACTCCTATGCCATCATCGTTATTGCAAATAAATATACGACGGGTATGCAAAACAGTATGCTGTCCATCCTGTCCAGTATACCACCGTGCCCTGGCAAAATTTTGCCAAAGTCTTTAATATTCAGTGAACGTTTTATGAACGAGGCCGCCAGGTCGCCGATTTGCGAAACCGCCGCCAACACTGCACCCCACAGCAGCATAACCGGCAATGCCGGCAACGTTATTTGTGCCCCAAACGTTTTCATATAAAGCGAAAGAACGAGGTACACGACCCCCGCGCCCACTACTCCGCCAACAAACCCGCCAATGCTTCCTTCTACCGTTTTTTTGGGGCTGATCGCAGGGCAAAGCTTGTGCCTGCCAAACGCGCTTCCAAAAAAATACGCCGCCGTATCGCAAAACATTGCAGGAACAAACACCATCAGCAGCAAGAGAAGCATGCCCGTATAGCCCCCTTGCCCCGTCAAAATCATCCAGTAAAAAATCATCCAGAAAAGGTTGGGATAGATCATCGCGAATACAGAATTTGTAACGCTTTCCATCGAATGCTTTGAAGAGAACATCGCCACGACAAAGCACAGCATTGTATAGATGATAAAAGCCAACAGCAGCGCGAACGGTTCCACTCCGACTATACCGCCGTATGCCAGCAAAAACCAGCCCGCCAAAAACACGCTTAGCCCGATGGAAAGGCCGCCCAGCACCGGTTTTTTCCCCTGGTTCATCGCATGGACGATTTCGTAGCCGCAAAAAACGGCAAGCAAAACGGCAAATAAAGCAAGCACCCAGCCTTGCAAAATTACGGCGAGCGCAACAACGATGACGATCGGTATGGCGACCAATATCCTTTTGCCCATTGCTATCCCTTCCCTGCGCTTTTACAGGCCGCCATAGCGCCGCTGCCTATTTTGGTATACCAAAAGCGCTTTTTCGTATTCCTTTTCATCGAAATCCGGCCACAGGACCGGCGTAAAATAAAACTCTGCATATGCAAGCTGGTACAACAGGAAGTTTGAAAGGCGCTCCTCCCCGCTTGTACGAATCATCAAATCGGGGTCGGGCTGCCCTGCCGTATCCAAAAAGCCGGATATAAAGCCTTCGTCTATCTGTTCGGCCGCAACCGTTCCGTCGGCCGCACCCTGCACAATTTTCCGGACGGCTTGCGCAATCTCTGTCCGCCCGCCATAGTCCAGCGCAATATTCACGGTAAGCCCAGTGTTATCCCTAGTCGTTTCTTTTGCGTTTTCCAGCACCTCGACGACCTTTTCGGGCAAGCGCTTCAGGCTGCCGATCGTATTGAAAATTACATTCTTTTGGTTCATTTCGTCGAGCTCGCGGGTCAAAAACTCGATGAGCAGGTTCATCAAAAAACCCACTTCATCCTGCGGGCGCTTCCAGTTTTCGGTAGAGAACGCATACAGTGTAAGGTGCTTTATTCCAAGGTCCGAGCTTGTCCGTATGATGGTCTTTACCTTTTCCATACCCGCCCGGTGGCCCATTACCCGCGGCAGCATCCGCTTTTTCGCCCACCTGCCGTTGCCATCCATAATAACAGCAACATGTACCGGCAGGTTTTCCATATCCAGTTTTTCAAAATTGGTTTTTCTTTTTTTTGAAAATAAACCCAATGGCGGCCCGCTCCATCTGTCTTCTGTTAAAAATCATTTCCATTTCGTTTGCTAATAGCACTTTTGCGCAACGTATTTGTGCGCTGCATAAACGAATATGTTGCAAAACATTCCCCGCCGGGGCTTCCCGGCGGGGCGCATATCAAATTTCGGTTTTAAAATGACACGCAACGAGTTCCACGCTCCCGTCTTCCCTGCGTATAGCGCGCACAACGCGCCAGCTGTCTGCATTTTCATACGGCTTTGAAGACAAATACCGTTTTACCTCGCAGGCAATACCCGCATCACGCAGCAGCCGTTGGGCATCCCTTAAATCGAGACCGGGCAGCATATCGGTCATATTTCCAGTATATCCTTTTCCTTTGCAGCCAACAGGTTGTCGATCTCTTTGATTTTATTATCGGTCAGCGTCTGTACCTGTTTTTCGATCTGGTCGAAATCGTCCTCTGTCAGCTCGCTCGCCTTTTTTTCCTTTTTAAATGTTTCGTTGGCGTCACGCCGAATCGACCGGATGGCAACCTTTGCTTCTTCCGCTCTCTTTTTCGCCTGTTTTACAAGCTCTTGCCGTTTTTCACCCGTTACCTCGGGAAACGCCAGCCGAATGACCTTTCCGTCGTTTGCCGGGTGAATGCCCAGTTCGGACTTTTGGATGGCTTTTTCCACTTCGGGCAAAATATTCTGGTCCCAAAGGGAAATAACCAGCAGCCGCGGTTCGGGAACGGATATGTTGCCCACCTGCGTTACGGGTGTGGGCGTTCCATAATAGTCCACCATGATATTGTCCAGCAACTGCGCATTTGCACGTCCGGCGCGAATACTGGACAGTTCTTTTTTACAGTTCTCGATTGTTTTATCCATCTTGTGCTCAGCTTTTGTAAGCGCTTCGTGTTCGATATTCATAATAAAACCAATCCTTTCACCTGCATTTTTTTGTCCCAAATAATATGGGATAATTGTATACCAAAGCCCTGTAAATTACAAGCGCGCTAACGAATTATTGTCCCGATCTTCGCCCCGTTGACAACCTGCTTAATACTGTCTTTTTCGTTCACTCCAAATACGATAATGGGAATATGGTTGTCCATGCAAAGCGTGATTGCCGTGTTGTCCATTACGTCCAGCCCTTTGTTCATTACATCCATATAACTAATCTCTTCAAACCGGACAGCCCCTTCATGCTTGCGCGGGTCTTTGTCGTATACGGCATCCACATTCTTTGCCAGCATAATAAGCTCTACTTCCATTTCGGCCGCACGCAGCGCCGCTGCCGTGTCCGTCGAAAAATAGGGATTGCCCGTACCACACGCAAAAATAACCACGCGGCCTTTTTCAAGGTGCTTCATTGCTTTTCGTCGGATATACGGCTCGGCAATCTGCCGCATTTCAATT
Organism: Christensenellaceae bacterium; assembly: GCA_050945895.1. Taxonomy (GTDB): domain Bacteria; phylum Bacillota; class Clostridia; order Christensenellales; family Christensenellaceae; genus JBMNTU01. The sequence continues at coordinate 11,174 of JBMNTU010000052.1, read as the reverse complement.
GCCGTCTGCACCCGCGTTTGCAGGCCTTTTTCCTCCAACGCATCCTGCAGCGCCAGTGCATTGATGACCGTTGCCAGCATGCCCATATAATCGGCAGTCGTGCGGTCCATATGCTTGCCTACCCGTGCGCCGCGCCAGATATTGCCGCCGCCCACGATCAGCCCGACTTCTACGCCCGCCTCAGAAATCTCTATGATTTGATCTGCGATGTTTCCCACAATATCAAAATCCAGCGGGCGGTTTTCCGCCGAACAAAGCGCCTCGCCGCTAATCTTCATTATTACTCGTTTGTAGATCGGGTTCATAGAATAAACAACCTCCATTAAATTCCTCTGCTAAATTAAGCCGCAAAGCTTATATTATATATTTGCATAAAACGGGAGCCTTATGCTCATTTTCCCTCATTTGCTTCGCTGACCGCGCACTGCCGTAAGTAGCTTTGTTTCGCGTTTGTTTTCATTAAAAAAGAGCAAGTTGGCATAAACAACCTACCCGCTCCGGTTTTTGACTGATGCTTATTTCAGTTCAGGCAAGTAAGCTTATTTGCGTCTGCGGGGATATCGACATATAAGCAAATAGGTTTGTGGGTATTATAGCAAACGAACCCGCTTTTAGCAATATTCAAAACATCATGTTTGCTACTTGGTAAAACCAACCGTTTGAATCGGCATATTTGAACTACATTGGTTTTTCTGCCCATGCCATGGTGTCAATTAGCATGGCGGCGACCATGCCATATCCGGCAACAAACAATTCATTTGCGCCTCCATTTTCTTTCAAGCTGCAATAACAACATAGCTGATTTTGACCAGACAGATGAACATAGTTTATACTAAACTGAAGATTTTACAACTTTCCCATGCTACAATAAAACTGAAATTATCATAATTCCGTTCTGCAGTTATGCTGTATGGCACGGTTGCTCTGAAAACGATTAAGGAAATAGGTGACGCTGATGAAAAAACTGATTGCACTCATTATCATTATTGCCCTGCCGCTTTGCGGCTGCTCGCTGTTTGGACTGACGGAAGAAAGCGCCAGTCTGTCCGATAAGTTGGCAAATGTAGACCGGGCAGAGGAAACGCAGCCGGAATCGACGCCTGCGCCGGAAGAAAAACCGGAGGCGGCGCAGCTCACCTACGAACAAGTCGACCCATTTGGGTTCATTGCAAGCGGTTCGCTTAGCGAAGCACAGCTGGTTGAGCAATGCGGCCTTATATTTGACGAAGAGCGCACGATGAGTTATCGCGAAGGGCTGGAGTCACCAGATACCAACATATATTACGCAGTGCTGCCCGAAAATCTTCCGGGTACGTATGACGGAAGCGCCAACGCTACTTTTCGCACAAGCACAAAATATGCTGACCACAGTTCATGCGTCTATTTTTATGATTACTACTTTTACGACGATTTACCTGCCGATGAAATCGCAGCCATTTTCAGCATGGTAACGGATGCCATCAGTCAAGAATGCCCTGTCTCTCCCACATCGGCTTTGTCGATACCATGGAACGACCCCAGCACAATTGAATCTTATACCGAAGCCGACTTAATTGATATGCTGCAGCAGCCAGCTAACGAGAGAAGCGCAGAAGCATCAATGACTTGGAAAATGGACAACACCAGTTTGCGACTTAACACCTACCTGACCAAGCAGTCGGATGACGCCGTCCAACTACGGATTTCATACACTTTTCCTGCCGATGATTATAACAGCGAAAGTGTTCCGGAGCAGCAAAGCGAGTCTGCCCGCGCTTCGGGCAGCGCTTCTTCTTCCAGCTCTGACAGCCCTTCGGGCGAGGGCGGTGTATCCTTCATTGGAATCACCTCCGACAGCGGCGACGGCCTGATTGAACTGGTCGATTACGGTGCAACGCCCAACGGCAGCGGTGGGTATAACTGCTATATCACTCTTGCCAACAGGGCGCCGGACATGACTAAAATCGCCATTGAAGTCTGGCTGTACGGCGGATACGAAGAGGCGGATATCATTACAATTGCACAGCCTGCTGCGTTTCACAGCGGCGATTCCCATACCTTTGATTTTGAAATTTCAACGCCGCCGGATAGCGGAGTTTGGGAAGTCTTGGTGAATTATTGGTACTGGTGAAAATAGGTCGAGGAGAGCAGGAGGGTCTACCATATCACTGGCGGCGTTCCTGCTCTCCTTCATATGGACGTCTACAATTATGCTAGTTCCATTGCAAACATTTTTGTTGTTTTCTTCTGCCCGAATTTTCATCCCTTATCGAAAAACGAACTCCTTGCAAGCCGCGGCTTCTCCGGGCATTACAATCCCGCTTCTCCGGCGCGTTATCGTCCCGGGCTTGCGCCTTGGTCGTTATCAATACTTGTAAGGCCATACTTGCCCAAGCAGCTTTCAATTTTTCTGCGAAAATCGGCATATGCGCTTGTATAAAGCGGACCAAATTCTTTGCCAATTTCACTTTTTATGATGTTTACCCAGGCTTTTATCTGTTTTTGCTCTACAATAAAGGAAATATTGGCGCATAGTCGCTTCATTAATCTTAAATATGGGTAGGTAAGCGATATGTTTATAAAATGCACAGGCGGATAACTGTACGAATACTTTGAACTTCGGCTAAAAACTGTTTCTAGCTCTGCAATGAGCCCATCGACTTCTTTATGTGGGTGTTCGCACTTTTTTTGATACATCGTATCCTCCTGCATCCAATCCATCTGATTATCTTAAAGCTACTTTTTTAAGATCATCTGCATACGCATTGTTGAGCAGCTTCTGTTTTTCCTTCCGTAAGTACTCATTCGTCTTGCGGTGCGCAATCGATACTCCGCCTTTCCTGTAACAGGCATTGCCTCATCACGACATCCGCTTATATATCCTCATTGCAAAAATATACGCGACCACCAGAATGCCCATGCACCAGGCCAGCGCCGTCCAAATTTCGTTGCCAACCGGCTCCGAATCAAACAACGCGCGAATCGTATCGACGATAGAAGTCACTGGTTGGTTTTCCGCAAAGGCGCGCAGCCCGGCCGGCATGGTTTCTGTTGGCACAAACGCCGAGCTCAAAAACGGCAGGAATATAATCGGGTACGAGAAAACATTTGCCCCATCCGATGTTTTTGCGGCCAGCCCCGCTATTACCGCCACCCACGTAAGCGCCATGGAAAACAGGACAAGTATACCAACAACAGCCAGCCACGACAGCAGGCCTGCCGAGGGACGAAAGCCCATAACCAGCGCCGCAAGGATAACAACCCCCACAGAAACCATAATCGATATCACCGACGTCAGCACATGGCCCCAAAGCGGGGCGGAACGCGCAATGGGCATGGAGTGGAACCGCTCAAATATGCCGCGCTGTTTGTCTGTAAAAAGCCTGTACGAGGTATAAGAAACACCAGTCCCCACCGTAATGAGCAGCACGCCCGGCAGCTGGTAGTTGACATAGTTGCCCTCTCCCGCCCCTATGGCGCCTCCCAAAACATATACAAACAGCAGCATAATGGCAACGGGCATGAGCGCCGTGGTAATCACCGTATCCATGCTGCGGGTAATGTGCTTCATCGACCGCCCCAGCATAACGGACATATCGCTAAAAAAGTGTCTATGCGTCTTTTCCATCGTCTTCGCCTTTCTTTTTTCCAATAATCGAAAGGAAAATTTCCTCCAGCGTCGGCTGCTTTTCCACATATTCTACCTTTGCCGGCGGCAGCAGCTTTTTCAGCTCCTCCAACGTGCCGTTCGCAATAATCGCTCCCTGGTGCAAAATTGCGATTTGGTCGGCCAGCTGCTCCGCTTCTTCCAAATATTGCGTGGTCAAAAAAACCGTCCGTCCGCCCTGCGCCAGCTCCTTCACTACTTTCCATACCTCAATGCGGGCTTCCGGATCAAGCCCCGTCGTTGGCTCGTCCAGGAAGATGACCGGTGGCATGCCAATCAGACTCATGGCAATGTCCAGCCTGCGGCACATACCGCCCGAATAAGCCGCTACCCGTCTGTTGGCCGCATCCGTCAACCCAAATTGGGCAAGCAAATTGTCAACCGTTTCCTTTGGAGCAGCAATATGCCGCAGCTTGGCAATCAGCATCAGGTTCTCCCGTCCCGTCAAAATCTTGTCCACGGCGGCAAACTGCCCCGTCAGGCTGATCGATTCGCGGACGCGCTCCGGCTCGCTTGCAACATCATACCCATTCACAATGGCCGTCCCGCCATCCGCCTTTAGCAGCGTGCTCAATATTCTTATTATGGTCGTCTTGCCCGCGCCGTTCGAACCAAGCAGGGCAAACACACTTCCCTGCTCCACTTCAAAATCCACGCCCCGCAGTACTTCCGTAGACCGAAAGGCTTTCCTCAAACCCTTTATTTCGATTGCGCTATTTGCCATCTTTTTTCCCCTTGGTTTTCCAAAGCGTCCCTCCGCCTTTCAATACAGATCAGCATATGTTTTCGAATGGGCAATGAGGCCGTCGCAAAACGCCGCCACATCCTTCCCCGTCACCTCAAGCACGTCCTTTCCTTCTGCCGCGCCCTCTTCAAAAAGATCGACAATGCCCGAAAGCAAACCGTTGCCCTCCGCAATGTCTACCGGGCCAACCTTAAAAAAGTATTTTTGCATTTCTTTATAAACGATCTGGTAATCCCTCGGAAGCGCCTTGACGCGCGCCATATGCGCCCGCCATTCTTTTTTTCCTTCAATGATATCTTGTATACCCATGGTTTCCACCTTCTATCTGCCCAATTTTTGCGCGACAGCACGGTTTAGTTGCTCGCGCCACTTGTCCCTATAAGACTTTGCTCCTTCTTCCCCAGCCAACGCCAAACAAAAACCTTTGATATCGCTACCCAAGGCCTCGTCCACGCTTTGCCCCTCTGCCGCCGTTTCTTCCAGCAAGCCAAGCACCCCGTCAAAAACCGGCATAAGGTTGCGGCCCGTCATATCGGTATACGGCCAAATATTCGTTTTGATTTCTTCCCAGGCCGACTGGTACTCATCCGGCAGCTTTTTTGCCCGCAATTCAAAGTCTTTCATTTGTTTTGTCATATCGCTTCCGGTAATTTTCTCCCAAAAGTTCATTGCCGCTCCCCTTTCAGCTCATTGATTTTCGCGCTCACAAAGCCCCATTTTTTCCAAAACAAGCGCAACTCCCTGCGTCCGGCAGCGTTGAGGGCATAAAACTTGCGGGGCGGCCCTATGTCGGACGGCTTTTTTGTCACCTCAACCAGCTTGTTCTTTTCAAACCGCACCAAAATCGTATAAACCGTTCCTTCCACAACATCTGTAAAACCGAGGGCGTTCAGCCTGCGTGTGATTTCGTAGCCATAGGTTTGCTCACGGCTTATTATCTCCAGCACGCAGCCTTCCAATATGCCCTTTAGCATTTCTGTCAGGTTTTCCAGAACAACCACCTCCATCTATTATGTGCGGCAGGTATGCAGTACTACATATTACCAGTATATAGTATAACAGAATAGCAGGCTTGTCAAGAGCAATATCCGCACTGCTTTTTTATCCATATCAAAGGCGAAAATCTCAAATTGAAAAACGGTTATTGCAAATCTGGAGCGCTGTTTGTGAGCACAATATTTTATGCTGCTAAAAAATGAATGGATTGCCGTTTCTGAATCGTATGTATAGTGAAACCAAAATCACGGAGGTGTGATAAAATGAGAAGTAAGACCAAAGTTTTAGTTTGTATCGCAGTAGTATTGTGTATTGTCCTTTCGGCAGGAACGGCCTTCGCCGCTCCGCACAAAGGCGGCAGGCACGGCGGGTCGCATGGTAGCAGCCGGGGCTCCGGTACACAATCAACCATTCCGCAGCAAACGCAGTGCACCTACCCCCACTGTCCAAGAATAACAGGTGAAGCGGGCGCCTGCATCAACGAAGGCTGCCAGTATTACCAAAACTGCCCTAACGAAGACTGCCCTAGGCTTGCAGGAGGAACCTGCACAAACGCCAATTGCCCCTTTAATGGCGAACGGTCACAGGACAACAACGGCAGCCCAGCAGGCAATAGCAGAAGTACAGGAAGCAGCAGCGGTTCTGGAAACAACGGCCACAGAGGCGGCCATCACGGTAGAGGCCGCCATCACTAAGTAAAGGATTCTTATGCGCGGCGAAGCAGATATTGTGAATACGATACAAAGCCATTCTGACAGCATTCGCAGGATCTGTTTTGTGTACCTAAAAAACTATGCCGATTCCGAAGACGTGTTCCAGGATGTTTTTCTGAAATACGCGGAATGCAAAAAAGTATTCGAGAATGAAAAGCATGTCCGGTCGTGGCTTATCCGTGTTTGCATCAACCGTTGCAAAGATGTGCTGAAAAGCGCCGCCAGAAAAAACACATCCATCGACGAACTGTATCACCTGCCGGCGGGTACGGATGGCGGTAAGCGGGATATACTGGAATCGGTATTGGCGCTTCCCCAAAACTACCGAACCGTTATTTACCTGCATTATTACGAAGGCTATACCGCTCCGGAAATTGGCAAAATCATCAGGCGGAACCCAAATACGGTATATACGTGGCTAACGCGCGCACGGGCAGAACTAAAAAACAGGCTGGGAGGTGAGCTGGGTGAATAGAATAAAAGAAGCGTTTTCTGAGATCAAAGCGGAGGACGAGTTGATACAGAGCACATTGCAAGTTGTGACCCGAAGCGCTGCACGAAAAAAGCCCCGCTCGCTTGGACGTGTTCTGGGCCTTGCGGCGGGCGCTGTATGCGCTTTTGTGCTGCTTGCAACGGGAACAGCGCTGCTTACCACCCCCACCGCATCCGTCAGCATGGATGTAAACCCCAGCATAGAGCTTTCGCTCAATTGTTTTGACCGGGTACTTGCAGCAATCCCAAAGAACAAGGATGCCGAGTATGTACTATCTGGGCTTAATCTGAAAAACGAAACCTATACAAAAGCGTTGCAATCCATTGTTGCAATGCAACAGGAATTGGGGTATATGTCAGATGGTTCTGATGTGGTGTTTGCCGTGCAAAGCGACAATACAGCGCAGCAGGAAAAATTGATGCAGGCATCCCTATTGTATGCCAACAGTGTTGTCGGACAACAGCATACGGCCTGCTATGCCGCAAATGATCAGGATTGGACAGACGCCCGCCAATATGGAATATCCCCTGGGAAATATATGGCAATACAAGAATTGCAGGAATACGATTCTGCCGTTACGGTGGACGAATATGCTCACCATAGCATGCGAGATATCCGGCAGGAAATACAACATCACCAAACCGGAGATCTACTACAAAATTCAGATAGCACCGGCTCCGGCCCAAACAACGCAAATGGTCAGGGGCAGCAAGGAGGCGGCGCCAACAGTGGAAATGATGTGCATGGGCAAGGAGACGGAAGCAACAACCCAGGCAACGGCAATGGAAACCACGGAAACGGCGGCCCTGGCAACAATAGCGGCAATGGCCATCATGGCAACGGCCAGCATTGAGTCTGCAAAACAAAAAGACGAATCCCAGCCAAAGGCATCTAAATGGCAGCGTTTTGTATTTGGTATGCAGGTAAAAATAAAATATTGAACAGATTTTTTCAGAAGCCGGATGCGAAACCGGCTTCTGTTTTTTATGCTTTATCAAACAGAATTCCGGCACTATGCTTAATGTGAAAGATGCTCACAATGATCGATCCGCTACAAAGCGAGCAGGGTAAGGCAGCAAAAGAATAAAAGCGGAAGCAGGGATAGTTTTGTATGTTAACCGGTTGGCCGCTACACGAAAACGTTTTATTGCGGGCACCTCCCGCAATGGCATTGGTACGGGTAAAAAGAAGGGAAAAAGGGTAAGAGAATCAAAAAAACTTAAGATTGCTTGAACCACAGTTGGGGCAAATCAATCGAGGGACATCCCCCATCCGAACGGTGCGGCCGCAGTCCTTGCATGCAAAGAAATTGCACTGAGGCGGAAACGGCAACCATGCTCCTCCATTCGCTTCATTGAGCTATCCGCCGCTCAAATTGGTTTTAGTCATTTTATCGTCTTTCATGGTTATATCTCCTTTATGTGTTTGTTGCTCTACTTTACGGCAAGGAATAGAATATATCTTAAAAAAAACGAAGGCCTTTCTGCCACGCCAGTTCATCCTTATTCCGGCACAGCGTCAACACGCATTTGCTATTGCCGCCATTGCTAAAGCACAATCTTCCCGGCTATTGTCTTTGCCAAAAAGTCTTCAAACGATGATGAGACAACCGAGACCTCTTCAAATTCTGGCTCTATGCCGTTTACCACAGCTCCGTCTGCCAAGCGAATGGCATAGTATTCATATCCGTTTGCCAAGCAAAAAACAATGGGTATGTGCGCGTCCCAAAACTGCGCAACGGCAGTTTCTAAATCGTTATCTCCACTCGCCGCCTCCAGGCTAATTTCCTCAAAAGAGCGCGCGCTCCAAACCGCGTCTTTTGCGTTGTTCACAAAATCGTCTATGCTCAAAAACCAGCTTGTATCCGCCTCGTTTGCAAGTACATTGATGTGCCTTAGAAACTTTTCATAATCCGGGGGCAATTTCCCGTATCGGCAAAAAGCCTCTTTTGGCATTTCGCGCTCCTCTTCCGGCAGTTCTACCTGCCAGCGTTTCCTTCTTGCCCAATCCAAAAATGCGTTCATCACGACTGCTCCTCCCCGCATATTAATTAAAAGGCCATTAGCCAATCGCACGATAGTATTTTCCAGACGCCCGATTCGGCCGCGCGGGCCTACCGGCCGGTTCTATGCGGCAGGTGCTCAATAAAGCGCCGAACTGCCAACGATACTGTTTTTTTGTCACGCATCGCCAAACAGATTTTGCGATAGGCAGGTACTTCCAATTCCTTTGCTACAATTTGGTAGGGGGTGCGCCGCAGAATCAGCTCGGGCAAAATGCTGATGCCCAGCCCGCTTTCCACCATCGACATAATTGCATAGTCGTCCCATGTGGTAAAGCGAACATTTGGCTTTATATCCCATTGTTCAAGCGCCAGCGAAACATCCGCTTTTGCACCCTTTTCCAGCAACATAAAAGGAAAATCATTCAATGCACGCACGGGGAACCGCCCGCAATCGGCATATGGATGGCTCTCCGGCAATACAACCAGCAGCTTGTCCTGCTCCAAAAAGATGGTATCCAAATCTGCGTGCGCAGGCAGCCGCAGAAAACCGCAATCCACCCGCCCTTCCAATATCCAGCGTTCAATTTCCGCATAATCACCCAGCAGCAGTTCGTAATCGATATTGGGGTAGCTTTTTTGAAATTCGCTGATTATTTTTGGCAGCCAGTGTGTCGCCACGCTGGAAAAAGTGCCGATGCAAATGAGCCCCGATTGCAGGCCGTTGAGTTCGTCCACCTGCATTTGCAGCTTTTCGTATTCACCGCACACCGATTTTGCATAAGGCAGCAAGGACAGGCCATCGGAGGTCAGCTTCACCCCTGTCCGGCTTCGCTCCAAGAGTAAAACCTTCCACTCCTTTTCCAAGTCGTTTATCATGCGGCTGATGCCTGACTGAGAATAGTTGAGCGCTTCTGCCGCTTTGGTAAAGCTACCGTATTCCACAGTTTTGACAAAGGCCATATATTTCTGAATGTTCATGTCCATCGTATGCAGCATCCTAGCATCTGATATTGTGATTCTACTCATGAAAAACATTTGCTTTTGTAATGTATGTTTTTATGATACGCTATTTTTAACACAAATACAAGAGAGGATAAACGTTATGCTATATGTCAGCGAAGTTCAAACGACCGCACCGGCAGAATACAAAACACACTTGCAGGAGCTTACATACAAGGCTCTTGCGAAACTGCAAATCCCGTTCGAGCGCGTAGATACCGACGAAGTGATTACAATGGAGGATTGCATTTCGGTCAATGACCGGCTGGGTATGAAGATGGTAAAAACGCTGTTTTTGTGCGACCGCAAGCAAACCAAGTTCTATTTGTTTATTACGGGCGGAGATAAACCCTTTCGTTCAAAAGAATTCAGCTCTGCAATGGGCGTTTCCCGGCTGTCCTTTGCACCCGCCGAGCATATGGAACAGATGCTGGGAACGAAGATTGGGGCGGCTACTGTTTTCAGCGCATTGCTGGATACAGCCAAGGATGTTCAAATTATACTCGATAAAGATATTTCTTCCGAGCAGTGGTATGGGTGCAGCGACGGGACCACAACCGGCTATATGAAGATTGAGACCGCCCGCATCCTCAACGATTTTTTGCCGTATGCCGGGCGCAATCCGGTCATTGTTGCCGTTTAGGGGGATGAAGCAGTGAGCCTGTATCAAAACAGAATTGTGGTGAAGGTTGGAACCTCCACCCTCACCAATGAAATTGGGCAAAATGACCTGCGCGCCTTCGACCGTTTGGCCTGTGTGCTTTCCGATATCCAGAACATGGGCCACGAGGTAATTTTGGTGTCCTCGGGCGCGATTGCCGTTGGCGCAAACAAGCTGCAAATGAAAAAGCGCCCCGCCAGCATGCGGCTAAAGCAAGCCGCGGCAGCGGTTGGGCAATGCAGCATCATGTTTTTGTACGATAAATTCTTTAGCGACTACGACAAAGCAATCGCTCAAATCCTGCTCAACGCAGAGGATATTGAACAGGAGGAAAAGAAAGAAAACCTGACAAATACCTTTGAAGCATTGCTTGAAATGGGGATCATCCCCATTGTCAATGAAAACGATTCTGTCAGCTATACCGAAATCGAATCGGAGGAACGGCTGTTTGGCGACAACGACATGCTGTCGGCTGTAGTAGCCGTATTGTGCAAAGCCTCTAGGCTGGTTATTTTTTCCGACATCGACGGATTTTATGATAGTGACCCCCGCTTACACCCAAACGCAAAATTGATAAGCACCATCGATTGCATCGACGACAGTATAAAAGTGCTTGCCGGCGGCGCGGGTTCCCGGCGCGGTACCGGCGGAATGAAAACAAAACTACAGGCGGCGCAGCTCGCTACCGCGCAAGGAATAGACACCATTATAACAAACGGGAAAAGCCCGGATGCACTGTATCAAATTATAAGGGGTGCGAGGGTTGGAACCTTGTTCAGCGGTTGCAGGAGAATGGCGTGATTGGCGTGCCCCCCAATCCTTGAACCAGTTCCAAAGTTAGTGGAGTGATGATAAACTAACGAAGAAGGAGAATGGAGATGGCAAGGAAAAAATACACAACAGAGCAGATAATTGT
>JBMNTU010000051.1:0-16696 GCA_050945895.1 Christensenellaceae bacterium | reverse complement strand
CCACTGCTCTGTAGAAATTGATGAAATACTATGAAAACGGAAGCATGAACAAGAAAAACTAAGATTATATAGGGAGGAAAATAGAATGTCTAGGTTTACACTACCCAGAGACCTGTACTATGGAAAGGGTTCGCTTGAAACGCTCAAATCTTTAAAGGGTAAGCGGGCTATTGTCGTCGTGGGCGGCGGCTCGATGAAGCGTTTCGGCTTTTTGGACAAAACACTTGCATACCTGAAGGAAGCAGGCATGGAAACGCAGCTTTTTGAAGGCGTAGAGCCCGATCCGTCTGTCGAAACCGTTATGAAAGGCGCACAGGCTATGCGCCAGTTCCAGCCCGACTGGATCGTATCCATCGGCGGCGGCTCGCCCATCGACGCCGCGAAGGCGATGTGGGCCTTTTACGAATACCCGGAAACGACGTTTGAAGACCTGATTACGCCGTTCAATTTTCCGGAGCTTCGGCAAAAAGCAAAGTTTGCCGCTATTCCCTCCACTTCGGGGACCGCTACGGAGGTGACTGCGTTTTCCGTCATCACGGATTACGCCAAGGGCATAAAATACCCGCTTGCAGACTTCAATATTACGCCGGACGTCGCCATTGTTGACCCCGACCTGGCAGAAACGATGCCGCAGGAGCTTACAGCGCACACCGGTATGGACGCACTGACGCACGCCATCGAGGCGTATGTCAGCACGCTGCACTCCCCGTTTACCGACGGGCTTGCCATTAAGGCGATTCAGATGGTTTTCGAATATCTGGACGCTTCCTATAACGGCGACATGAAGGCGCGCGAGCAAATGCACTATGCGCAGTGCCTTGCCGGAATGGCGTTTTCCAACGCGCTGCTCGGCATCGTCCATTCGATTGCGCATAAAACAGGCGCGGCATTCTCCACCGGCCATGTGCCGCACGGCTGCGCCAACGCAATGTATCTGCCGTTTGTCATAAAATACAACGCCAAAAACAAAGAGGCGCTTTCGAGGTATGCGGAAATCGCAAAGGCGGTCGGGCTTTCCGGAAAAACAGACGAAGAGCTGACGCAAAGCCTTTGCAGCGCAATCGACCAGATGAACAAGGATCTGAACATCCCTGCTACGCTCCAGGCATTTGGGGTGAAGGAGGAGGAATTCAAGGAAAAGGTTTCGAATATTGCAGCGCTTGCAGTAGGCGACGCCTGCACCGGGTCAAACCCGCGGACGATTTCGCCCGCCCAAATGGAAGAGTTGCTCCATTGCATCTATTACGGAAATGCGGTAGACATCTCGGACGATGCTGCCTGAGCAGTCCAAAGCCGGGCTGCAAGACATAAAGCGCTTGCGGCCCCCCTTGGGCTTTTACCGGAAAGAGACGGACAAACCAGATGGGTATGCAAAAAGAATCGGTATCCTTACGAACGATCAGGCGGCTGCCGCTGTATGTCAATTACCTGAAGGCGCTGCCTGCCGAAACGGAAAATATTTCTGCCACAAGCATTGCTGCCGGCGTGGGCCTAAACGACGTGCAGGTGCGCAAAGACCTTGCGTCCATATGCTCTGGCGGACGTCCCAAAACAGGCTACAACCGCCGAAAGCTGATATCCAGTATACAAAAATACCTGGGATACCAGAATGTGACGACCGCTGTTTTAGTAGGTATGGGAAACCTTGGGAGGGCGCTGCATAATTACAGCGGGTTTCGTGAATACGGGCTTGAGATTGCAGCCGCGTTTGACGCCCATCCTGGCGTTATTGGAAAAACCTATGGCGGCCACCGCGTTATGCCCGTCTCTAAACTGCGCGACCTCTGCATGCGGATGCATGTACATATCGGCATTATTGCAGTGCCCGCGGAAAGCGCGCAGGCGGTTTGCGATGTGTTGATCGAAAGCGGCATCAAGGCCATTTGGAATTTTGCCCCCGTTCGCCTGCGCACGCCCGAAGACGTGCTTGTGCAAAATGAGGACATGGCTTCGTCGCTTGCTATTTTGTCCAGCCATTTAAAACAGAAAAAAGAATTGGAGCGGTAAGATTTGAACGAGTACCTGAAGCTGAAAAGCCTCAACTGCAAACATTGTTATAAATGCATACGGCAATGCCCCGTAAAGGCAATCGGTTTTTCCTCCGGGCAGGCAAACATCGTGCAGGACGAATGTATTTTATGCGGCCATTGCTTTGTGGGTTGCCCCCAAAACGCCAAGGTCATCCGTCCGGATATTGACAAGGCAAAGGAGCTGATTGCCGGCGAAGCGCCCGTATATGCCAGTATTGCCCCGGCTTTTTTGGCAAACTACCCGGGCGTGTCGTTTGCCGCACTAAAAAGCGCGCTGCTTTCGCTGGGTTTTGCGGATGCGTTTGAAACGGCCGAGGGCGCAACGATGGTCAAGCGCCTATACGACGAAATGGCGGAAAGCGCATCCCAGAGCGTAATCATTTCCTCCTGCTGCCCATCCGTAAATATGTTGATACAGAAATATTACCCAGAGGCGCTGGCCTGCCTTGCCGCAGTAAAATCACCCATGCAGGCGCACTGCTCCGCAATAAAGGAGCACTACGCAAACGCCAAAACGGTTTTTATCGGCCCGTGTATTTCCAAAAAAGCGGAAGCGGACCAGTATCCTAATGCTGTAGACTGCGTACTGACCTTTGACGAGCTGGCAACGTGGCTCGGCAAAAACAACTTACAGCTTTTCGCAGATACCAGCGCAGAAAAAGCGGGCCGCGCCCGGTTTTTCCCCACGTCGGGCGGTATCTTAAAAAGCATGGACAAGCACAACCAAAAGTACCGCTACTTGGTTGTAGACGGCGTGGACAACTGCGTACGCGCCATAAAAGACATTCTTAACGGCAGCCTGCGCCAGTGCTTTATAGAAATGTCGGCTTGCGCCGGAAGCTGCGTAGGCGGCCCTGCCATGAACCGTGTGGGAGCAGTCCTTTCTAATACAATCGAAGTCTGCGAACGAACTGCGGCCGGCGATGATTTTGAGGTGGCGCAGCCTGCGCACGAAAAGCTGTACCAAAAAATTACGCCGCTGCTGCTGAAAAAGCCCATGCCTTCGGAAAGCGCGATCAAAGAAATACTTGCAAAAATTGGAAAAACCAAGCCGGAGCACGAGCTAAACTGCGGAAGCTGTGGATACGAGACCTGCCGCGACAAAGCCGCCGCCGTTATCGAGGGCAAGGCCGAGCTTTCGATGTGCCTGCCGTATTTAAGCGAAAAAGCGCAGTCGTTTTCCGAAACGATCGTCAACAATTCGCCCAACGGCATCATCGTATTAAACGACATGCTGGAAATCCAGCAGATCAACACGGCTGCATGCGAAATGTTCAACATACGAAACGAAAAGGATGTGCTGCACCGAAACGTCGTGTGTATCCTTGACCCGGTACCGTTTGTGGAAGCGGTGGAGGACGGAAAAAGCATCTTTGAAGAGCGTGTGTACCTTGCCGAATACGGCAAATATATCATGCAAACCATTGTGTACGACAAAAGCTACCGTGTTGCAATCGGCTTTATGCGCGATGTAACAGAAAAAATACAGGGCCGCATCCAAAAAGAGGAGCGGAACGGCAAGGCAATCGAAATCACTGACAAGGTGATTGCCAAACAAATGCGGACCGTACAGGAAATTGCCTCGCTTTTGGGCGAGACGACCGCCGAAACAAAGGTTGCGCTTACAAGGCTTAAGGAGACGTTAATCGATGAGTGAATTTGCGGCAGACATAGCATACAGCAGCCTGAACAAATATGGCGAATTGCTCTGCGGCGACTGTGTGGAAAAACTGGAAAGCGAAGACGGAACGGTCATCGTTGTGCTGGCGGACGGGCTGGGCAGCGGCGTTAAAGCCAATATACTGTCTACCCTTACAGCCAAAATCATTTCCACAATGGTCGCCCAGTCTATGCCCATCAGCGAATGCGTACGGGCCATTGCCGCAACGCTCCCCGTGTGCGATGTGCGCAAGGTCGCCTATTCGACTTTTACCATCATCCGTATTTCCAAGGATATGGAGGCCGAGATTATTCAATATGACAACCCACATGTCATATTATTTCGCGGCGGTATTTACCAGGACATTGCCGAAAGCTGCGAGGTGGTAGACGGGAAGAGCATATACCGCTCACGACTGAAGCTGCGCGAATTCGATACGCTCTTTGCGGTAAGCGACGGCGTTATTCATGCGGGCGTCGGCCGCACGCTAAATTTCGGCTGGCAGAGGGAAGACATCATCCAGTATATGCAGCGGCTGTATAATAAAGATTTTACCGCCAAGATGTTCTCGGCCATATTGCTCGAGGAATGCAATACGCTATACAACGGCCATCCGGGGGACGACACAACCGTATGCGCCATCAAAATACGCCGGCGCTTTCCGGTCAACCTTATGATCGGCCCGCCCGCGCGGTACGAAGATACCGAAAAGATGATGTCGCTGTTTTTTGCCAAGGAGGGCCGCCATATCGTATGCGGCGGAACCACCTCTTCGCTGGCAGCCGAACACCTCGGCAAAGAGCTTATCGTCGGCATACCAAAGTATGTGGACCCGGACATTCCCCCCACGGCAAAAATCGAGGGCGTTGACCTTGTTACGGAGGGCGTTATCACCATCAATCGGGTACTCTCCTATGCGCAAAGCTACCGCAGGGAAAACGGCGAATACCTCTCCTGGATCCGCAAAGAAGACGGTGCCTCGCAAATTGCGCGAATGCTGTTTGAAGAAGCGACGGACATCAATTTCTATGTGGGGCGCGCAGTCAACCCCGCGCACCAGAACCCAGACCTGCCCATCGACTTCAGCATCAAAATGCGGCTGGTAGACGAGCTGGCCGCAGAGCTCCGAAATATGGGCAAGCGAATCAAGGTAAGTTATTTTTAGAATATATGTTATGAAGGAGTATGTACATGGAAACGAGTTTTGACTATGGCTTTGCAGATGAAACCATTGCCAAAAACAGCGAGAACGGCGGCAATGTAATTGCCGTACTGCAGGGTATCCAGGAGCGCTACCGCTATCTTCCGCGCGAGGCATTCCCCTATCTTGCAAAAAAGATGAACGTGAGCCAGGCGTCCATTTATTCTGTCGCAACATTCTACGAAAATTTTTCTTTGGAACCCAAGGGGAAATACGTCATTAAGGTCTGCGACGGAACGGCCTGCCACGTCCGAAAATCCATCCCCATTTTAGAAAGGCTGCAAAAAGAGCTTGGCCTTTCTGAAAGCAAAGTAACAACGGACGACTTGATGTTTACAGTAGAGACCGTCGCCTGCCTGGGCGCTTGCGGCCTTGCGCCCGTCGTAACGGTGAACGACAAGGTTTATCCGGCAATGACGCCCGATAAGGCGTCCGAATTGCTAAGCAGCATAAAGGAGGGCAACGCAGATGCTTAATACAAGACAAGACCTCCAAAACCTGCGCGCAACATGCATACAGGCGGCGAAAAACGAAACGCGCAAAATACTTGTGTGTGCCGGAACAGGCTGCGTAGCCAGCGGTTCGCTTGATATATATGACAGCCTTGTAAATGCCATGAAAGAAAAAGGCATTGCGTGCAGCGTAGAGCTGATGGACGAAAAAGGCGGCATTGGCGTTAAAAAAAGCGGCTGCCACGGGCTGTGCGAAATGGGCGTGCTGCTTCGCATAGAGCCCGAAGGCTATCTTTACACCCGGGTGAAGCCCGAAGACTGCGAACAAATTATTGAAGACACCATTGTAAACGGAAAACATATAGAGCGCCTTGCCTACCAGAAAAACGGCTGCGTGTGCAAAAAGCAGGACGAAATCCCTTTTTACCAAAAGCAAAACCGTATGGTCTTGGAGCATTGCGGCCACATCGATGCAACGTCCCTCGCCGAATACCTCTCCGTCGGAGGGTATACGGCGCTGGAAAAAGTGCTTTTTGAACTGTCTGCAGACGACGTCGTGCAAACAGTAAGCGAATCCAACCTCCGCGGGCGCGGGGGCGGCGGCTTTAAAGCCGGCCGCAAATGGGAGCAGGTAAAGCGCCAGAATACCGAACAGAAGTACGTCGTTTGCAACGGCGACGAGGGCGACCCGGGCGCGTTTATGGATTGCAGCATCATGGAGGGCGATCCGCACCGCCTGGTCGAAGGCATGATCATTGCGGGAATTGCCTGCGGTGCGGAAGACGGGTACATTTATGTGCGTGCAGAATACCCGCTGGCTGTAGACCGGCTGCGCATCGCCATTGCCGACGCCCAAGAGCATGGGCTGTTGGGCGAAAACATACTGGGCAGCGGCAAAAATTTCCGCCTTCGGATCAACCGGGGCGCGGGCGCGTTCGTATGCGGCGAAGGCAGCGCGTTAACGGCTTCTATAGAGGGAAAGCGCGGCATGCCCAGGGTAAAACCTCCCCGCACGGTCGAGCATGGGCTGTTCAACATGCCAACCGTATTAAACAATGTGGAGACCTTCGCAAACGTTCCCATCATCATAGAAAAAGGCGCGGATTATTTCCGTTCCATCGGCCCGGAAGAAAGCCCGGGCACAAAGGCCTATTCCCTCACCGGTAATATTGAAAACACCGGGCTGATCGAAGTTCCTATGGGCACAACACTGGGGGAAGTCATTTACGATGTGGGCGGCGGCATGCGCGGCGGCGCAAAATTTAAGGCCGTACAAATCGGCGGGCCTTCGGGCGGCTGCCTTACGGAAGCGCATATGTCACTTCCGCTGGATTTCGATTCACTCAAAAAAGTCGGCGCCATGATCGGCTCGGGCGGATTGGTCGTCGTGGACGAAAACACCTGCATGGTGGAAATGGCCCGGTTCTTTATGAATTTCACCCAAAAGGAATCGTGCGGAAAATGCGTACCCTGCCGTGAAGGCACCAAGCATATGCTGGATATTCTGGAACGCATTGTCGCTGGCGAGGGCAAAGATGGCGATATAGAAATGCTCTTAGAGCTCGCGGACACCATTTCCGCAACCGCACTGTGCGGCCTAGGAAAAACAGCCGCGTCCCCCGTTGTAAGCACGATCAAGCACTTCCGCGACGAGTACGAGGCGCACATCTACGAAAAACGCTGCCCGGCAGGAAGCTGCTCCAAACTGAAAAGCATCTACATCGAGGCAGCGCAGTGCAAGGGCTGCACAAAGTGTGCCAAATCCTGCCCTGTCGGCGCAATTTCCGGAAAGGTCAAAGAGCCTTTTTCGATCGACGCGGACACATGCGTCAAATGCGGCGCATGTTTGAATACCTGCCCGTTTGGGGCCATCAAGGAGGGCTGATCAATGGACAATAAAAAATTTATGACGATCGACGGTATACCCGTAGAGATAGAAAATGAAAAAAACCTGCTGGAGCTTATCCGAAAGGCCGGTATCAAGCTTCCCACGTTTTGTTATCATTCCGAGCTGTCTATTTACGGCGCCTGCCGTATGTGCATGGTGGAAAACGAATGGGGCGGGCTGGACGCCGCCTGCTCGGCGCAGCCGAGGCCGGGCGGAAAAATACGTACGAATACGCAGCGTCTTCGCAAATACAGGAAAATGATACTCGAGCTGCTGCTTGCAAACCATTGCCGCGATTGCACCACCTGCCAAAACAACGGCAGCTGCAAGCTGCAGGACCTGGCCGCGCGCTTCAATATCGAGGGCGTACGCTTTCCCAACGGAAACGCGCAAACCCCGGCGGATACGTCATCGCCCTGCATATCCAAAGACATGAATAAATGCATCCTGTGCGGCGACTGTGTCCGCATGTGCAACGAAGTACAAAACGTCGGCGCGATCGACTTTGCACATCGCGGCAGCAAAATGGCTATTGCAACAGCATTTGATGAGCCTCTTGCAGATTCGCCGTGCGTAGGCTGCGGGCAGTGCGCCGCCATTTGCCCGACCGGGGCAATCGTCGCCAAAAACGACACCTGCGGCGTTATGGAGGCGCTGGACGACAAAGACACAAAGGTGACCGTCCAAATTGCGCCTGCCGTACGCGTGGCACTTGGCAAAAGCCTGGGCGCAAAAGACGGCGACAACAACATGGGATACATCGTTGCGGCGCTGCGGCGCATGGGGTTCGACGAAATTTTCGATACGTCGCTGGGCGCCGACCTTACGGTGCTCGAAGAATCCAACGAGCTTTTGGGCCGTCTAGAAAAAAACGAAGCGTTTCCGCTTTTCTCCTCCTGCTGCCCCGCATGGATCAATTACTGCGAAAAAAAATACCCAGAGCTAATGCCCCATGTCTCTTCGTGCAAGTCCCCCATGCAAATGTTTGCGGCAATCATAAAAGAGCAGTACAAAACCTCCTCCCGCAACGTGGTGCATGTGGCAATCATGCCGTGTACGGCAAAAAAACACGAAGCAAGGCGGGAAGAATTTAAAACGGACGGTATCCCCGATGTAGATTTTGTTATCACCACACAAGAGCTCATCCAGATGATCAAAGAATCGGGCATCGTATTTGGCGAGCTTCAGCCCGAAGCGGTCGATATGCCGTTTGGCACCGCCACCGGCGCCGGAGTGATCTTTGGAACGTCCGGCGGCGTAACCGAAGCGGTTCTTCGGCGGATCATATCGGACAAAAGCAAGGGTATGCTCAAAATGATCGAATTTCAGGGCGTCCGGGGCGCCGAAGGAATAAAAGAAGCTTCGTTCACCATCGGCGGCCGCACCATTCGCGCGGCAATGGTCAGCGGACTTGCCAACGCGTCAAAGTTAATCGACCAACTGAAATCCGGCGAAGCGGAGTATGATTTTGTCGAGGTCATGGCCTGCCCGGGCGGCTGCGTTTCGGGCGCGGGGCAGCCATATGTGCCACAGGAACAGAAAACGCAGCGTGCCGACGGCCTGTACGCCGCCGACAGGATGTCCAACATCAAGCGCTCGGAAGAAAATCCGCTCGTTATGTCTTTGTACAACGGTATCCTCAAGGGCCGCGTACACGACATGCTGCACGTATCCTACCAAAGGGAGGTATAATAATATGCTCAATTTGAATGTTTGTATCGGAAGCTCCTGCCATCTGAAGGGCTCCTACAATATCCTGCAAACCTTCCAACAGCTGCTGGAAGAGGAAGGGCTGCACGAAAAAGTCGACCTGAAGGCCCAGTTTTGTATGAAACAATGCCAAAACGGCGTTGCAGTGTCTTTGGATGACCAAATGCACAGCGTATCGCCTGAAACCGCAAGGGATTTTTTCAGGGAGAACGTGCTGCCTAAGGTATAACCCGCTTATTTGCCCACAATACAATCCATATAAAGAACGCCCGGTAAAACAAACCTCCAAACATTGTTTCTCCCGGGCGTTCTTGCTTATTATAGATATTATGACATTTTTATGTCATAATTGCTTGCCGTGCGGCGCTGGCGCTGTTTATTTAACGGTAAAACGGTATTCCGTCTTGCTTTTATAAGGTTTCCCCGCCTTTTGCACACACGATAAAAAATTAGGCTGGTTGACCGAATCGGGGAAAAACTGCGTTTCAAAGCAATAGGCTTTTTGCGGTCCGTACGCAAACGCGCCCCTGCCTTCCGCCGGCGCAACGAAATTTGCCGTATAAAGTTGCATGCCCGGCATATCTGTATATACATCCATCGCCCTGCCGGACGCAGCATCTTCCACATGCGCGGCAATGCGGAAGCCCTCGCCTCCAATCGCATAATTATGGTCATAGCCGCCAGCCAGCTTTATTTGCTCGTCGTCATCGCAGATATGTTGCCCAATGGGCCGGGTCTGCCGGAAATCAAATGGCGTGCCCGAAACGGGCGCAACCTCCCCTGTCGGAATCAGGCTGCTGTTTACCGGCGTGTAGCCTTCCGCATAAACCTGCAGAATATGGCTGTCTATACGCCCGCTTCCTGCCAGGTTGAAATAAGAATGGTTCGTCAGGTTAAGCGGCGTATCCTCGTCTGCTTGCGCGCCGTATTCTATACGGAACACATTGTTTTCTTCCAGCGTCATCGCAACATAAATCTTCACATTTCCCGGAAAGCCCGCCTCTCCATCCGGGCTGAAATACGAAAACTCCACCGAATTTCCATCCGGCACATAGGCAGCGTCAAATATCTGCTTATGCAACCCTTCGCTTCCGCTGTGCAGCAGGTTGATTCCATTTTCGTTTGGCGGAATGCAGTAACGCTTGCCGCCGATTTCAAATGCGCTGCCGGCAATCCGGTTTGCAACGCGGCCAATTGTCGAACCAAAGTACAGCGGATTTTCAAAATATTCGCCCACATCGTCAAAGCCCATTACCAGCTCGTCCAACTGTCCGCTTTTATCCGGCATTTTTATGGACATAACCGTTGCTCCAAAGTTTGTAAGCCTTACGCTTGCGCCGCTTTTCGTTTGGATCGTATAACAAAAAAGCGCCTTGCCGTTTTTTTCCAAGCACCGTTCCGCAAAAACCATATCCGTCCTCCCTTATTCGGTTATCGGGCATTTTGCCCGGTCATTTTTTACTTGCAAACCCGTCCGGATGCATGCTGTGCCACTTCCACGCCGAGCCGATTATGCTGTCCAGCCCTGCATGTTTTGGCCTCCACCCCAATACCGACGCGGCCTTTTCGCTTGCCGCAATCAGCTTTGCGGGGTCGCCCTCGCGCCGCGCCGATTCTATACACGGGATAGAGTGCCCCGTTATTTTGCGTGCCGCTTCAACCACCTCTTTTACAGTAAACCCAACTCCGTTTCCCAGGTTGAAAATATCGCTTTTCCCGCCATCCGCAAGGTAGCGCATTGCAAGAATGTGCGCTTCTGCAAGGTCCGTCACATGGATATAGTCGCGCACGCACGTCCCGTCCTTTGTGGGGTAGTCTGTTCCATAAACGGAAATCGCCTGCCGCTTGCCAAGCGGCACCTGCAGCACAAGCGGGATCAGATGTGTTTCGGGGCTGTGGTCTTCGCCAATTTCCCCGCTGTTGTCCGCGCCCGCCGCATTAAAATAGCGCAGCGAAACATACCGGATGCCGTATGCCACATCCGACCATTTAAATAATTTTTCCATCGCAAGCTTTGTTTCCCCATAAGGGTTGGCGGGCGTTGTGTCGTCCTGCTCCAGAATGGGAACGCGCTTAGGCTCGCCATAGGTTGCCGCCGTAGACGAAAAAACAATGGACTCTGCGCCGTATTTTGCCATGGCCTTTACAAGCGAAACAGCGCCGCCCACATTGTTTTCATAATACTTCACCGGGTTTTGCATGCTTTCCGCCACCAGCGAATTTGCCGCAAAGTGCATAATTACGCTTGCTTTCTCCTTTGCAAAAACAGAATCCAGAAACGTTTCGTCCCGAATATCCCCCTCATAAAAGCGGGCGCCGCTATCCACAGCCGCCCTATGTCCTGTTTCCAGGCTGTCCGCGACTGCCACGTCCTCGTTCGCCGCAACCAGTTCCCGAACGGTATGGCTGCCAATATATCCTGCGCCGCCCAACACAAGCACACTCATTGATTTTTTCTCCTTGCTGCGCGTATGGCGCGTGTTTTTTGATTTCGCCTTATTCTACCATCCCCGCAAATATGTGTAAATAGGACACGCCATATCTTGCCCGTGCGCCGCGCAGGGCAATAAAGCACAGGTAAAAATCTCTTGCTCAATTCATAATCTTGTTGACGCTATTACGGTATCTATGATACTTTAAAATAAAGAGGTACGTCATGGCGCGTGATTTTTTTGAATTCGTCCAGAACAATTCCAAACCGCTGAATGATACGGAAATGCGCATGTTTGATTTTGTGGTCAAAAACATGGACCGCGTCAAATATATGAGCATCCGTATGCTTGCCCACGAATGCTTTGTATCTACGACCACCGTGTTCCGCTTTGTCAAAAAGCTGGGTTTTTTGGGGTATAACCAGTTTCTTGCCATGCTTCAGCTAACAGACGACTCCGCCGAGCGCGCTTCCATTCCCAAAGCAATGAAAAAGGCTGCCTACAGCGAAGAATACCTGAAAAACATTATTGAAACAGTGCGCGTGTTAAAAAGGGAAAGCGTACACGAGCTCCAGGAGCTGCTCAAAACAAACCCCAAGATATACCTCATCTCCACCGGACTGGCGCTCGAGGCCGCGCGGTATGTGCAACACATTATGACCGTTTTGGGCTATGATGCAGAAATTGCCGCCATGGATTACGAAATCGCCTCTATGCGCCAACGGATTGGCACAGGCGATATTGCGTTCGTCTTTTCGTACACCGGTGAAGAGCAGCGCCTGATCGATGCAATCGAGCGCATCAAAAGCGAAAGCCATGCAAAGGTGGTGTCTGTAACAAGGGCAGACAACAACATGGTGCAAATGCTCAGCGATATCAATTTCTATTTCTTTGCCGACGAATTGCACATCAACAACGTGGATATTACGTCCCGTATTTCCATTATTGCCGTAATGGAAATGGTGTTTTACGAAATGTTTGCCAAAGGCGATGGCGATTTGTTCACAAAAAAGTAACACCTTCACATTTTTGTTACATCTTTTCCCATATTGCCCAAAAGGCTGGACAAATATACAAAGACGGACTTATGATGGTGCCACAAGGAACAACCGTGTTCCTAAGCGGCGTTTTTTATTTCCAGAGCAAACAGAACCAATCGAAGCACAAATGACATAAACGGCAAACCGCTGGTTTAATTATGTTTTGTTTTACCAAAAAACGTCCATATTAAAAACAGACCCCAATGAAAACTTAAGGAGGATGCAAAAGATGGCTCGTGTAAAGGATTTCATCGAAACCGTACATTTCTCAAAGGACGAGATTCTCGATATCGTCAACCTCGGTATCCGAATCAAAAAAGCAATTGGATTGGGATATTACCCCCAATTGATGAAGCACAAGGTGTTGGGCATGATATTCATGCAGAGCTCCACCCGGACGCGCGTTTCCTTCGAAACAGCCATGGCACAGATGGGCGGCCACGGAGAATATCTTGCGCCCGGCCAGATCCAGCTTGGCGGCCACGAGACCATCGGCGATACTGCCGCGGTACTGTCTCGCCTTACGGATATCCTGATGGCGCGCGTCGTAACGCACAGCCAGGTAACGGAGCTTGCAAAGCATGCGACCATTCCTGTCATCAATGGCATGAGCGATTACAACCACCCCACCCAGGAAGTCGGCGACCTTACAACAATCATCGAGCATCTTCCCAGCGGTAAAAAACTGGAAGACCTCAAGGTCGTTTTCGTGGGCGACAAAACCCAGGTATGCTTCTCGCTTATGTGTATCTGTGCAAAAATGGGCTGCGAATTTGTCCATTACGGCCCCAAAGGGTTCCAGCTTACAGAAGAGCATCTTGCGGTAGGCCGCAAACTATGCGAAACATCCGGCGGCAGCGTGCGCATAACGGAAGACGAGCAGGACGCCATCGCCGGCGCAGATTTTATTTATACAGACGTCTGGTATGGGCTGTACGAGGCCGAGCTTTCTGAAGAGGAACGCATGAAAACCTTCTACCCCAAATACCAGGTAGATATGGACATGATCAAAAAAGCTTCGCCCGATGTAAAATTCATGCATTGCCTGCCTGCCAGCCGCGGCGAGGAAGTAACGGACGAGGTGATCGACTCCAAATACTCCATTGTATTTGACGAAGCGGAAAACCGCCTGACGTCCATCCGCGCGCTGCTGGTGTATTTCCTGCAAAGGGAAAATGAAATAGACAAAGCAGTATATGCTGAAGAAATGGCAAAGCTGGATGCTTTTCTGGAAGGTAAGTAATCCAAAAATGTCGCATTGCGGCGTTTTCTGTCCGGCAGATCAATCTTTGGTAGCGCACCAATATGCGCTGCTATAAGGAACGGAAAGGAGTGTATTCTATGGGAGCCAAAAAGAAAAAAGAGTTCCGCCTGTTTGACGCCGTGCTGGCAGCAGTATGTATCGTACTGGTCGTCGAATCTGTTGCGCCTGTCGCTGCAATCGGCCCTATGCAGTATATCTGGTGGGCTATCGTGCTCATTGCGTTCTTCCTGCCCTACGGCATGATATCTGCAGAGCTTGGAACGACCTACGACGACGAGGGCGGCCTTTATGACTGGGTCAAGCGCGCATTCGGAAGGCGCACCGGTTCGCGTACCGCGTGGTACTACTGGGTGAACTTCCCTCTTTGGATGGCGTCGCTCGCCGTTATGTTCACCTCTATCTTTACCGAATCCACCGGTATCGAAATTCACTGGGGCATAGCGCTCGTAATCCAGCTTGCATTTATCTGGTTTGTCATTTTTGTCAGCCGTTTCCGCGTCAGCGAAAGCAAAGCGCTGATCAACTCGGGCACCATCGTCAAGGTTATCCTCGTATTATTGCTTGGTTGCCTGGGCATTTACGGCGCGGTTACAAACGGTATGGCAAGCAGCGGATCGCTAGCGGATATTTCTCCGCTGATGGGTATTTCATTCGTATCAATCATCCTGTTCAACTTTATGGGCTTCGAGGTCGTAACGACCTTCGCCGGCGATATGAAAAACCCCAAAAAGGAAATTCCCAAAGCCATCGTTTTGGGCGGCATACTAATCGCAGTGTTTTACCTGTTTGCGGCATTTGGTATTTCGGCCGCCATTCCGGTCAACGAACTTTCTGTCGAAACGGGCTTTATGGAATCGGTGGCACTGCTCATGGGTTCGCCGCAGGCAGTGGTCATGGTAATCGTCGGTGTCATGTTTATGTTTACCCTCATCGCCAACCTTACCTCATGGTCGTTTGGCGTAAACTATGTGGCAATGTACGCCGCGCGCGACCATGCCATGCCAAAAATATTCGAAAAAGAGAACAAATACGAAGTTCCGTCAAGCTCCAACCTTTTGAACGGCGTAATCGCCAGCATTATCGTTGTTGTTGCAACGGTCATCGGGCAAATCAACCCGGATGCGCTGGATACGTTTTGGACGCTGTTCGCGCTCAACGTCGTAACGCTCCTCGCATCGTACATCTTTATGTTTCCGGCGTTCTATAAGCTCCGCAAAACCGACCCGGACCGCCCGCGGCCGTATCGGGTGCCCGGCAAAAAAGGCATGATCGCCATCATGACATTTGTGCCGCTCATCCTCCTCATTATGGCTATTTTCTTCAGCATGTTCTACTACAACCCGGATACAGGAATGCTCGAGCCAGATTGGGTGCTAATCATCGGTGTCGTCATTGCCGTCGTGCTGGGGGAAATCATTGCGGCGTCCAGCGTACGCAAAGCCAAAAAGCTTGGCTTGCCGGACAAAGAGATTTTGAGCGAATCGGAAGCGAAGGCAGAATAATTTTCATAAACCAAACAAAATTACTGAGTCGTGCATGGTTTTGCACAGAAAGGTGAATAAAATGAAAGTATACAACACAACTCCAAAAGAAGACGGCTTCAGGATGCCCGGAGAGTTCGAGCATCACGACGGTTGCTGGATGCTGTGGCCCCAGCGCCCGGACAACTGGCGCATGGGCGGCAAGCCTGCGCAAAAAGTGTTTGTGGAAGTGGCCAAGGCCATCAATCAATACGAGCCGGTAACCATTGGCGTAAACGAAGACCAGTACGAGAATTGCCGCGGCATGATTCCAGACGATATCCGCGTTGTGGAGCTGTCCAATGACGATTCATGGATCCGCGACTGCGGCGCAACATTCGTCGTAAACGACAAAACGGGCGAAGTACGCGGCGTAGACTGGCGCTTCAACGCATGGGGTGGCCTTGTGGACGGACTATATTTCCCCTGGAACCTAGACGACGAAGTAGCGCGCAAAATGATGGACATGGAGCGCAAAGACGGCTACCGCCTGCAGGACTTTATCCTGGAGGGCGGCTCTATCCACTCGGACGGCGAGGGCACGGTTTTAACAACGGAAGAATGCCTGCTTTCCGAAGGCCGCAACCCCGATATGACAAAGGAAGAAATCGAAAAAACGCTATGCAACTATTTGGGCGCGGAAAAAGTGATCTGGCTGAAAAACGGTATCTACCTTGACGAAACAAACGGCCATGTAGACAACATCTGCTGCTTTGTAGAGCCGGGCAAAGTTCTCCTTGCATGGACGGACGACCAAAACGACCCACAATATGCAATCTCCAAAGAAAACCTCGATATACTGGAGAATACGACAGACGCAAAAGGCCGCAAGCTGGAGATCGTCAAAATGTATGTGCCCAAGCCCATCCTCATCACCAAAGAAGAGGAAGATGGCGTAGACGCCGTAGACGGCACGCTTCCCCGGCTGGAGGGAGACAGGCTGGCTGCGTCCTATGTAAACTTCTACATTGCAAACGGCGGTATCGTGCTTCCGGTGTTTGGCGACCCGAATGATGAAAAAGCAGTCGCCACGCTTAAGGAATGCTTCCCCGGCAGAGAGATTACAACATTATACGCCCGCGAGATCCTTCTTGGCGGCGGCAATGTGCACTGCATTACGCAGCAGCAGCCATCGGGCAAAAAATAACCAACCAAAATTCAATTCCGTTCTTTCACAGGGCAGAACAATCTCTGCCCTGTGAAATTTACAAAGGCAGGTAATTATTATGAGCAGAATGGTAATCGCACTGGGCGGAAACGCGCTTGGAAACACACCCGAGGAACAACTGATCAAGGTCCGCAATACTGCCAAGGCAATCGTCCCGCTGATTTTTTCCGGTCATGACATTATCGTTTGCCACGGCAACGGCCCGCAGGTGGGTATGATCAACCTTGTATTTGAAAAAGGGCACGAGGCGGGTATTTCCCCCGTTATGCCGCTTGCAGAATGCACGGCAATGAGCCAGGGGTATATCGGCTACCACCTGCAGCAGGCCATC
>JBMNTU010000050.1:0-16750 GCA_050945895.1 Christensenellaceae bacterium | reverse complement strand
GTTTACCATATTACTGCATACACTCCTTGATTGATTCTTTTCCAAAATCATTATATCAAGTGTGTATCTGTGGGAGGCGCCTTCTGGACGCCTCCCTTTTGCCAATGATTATTTTACACTAAGATTTTTTCGGCATAAACACAAACAGACCAGCACCTTTTGGAGTGGTCTATTTTGTGTCTGCATTGCCGGAGGAAGTGTAACATTCTGTTATGGTGGAACACCTGAAGCACAGGAAAGCAAGATTTTTGTCTTGGGGCTGGTATGTATTGCATAAATTTTGGTACCCGTTATCTCGATTACGCATGCTTTGATTAAACAAGTGAGGGTGTATATAATAACGGCATACCACAATTTCAGAATCAGAGCCACCATCAGAATCCAATACACATTACATATCCACAAACTCGCAAGCGCCCATTTAAAAAACAGGGTGCTTTTGCGGGTATTGCGTAATGGTATTAGACGGTCGCCTGCCAGTTCATCTGAATAGAAGGGGCGAATATCATTATAGCGTAGCGACATGTTATAATTATGAAAGCTGGGCCACGCATCAATTTCATATAGCTCTTTTGCCCAGTTTGGATATTTGGCATTGAAAGCAGGCGTATTCAAAAGTTCTATATGCGTGATAAGGTTCTTGGTCTTTACTTTTCCAAAGCACATCGAAATTTGATTTGCCACATGGCTCTTGCTTTCCAGCATATATCCAATGGAATATGATTCCATTTCCTTTATATGCGACACAACGAGTTTACGGTATACGCTATGTAAGCTACTGATTCTCCGGTCTTTCCGGCTTGTTTTTCTGAGAGACGGGCCTTTAAATTGAGATTCCATTCTTATAAACTGATTAGTGATAGCGTCAGCACACGGCTGCCCATGGTTTCTCATTTCCACGGACTTCAAATACACAACAAAAGCTCGGGAACCATTATACAGTGTATAACCGGCTGAGTGTTCAATTCGTTTCAGCTGCGCAGCGTCCGGCCCGTTTTGGCCGACCTGACCGTAAATGACGGCGACGATTTGTGCGGCTGCAAAATCGTTGCGACGCCCGGACATACGCCCGGGCATATTTCGCTGTACCTGCCCGACCAGGGCGTTGTAATCGCCGGAGACGCAATGGCGCTGGAGAATGGCGTACCGGCCATTGCCAACCCGCAATTTACACTCGACCCGAAGGCCGCAAAAGCGTCGATGGACAAATTGCTTTCGCTGGGTGCCGACATATATGTTTGCTATCATGGAGGAACTTACCAAAAATAAATATGCGTCCGGCAGTTTTTTAGAGGGGGCCTTTTGCGGCTGCCTCTTTTTTACAGCGCCGTTCCTTTTTTTGGAATGTACAGCCCCGACAGATCGGCGCCCTCCAGCTCCAGCAGCTTTATTTTTGTTTTTATTCCTCCGGCATAACCCGTCAGGCTGCCATCTTTGCCTACGACCCTGTGGCAGGGAATGATGATGGAAATGGGGTTGTGCCCCACAGCGCCGCCCACCGCCTGGCAGGACATGCTTGCGCAGCCCAGCTTTTCGGCCATTTTCTTTGCAATTTCGCCATAGGTCGTTACTTCGCCATGGGGAATCTGGCACAAAATTTCCCACACGTTCTGCCGGAACTCTCCGCCTGCGGGCGCCAACGGCAACCCGGAAATTGCGGGCGCTTTGCCGCTAAAATATTCGTCCAGCCATTTTTTGGCCGCGTCAAACACCGGCACGTCATTTTTTTTCGTCATCTTTTGGGAAATAGCGCCCCCGTGGTATTTTTGCCCTGCGATCCACAAGCCGACGAGGCTGCTGCCGTCGGAAGCCAGCGTAAGCGTGCCTATGGGCGACGGATATTGTGTTGCATAGTACATAAACCCCTCCTGCTTTATAATGCGTTCCAAAGGTTGACGGTTGCATAGCCGCGCCACGGCCGCCATGCCTGCGCCATTTCCGCCCGCTTTTTGGGCGTATGCGGCGCAAGCGCTTTTTTTACGCCGGCGTCCGTTTCCAAAAAGGCGTCCGTCCACCCCATTGTGCGCATGGCGATATACTGCGCCGTCCAGCTGCCGATTCCGGAAATGGACAGCAATTTTTTTATTTCCGATTCCGGCTTGGCGCAAAGCCCAAAGTCTATCTCTTTCTGTTCAAACGCCCGTGCCAACCGGTAAATGGTCTGTGCCCGCATGGCAGCGATGCCCAGCGGACACAAATGGCTTTCGATGGGGCCGCCCAGCGAAAGGATCGCCCCGGCCGAAGGGAAAATATGCGTCAGCCCCTCTATTCCCGTTTGAACGGGCGTACCATACGCGCCGGCTATCCTTGCGGCCAGCGTACTCGCGGCTTTTACGGTAATCTGCTGCCCCAAGACCGCCCGCACAGCAATTTCAAAAGCGTTGAAGCTGCCGGGCAGCCGGGTTCCAATCACGCAGATGCCGGGGCGGATGTCGTTCATTGCAGCCAGTGTTTCGTATATGGCGGCCGGGTCGCAATACAGGTCGAACAGGTGCTTTACCCGCGCCAAAACCTGCGGCAACACGGGCATCAGCGTTTCGCTCACCGTGACGGCCAACGCGTTTTGCTCTGGCTTGTGGCCTACTCGCAGCCAGCCGTCCACAGCTTTTCCGCTCGCAGATATAAACCGGGCGGTGCGCCAATATTCGCTGTCTTTTACATGCTCTACGCCAAAAACCGCGCGACCGGCCAAAAAGCGAAGCATCTGTTCCCAGCGGTAGGGCGGGCGGTACCCCAGCAATACGGTTATATCGCCGTTTTGCTTTTTTTCTTCCGCTGTTTTTTTTCGCAGGGCTCCGGGCGTAAGACGATAATGCTTTTTAAACAGGTCGTTGAACCGGCGCAGGCTTCCAAAGCCCGCCGCCATGGCAACCTGTAGAACGGGCAGGTCGGTGTCCGTCAAAAGGTTTTTGGCAAGGAGCAGCCTGCACGTTTGCAGGTACTGCACGGGCGAAACATTGTATTCGGCAGTAAACACCCTGCGCAAATGCCTGCCAGTGCAGCCAAGCCCGCCGGCAATCTCTTCCAGGCTTTGCCCGTTGTTGCAATTTTCTTCCAGTACTCGCGCCGCGCGACGGGCCAAATTGGCGGCAGCATCGGTAACCGACATTCCGGGAGCAAGCTCCGGCCTGCACAAAAGACAGGGACGGTATCCGGCCTGCTCGGCTTCTGCCGCAGTGGAAAAAAACGTGCAGTTTTCGGCTTTGGGCTGTTTTGCGCGGCAAACAGGACGGCAGTATATTCCCGTAGACGATATGCCCACAAAAAAGCGTCCGTCAAACCGCGCGTCTTTGGCTTTGAATGCCGCATATAAGCTGCTATCTTTTTCCAACATACATTCTGTCCTCTTTGTTTGATTATACCACGTCTCGGCAATGTGTCTGGCTGTTTTCGGACATACTATTCCTTCACCGGGTGATGTTTGACAAACACTGTAGAGTGTGTTAGAGTATAAAATATATTAAAGTGATTGATAGACCTCGTATTTGTGCAAATCTAATCGGAGTTTACGGTTTGCAGAAATATGAGGTTTTTCTTTACTTAAGTATAATAATTTATTTCAGGAGGTACCAATATGCATACTGGTACAGTAAAATGGTTCGATTCAGGAAAAGGCTTCGGTTTTATTACAAATGACAATGGCAGCGAAGACGTTTTTGTGCATTTCTCGTCTATTATTTCTGACAGCGGCTACAAATCGTTACAGGAAGGCCAGGCGGTAACGTTTGACATAGAAGCAGACCCCAAAAACAGCAATAAGTTCCGTGCAAAAAACGTGCAAGTCGCATAACCGATACAAAAAAACACCGCTCATTTTAAAATATGGGCGGTTTTTTATTTGTGCGCAAACGATTGGCCCCGATATTTGCATTTCACCAACCCAATTTGTTGCCCTGGCCAAGGCGGCAGTCGTCCCCTATATAATTGACCAGCAGCCCTGTCGTTTTGCTAATAAAAAAATAATTTTCCAAAAGGGTGCATCCTGCGATTATATTCTGGTCTATAATAACGTCAATAGATAAGCATGTTTTGAACTCGGTGATGAATACTCCTTTAGTCGATTGTAGTTTTTAAATGGACCAGGCGCATAGCAGGTCTGTTTTTTGCCCAATATGTTATGCGAATTCAAAGCCAAAAACACAAAGAAAAAATTGTTTGCACAGTTTTATTCGGATAAGTACCATTTGTTTCACCGAATGAAATCATAAATAAATAGCGGAGACAAATATCGAGGCGGGTTTCATTTCAACCAAACAACCTTTCATGCTTTAGCAAAGCAGGGATCGGCAACCATCGAAAGTTGTCTTGGCAGTCCGGCGTTAAGTCAACCGGATCATGCCCATCGATGCGGCAATCCGCACCGCATCTGCCCTGTTAATCGCACCCAGTTTGTTGTACAGCCTTTGCATGGTACTTTTGACCGTGTTGATAGAAATATCGAGGGTGTCTGCAATCTCGTCACGGGTGAATCCTCTCGAAAGACAATTCAAAACTTCTGCTTCCCGCCTTGATAGTTGTACAGAGCAATCTGCCTCATTTCTCTTGTTTTTATAATATTCTTTCCGGAGAACAGCATGCCGCTTGGCATAACTGGAGGACTTTTGGTAAAGCTGATCCAGCCACTCTTCGTTGAAGGAATATTTTTTTTGGCGGCGCGCCAAATTAACCAGCGTCCGCATTTGGTTGCCCAATTCAATAAAGGGTAGGATCACTTTGTTTTTATATGACATTTCGTATGCATGGTACAGCCAGAAAATGGAGGTCTCTTCCTGCCCAAGCCGCATGTAGCCAAAGGCCATCATTATTTCGGTATAGAGCTGAAACGTCCAAAGCCCGCGTTTTACAAAAAATACATGCATTCTGCCAAGCAAAGCAATCATTTCGTCATATTTTTCTTCAAATGCAAAGCAAGTAGCGTCTACCAGCTTTTCGTACCCCATCATAATGGGGGTGTGTTCGAAATCGTTGAAGCGCCCCTGCCTGATCCAGGGCGAAACCTTTGCGCAGTCCCCCATTTTGGCGTAAAACCACCCGTTCATCATATCCCGCATTTCGTGCATTGCCAAAAGGTCGTGCTGCTCATAGTATTGATTGATTTCATCCATTTGCTTCATCAGCACATCGTATTGCCCGCGCATCATTGCGGTTTTTGCCAAAACACCGTATGCATCCAGCACAATATCATGCTGTTCATGTTCTCTTGCTTTATAAATACATTGGTAAGCCTGCTCGGTTGCCCGATCCAAATCAAATGTGTAATAGGCTGCGTCTGCCGCAAATAAATTTGCCAATCCACGCCCACCGCCGTTCATCACATGTTCAATATAGGGCTCTGCTTCAAACATCAACGCCTCGTATTCCTGTAGCGCGCCCTCTTTGTTTTCAGCAACCATTATAGTATTGCATGCGCCAATCATCATCATATTTTTTTTCTGTATATTGCTTCCATTCGGCAGGCAGCTGCATGCTTTTTTATAGTATTCTACAAAATCTACGCGGTTTTCGATGAGCGCGATTGCCGCAAGAGAAATATATACTTCTCCCAGAGCAGCGCGCGATTTTTCGTCCTTTTTTGGGGAAAATTTCTGCTCCAGCTCTGTAAGCAGCGTATGGGCTTTTTGTATATCGGCATTGTTTAGGTAAACCGCCGCAACCAAATATTCGACAATTGGGTTTTCGTCGATCATAGATTTTGGCAGCATTTTCAGATGTTCTAAAATGAAGTCGGCAAGGTTGCGGTTTATTGTAACGGGGTAACGGCAGATTGCCTCCAGCAATTTTTCGTGGTTGCCGCATTTTCCATAGGCCTCTATTGCATCGGGAATCATGTCCTGATTCATAAACCAGTCTCCCGCCGCCATATACAGCGCTTCTATTTCATGTGTGGGTATCAGCAGTGCTTTTTCCTGCAAAAACTCCCGATACATGTTCTGGAATGTATACATCTGGTTCATTCCGCTGGGCTTTATAAACTGGTTTTTATTGATAACGCCGTAAATCTCTTCAATATCAAACCCCAGCTCCTTAAATATGCCCAGAGAAAATTCGTTGAGCAGGGAAGCTTTTATTAGTGCGTCCTGCACCTTGGAAACATAACCGCCATACATTTCGTGCTCAAATATCCTGGAAACAGCCGAAGCATTCATCTCTGCCCGTATTTCATCCGAAACGGCCTGATGGTAGTTGGTTGCCAGCAAGTCAATTGCCACCGGCCAACCTTCGGTGTGCGCGTGGATATGCTTCAACCGGCTTACCGAAAGGTCTGCCCCATGCAGCTTAAAAAGCTCCTGCGTTTCCTCCAGGGAAAATGCCAAATCCTGCGTGTCTATTACACAAACGTCATCCGCTGCCCGTCTTTCGATTATTTCCAGATCGGTTTTTACTTCTGAAATAAGGAGCAGGCAGAAATTGTCAACATTTGCTTCTGCGAGGTATTCGAAAAAAAGAGCACTCTCCGAGCCGTATATGCTATGGTAATTATCCACAACCAATACCACCTTGCGCCCTGCAAATGTTTCCCGAATAAAGGTGCGCAAAAAGCTGTCAAACCTGGCCAGCGTATCCGGGAATCCAATCTGTTTTATATCTTTAACAATTTCGGGAACTTCTAGGCTCGCCGCATGGACAAACCGGTCCCAAAAGCGCGGGGCAATCCGGTCCAGCCTGTTGAGGCGCATCCATATCAGCCGGCAATCCAAGTTTTTTACATGATGCGCAACATTGTAGCTTTTCCCATAGCCTGTGCCTGCTGTAACCAATAATAACGAAGACTGCAGTCCCTTATCCAGCTTTTCGCTGATTTCGCTACGCGGCAGCCATTTGCCTTTTGCCGACGGTATATATTCCCTTGATTCCGGCGGCAGGCATTCCCTGATCATTGCCATGATTTATCCACACTCTTTTCTTTACGGCACGAGCTTTGTTTTTTATTGCCGGACATTATCGACAATATATTTCTGCAGCTCTGCAAACATATCTGTCACGTCGTAGGCTACATGGCGGCCAAAGTCTGCCTGCACCCGTACATTCATGCCAATTAATACGCTATGCATCAGCAGTGTCGCCATCATTTTTGTGTCAAACGGCTGGGCCCAGCCGTTATCAACGCTCTCGTCAAAGCGGTTTTTGATATAGTTTATGCTGTATTCCAAAAAAACGTCGTTGTAAATCTGCCCAGCCCTTTCGTTGTTGAATTGCTCTGTTTGCACCAGGCTGAAAGCATAATATGTAAAAATATCGACAACATTTTTCAGTTCCACAAACATGCTGTCCACCAACGCAGGAAAAGAGTCCACGGTATCTCGTGCAGCATCCAGCCGCTTGAAGTAAAGCATATATAAATATTCGACGCGGCTTAAAACGGCATCCATCAGTTCTTCCTTGCCTGTAAAATGGTTGTACAGCGATGCCACTTTTATGCCGGATGCGTCTGCAATTTCCTTCATAGAGACTGCGTCGTAGCCTCTTTTTGCAAACTCGGTTGTAGCATTCAGTAAAATTCGTTCCTTTGTTTTGCTGGAAGAATCGGCCTTTGTCAGCGGATATTTTGTACCC
This sequence comes from Christensenellaceae bacterium, assembly GCA_050945895.1. Lineage (GTDB taxonomy): Bacteria > Bacillota > Clostridia > Christensenellales > Christensenellaceae > JBMNTU01. The sequence goes on along the minus strand of JBMNTU010000050.1, from coordinate 9,196 downwards.
AAAGTGTGTTCGGTCATATACTACCTCCCTAGCTTGTGGATATACCACAGGAATATACGAACGAGCATTCGTTTGTCAAGTAAACTTTTCTTTTTAGGCGTAAAAAAACACAAATAGTATTATTTGTGCAAAACAAGGCAACTATGTGCCCTTATTGCCCAAAGCCCCCTAAAGCTCACTCAATATACTTGCTTGCCTCCCGAATGCTCAGTATCGCCATGTTGTCTTTATTTTGCTCGATAAAACCCCGTACCCAATCGGGGTCTGTTTTGCTGTATTCGCGCAGGCTCCAGCCGATTGCTTTGTTGATGAAAAACTCGTCCGACCCAAAATTATTCCGGATCACCTGCGCCAGTATTTTTGTATCGGTTTTGTTCTTTCTGCCAAGCTGGTGGTCGATTGCCACCCGCCGCAGCCAAATGTTGTCGTCCTTGCTCCATTTGAGCAATATCTCGTTTACTGTTGGATCCAAAAGCGCCAGGTCGCCCATGACTTTGTCCAGCCCGTCCACAGTATCCCACCAGGATTTTGTGGTAATATATTCCTTTAGCCTGGGCACATCGCCTGCAGTAAGGTGCTTTTGCTGCAACACCAGGTAGTCTTTGGCAATATACTGGAATTCGCGGTAGTCGTTTTGCCAGCACAAGTCTGTAAAAACAAAGTCCGCCGATTTTTCCTTTTTTGCTTCCTTGAAATACGGAGCGCATATCTTTTTTCGCACGGGCGTCTGCACACCAAGGAACGGAAAAAGGTCCCGCATATAGGCGCTCATCTCCGCCGCTTTTTGCTTGTTTGCGCACCTCATCATTTCTTCAACCAGCCCTTTATGCCACATACCGGCCTCCGATTGCATCAATACTTTCATATTATAGTAAAGCAAACAGCGGAAAAGAACAATCCCCGTGTACAAATACTTTTGTTAAAGTGATAGATGAGTGGTGTAACGAACAAGAAAGCGTTACCCAGCCCCGGCAAACAAATAAAACTATTTGCAGTATTGCAGGGTATAAGGTACAATAGCATTAATTAAATATCTGCCTGTTGGTTCCATAAGGAATAACGAGGAAGCCGGTTAAAATCCGGCGCTGCAAACCACAACTGTAAATGCATGACAAAATGGCAAGGCCACTGCCCGGCCCGGGCGGGAAGGCGCCATTGCGGATGAAGCATAAGCCAGGAGACTTACCAACAGGCCTACATAACGATTCTTGGGTTGCGGAAGAAGACGATGTTGTTTTTTTATATGGCGCAGCCCGCAGGCTGCTTTTTTATTTGAATCGTTATGACTGGTTCGGCAGGGCCAATATGTGTACCGGTACAAGTATTACTTGTGTCAATAAGATTATAACGAAAAGGATTGAAAACGAACTATGAAAAAGAAAGTTTTAGCCGCTATTTTGTCGCTGGTTTTGATGCTGCTCGTCTTTTCTGCATGCACTGCAAAAAGCGCTGCGCAAGCACCTGCATCGGAAGGTACCCTAACCTGTACAGTATCTATCGATTGTTCAACCGTACTGGATGCAGACCCAGAGCTGGCTGCTGCGGTATCTGCGGACGGAAAAATTTTGGACAACGCTTCTGTGGCGTTGCAGGAGGGCAGCACGGTGTACGACGCGCTCGTGGAAACGGGCATTGTGTTTGACGATTCTGCAGGCTATGTGGCGTCTATCAATTCCCTTGGCGGCGGAGATTGCGGCGCAATGAGCGGCTGGCTGTACAGTGTGAACGATGAATATGCCATGGTCGATTGTGCCAGCTATATACTGGAGGACGGCGATTCTATCCTATGGATATATACCTGCGACGGCGGCCCGGATGTTGGCGCTACGTTTGAGTAAATTGATATTTTTATGCGGCACATTTTCCTGATCTACCATCCCGTGGTACTATTCACCTACATCTGTTCGGTCATCGTTTGCAGCATGCTGACGATGCAGCCGTTTTTTGTGCTGCTTTCGTTTGCAGCGGGCAGCGCCTATTCGGTTTACCTGAACGGGGGGGCAAAATACCTGTCTATGTTAAAATGGATGCTGGTATTATTTGCTGTCGTCGTTATACTCAACCCCGTGTTCAACCACCGGGGGTCAACTGTTTTATTTCAGATGGGAAATAGTCCGTTCACGCTGGAGGCGCTTGTGTTTGGCCTGTGTTCGGGGGGGATGCTGCTTTGCGTCATCATCTGGTTTGGCTGCTATCAGGCGCTTATGACGAACGACAAATTTTTGTACCTGTTTGGAAAAATAGCGCCCACATCGGCGCTTGTGGCTTCGATGATATTGAAATGGGTTCCGCAAACCTCGTATAAAATGGAGCAGATCCGCAATGCGCAGGCCGCCCTTTCAAAGGGCGGCGACAGGAAAAGACGCATTGCAAACAGCGTCCGGATGACGGGCATACTGATGAGCTGGAGCATGGAAGACAGCATCGACACGGCCGATTCCATGCGTGCAAGGGGGTATGGCTCCAAAAAACGCACGTCCTTTTCGAGGTATAAGATGGGTAGGCACGATGTTTTATCGCTCGTTATTGTTGGGGCGCTTGTTGCTGCCAGCGTAGCGGTCATTTTGGGGAAGGCCAACCGGTTTTTGTTTTATCCGGCGCTTGCGGGGGTAAACATCGAAGCATGGCTGTATATTCCCTATGCCTTGCTGCTGTTTTATCCGCTGATTTTAGAAGGAAGGGAGCGCATCCGGTGGCATTGATAGAAATCCGGGATTTTTCGTTTGCCTATCCGAACGGAAAAACGCCCGCAGTGAAAAACATAAACCTGACGGTGCAAGCGGGGGAATATATTTTACTGTGCGGAAAATCCGGAAGCGGCAAAACGACCCTGCTTCGCAGCCTGAAAAGCGAAATCGCCCCTGTAGGCAAAAGGAGCGGCGCAATTATGATTGGCGGCAAAGCCGGCCTTACGGCCGGGGAATCTGCCCGGACCATCGGTTTTGTAATGCAGGACCCGGACAGCCAGATCGTGACGGATACCGTTTGGCACGAGCTGGCATTTGGGCTGGAAAACCTCGGGATCGATACGGAAACCATTCGCAGGCGCGTTGCGGAGGCCGCTCATTTTTTCGGCATACAATCGTGGTTCGACAAAAGCGTTTTCGAGCTTTCGGGCGGGCAAAAGCAAATATTGAACCTGGCGGCGATAACGGCAATGCAAACGGAGATCGTCGTGCTGGACGAGCCTACGGCACAGCTCGACCCGATTGCCGCAAAAGAATTTTTGCAAATGCTCCTGCGCATCAACAGCGAGCTGGGCAAAACGGTCATCCTTTCCGAACATCGCCTGGACGACGTTCTTCCCGCTTGCGGCAGAGCGGTCTATATGGACGGCGGGGCGGCTGGATTTTCCGGGCCGCCGCGCAGCTTTGCAGAATTTTTGCACACAACCGCCAACCCATCTACAAAAGAATTTGGCGCGGCTTTGCCTGCCCCCGCCCGGCTCGCATGCAAATGCGGGGCAAAAGGCCCGCTGCCCCTTACCGTGCGGGAGGGAAGGGACTGGCTGGAAAAAACCATGCAGCAAACGCCCCTTTGCAGGACGCAAAAGCCGGCGCAAGCAAATGCAAAAACGCTATTGCAGGCAAAGGACATCTGGCACCGGTATAAAAAACAGGATGATTTTGCGCTGAGGGGGTTGGACCTCGAAATCCGCGAGAATACGCTCCATTGCATCGTCGGGGGAAACGGAAGCGGCAAAAGCACTTTGCTGGGGGTGCTTTCGGGCATTTTCAAGCCTGCCCGCGGCAGGCTGAAATGGAGCCGTACCCTCAATATAGGGATGCTTTACCAAAACCCTAAAACACTGTTTGTCTGCGATACGCTAATGGACGACCTAAAAGAGCACAAACCGCAGGCAAGCGAAGAAGAAATTATGCGCGTCGTTTCCATGATGGGGCTGGATGGCCTTCTTGCACGGCATCCGTACGACCTTTCGGGCGGAGAGATGCAAAAAGCGGCGCTTGCCAAGCTGCTTCTTTTGGAGCCCGATCTGCTGCTGTTGGACGAGCCTGTCAAGGGGCTGGACGCATTTTCCAAAGCGGAGCTCGGCCAGGCCTTCCAGACCCTTGTTACGCAGGGAAAAACCATCGTGATTGTAACACACGACCTGGAGTTTGCAGCAAAGTACGCAACCCATTGTTCGATGGTTTTTCGGGGATGTGTAATAGCAGAAAGCCCTGCGGACGATTTCTTCCGCACCAATTCCTTTTATACAACCAGCGCAAGCAGGATGACCCGGGGAATCATGGACGAATGCAGCACAATAGAGGAAATAAGCAAATGCGAAACACCCTGAAAATTATAGAACCGGCTGTGCTGGTTGCCGTACCTGCTGTTTTGGTGCTTTGCGCCTTGTTTAAAACAGATTATGCCGCGTTGCTTTCGGCTGCCGTTGTCGTGCTGTCCCTGCTGCCGTTTTTTTTCCGGTACGAGCTGGAAAAACCAAGGCCAAGGGACATGATGCCCATCGTTGTGCTTACAGCCATTGCCGTTATCGGCCGGATCGCTTTTGGGCCCATCCAAAATTTTCAGCCGGTCACTGCGATTGTCATTGTTGCCGGGCTGTATTTTGGAAAGCAAAACGGTTTTTTAGCGGGGGCCTTTGCAGCCCTTGCGTCCAATATGTTTTTCGGGCAGGGCGCGTGGACGCCCTGGCAAATGTATGCGTGGGGGCTTGCGGGCTACCTTGCCGGAAGCCTGCGGCAAACCGTTCTATTTAAAAGCAAGTTGGGTATCTATATTTACGGCGCGGCGGTTTCCCTCCTGTTTGGCGCCGTAATGGATTCGTATTTTTTAATTGGTTTTGTGCAACAGGTAACGCCCGCAAGCGTTGCCGCCGCGTATTTGGCGGGCCTTCCCCTCAACCTGGCGCATGCAGCATCCACTGTTATATTCCTGGTGCTGGTGCTTGTTCCGTGGGGCAAAAAAATAGACAGGATAAAGCAAAAATACGAGCTCTCAGATTCCCGGTAAAGGGTAATCACAAGTTTTTTGCTTATACCTATCCAAAAAATCAAGCAGTTTCAAATGTCTCTTGGCTTTTACTACTGGTTAACGGTTATAGGAATAGTTGATAAACCCGTTGTTTTTGAGCAGGTTCATAAACCCGCCCAGGCGCTCATACAACGGCTCCGCTTCTTTTCCAAAAGCATCTGCTACCAGCCTGCCGATGGCATGAATGTCGCGCGTTCCATCTATCATCTGCCAGACAAAGCTCCCAAAATTGTCCAGGTCTACAGTAAGCGTTTTAGGCGTTTTCGCAAACTTTCGAACTGCACGTTCAATCATACTGTTGCGTTCTACAGTGATTTGCACCCGCCCGGTTGTTTCATCCAGCTGCCATTCGTACTTTGCGTTTTTTTGCGGAACCATGTCCAGCAGGTTTTTTCTGCTTTTTAATCGAATCGCCATTGCTATGCCCGCTTCCTCCAAAGAGAGCTTTTAAGCACCGTAAATCCAAGGAGGGCAAAGGCCGCAATGCTTAGCCCCGGGCCAAATATGGTGCCTTCTGCAACTGGCGTAAGGGCCACACCCGACACAGTAAACACTGCCAGCAAAATACCCATGAGGCCTTCCCCGGCGATGAGCCCAGAGGAATACAGCACTCCGCCTTCCACCCGTTCCCTGTTCAAAAGAACGCCATTTTCCCCCTTGCGCTCCAGCACGCGCTCAACGATAAGCCGCAGCAGGCCGCCAACCATGATGGCAGAGGTAAGGCTGATGGGCAGATAGAGACCAATGGCAACGGCAAGTACGGGCAACCTTAAGATAGCCAGCACCAGCCCGATGGCTGCCCCGGCCAACACCAATACCCACGGAAGGTCTCCCAGCATAACGCCTTCCACAATCATTTTCATAAGCGTGGCCTGCACAGCAGGCAATTCGCTGCTGCCAAACCCCCATGCCGAATTGAACAGTATGAGTACGCCGCCAATGGTAAGCGCAGCAGCCACCACGCCAATCATTTCACCCCATTGCTGCTTTTTGGGAGTCGCCCCCAACAAATATCCGGTTTTGAGGTCCTGCGACGTGTCCCCCGCAATGGCGGCAATAATGCAAACAACGCTGGCAATGCACATGATTGCAATCATGGCGTCCTGCCCTGTCTGGCCGATGGCAATAAAAATAAGGGTTGTTATAAGCAGCGTGGCAATAGTCATTCCCGAAACAGGGCTGCTGCTGCTGCCCACAAGGCCTACAATCCGGGAGGCCACCGAGGAGAAAAAGAAGCCAAACACAAGAATGAGCAGCGCGCCAAACAGATTAATGGGCACTGCCGGCACAACCACTAGCACAATCAGCACCGCCGCCACAATCATGCCCAAAACACGCAGGGAAATATCCTGGTCGGTGCGTTCTACATTGCTGCTTCGCGCGCCTTTTTTCAATGTTCTGGCAGAAGCGCCAAACGATTTTACAATCATGGGCAGCGATGTAAACAGGCCGAATATACCGCCAAACGCCACCGCCCCCGAGCCCACGTACCGCAGATAGTTGCTCCACAATTCATTCGCGCCCATATCTGCAATCGGGACGAGGCCAGGGTAGACAATCTCGGGAGAAAGAGATCCAAAATAAGAGATTAACGGCATAATACACAGCCATCCCAGAAGGCCGCCAGAAAACATAAACGCCGCAATGCGGGGGCCGATAATGTAACCCACTCCTGTCAGCGCAGGGAGAATGTCCAGGCCAACACCAAGCCCTTTGAAGCCAGGCGGCGACCATTGCAGGCTGGAGGGGAACAACTTGAACCCATCCGAAAAAAACTTAAACCCTGCGCCCATGGCTACGCCCAAAAAGGTGGTTTTCGCTTTGCTTCCACCCGTTTCACCCGCGCGCAGCACCTCGACGCACGCTGTTCCCTCGGGATAAGGAAGCGTTTCATGTTCGTTCACAATCAACGCCCGCCGCAGCGGCACCATAAAAACAATGCCCAGTATTCCGCCTGCCATCGCAATGAGCGTAATCATAAGGTAGCTGGGCATGCCTTTTCCCCATTCGGAAAACCACAGGAAAAAAACCGGGAGCGTAAAAATAGAGCCTGCTGCAACCGCCTCGCCCGCAGAGCCTATGGTTTGTACCATATTATTTTCCAGTATGGAGTCTCTTTTGAATATGCCGCGTACAAGGCCCATAGAAATGACCGCCGCAGGAATAGACGCGCTGATGGTCTGCCCCACCCGCAGCCCGAGGTATGCGTTTGCCGCACCAAACACCACGGCAAGGATTACGCCGAGCACAATCGAAAACACTGTCAGCTCCGGCATGACTTTGTCTGCAGGAATGAAAGGCTTAAATGTACCCTTTTCTTCCATGGTATCCCTCCCCCAAGCACAGATTATCCGACCGAAAAACTGTCGGGCAGGATATGCCACAAATCTCCAGCATAGAAACATATTACTATAAAAAAAGCCGGTAGTCCAGATATATGGCAAAGCAAATGGTAATTGTTGGGCCGTGCCCTCTGGGGAATGCGAAAGAAATGTTGACTGCAAACTAAATAAAAACCTATAATACCTGTGAGGCGTGTTGCATATAACAACGCCGGTTGCTTGCGGGAGTATGCAAAAAGGCGCAGACGGTTGGAGCGTTGAAAGGGGATAATATGGGGAGCAAATTCGATATCAAGAACATTTACCGACTGGATGGATATGTCCCGCTCGGTAAGGCTATTCCGTTTGGGCTACAGCATGTGTTGGCAATGTTTGTGGCAAACATCGCGCCTATTATCATCGTAACATCTGCGGTGGGCCTTTCCGCACAGGAGCGTGCCATGATTGTGCAAAACGCCATGTTTATTGCGGGAATTGCCACGCTAATCCAACTCTATCCCTTATGGAAAATAGGTGCGCGCCTGCCCATTGTAATGGGTGTCAGCTTCACTTTTGTTACCATCCTCTGCTTTGTGGGCATACAGTTTGGGTACGAGTATGTGTTGGGCGCGGTTCTTGTTGGCGGTCTGATAGAAGGCTGCCTTGGCCTGCTCGCAAAATATTGGCACAAAATCATTACTCCGGTGGTCGCGGCATCCGTCGTTACTTCAATCGGGTTTTCGCTGCTGGGGGTGGGCGCGTCCTCTTTTGGCGGCGGTACGGGCAATCCGGACTTTGGCTCTGCCCAAAACCTGCTGCTGGGAACAATAACGCTGGTATCCTGCCTGTTATTCCAGATTTTTTTAAAATCGTTCTGGAAACAGCTTTCCATATTGTTTGGCTTAATCGTAGGCTATGTCGCGGCAATAGCGATGGGTGCGGTAGATTTCTCCATCATTGCAGCGGCGGAACCGGTTTCGTTGCCAACGTTTATGCCCTATGTGCCAAAATTCCATCCGGGCGCCATCCTTTCGGTGGCAGTCATCTTTCTCGTCTCTGCTGCAGAAACAATAGGCGACACCACCGCAATGGTAGAATCCGGCCTTTCGCGCCGTGTCACGGACAAGGAAATCTCTGGGGCACTTGCCTGCGATGGCTTTGCGAGCAGCCTATCCAGCCTGTTCGGCTGCCTGCCGGTAACGTCGTTTAGCCAAAACGTGGGATTGATCGCCATGACCAAAGTTGTAAACCGATTCACCATCATGACAGGCGCCGCCTGTATGATTGTCGCGGCGCTTTTCCCGCCCATTGGCGCATTTTTTGCCACTTTGCCGGATGCGGTTCTGGGCGGCAGCACAATCATGCTGTTTGGGTCCATTGTGGTAACTGGTATTCAAATGCTGTCGCGTTGCGGGTTTAGCCAGCGGAATGTGACAATCATGGCGCTTTCCATTGCAATTGGCATCGGATTTACACAGGTGCCGGAGATCTTCGGCATTTTCCCGGAGATTGTGCAGGAAGTATTGGGAAGCAACAGTGTTGCAATCGTATTTATCGTCGCAATTGTGCTCAGCCTTGTGTTGCCGCGTAATATGGGGCAGGGAAAAAACACGGGGGGAAAAGAAACGGTGGAATGACTCTTTAGAGCCGGCGTAGATTTTTCCGGAAAATTCGCGTTGCCTATAAAAAACAAGGCCTAGCCTTACAGCATAAACTGTTTGGAAGATGTTGGCACAAGATATATGAAATAACTTAGTGTAAAATAATCATTGGCAAAAGGGAGGCGTCCAGAAGGCGCCTCCCACAGATACACACTTGATATAATGATTTTGGAAAAGAATCAATCAAGGAGTGTATGCAGTAATATGGTAAACGAG